>CAZIXS010000037.1:0-24635 GCA_964543335.1 uncultured Phycisphaeraceae bacterium | reverse complement strand
GTTCGAGGGCAGACTCGTGCACGAAGGCCTCGGCGCGCTCCTCGCCTTCCGCCTCACGCGCAGCGCCCCGCTCTCGCTCGCGGTCACGGTCAACGACTACGGCGTCGAACTCCTCAGCGAGACACCGCTCGAGCGAACCCAGCAGCAGTGGCGCGAGATCCTTGCGCCGCGTGATCTGCTCACCGACCTCATCGCCTGCCTGAACTCAAGCCAGCTCGCCCGTCGGCGCTTCCGCGACATCGCCCGCATCGCCGGGCTCATCCACCCCGGTTTCCCCGGGCGACAATCGAAACCGGCTCGCCACCTCCAAGCCTCCAGCGAACTGTTCTTCGATGTCTTCTCCGAATTCGACCCCGCAAACCTCCTGCTCGATCAGGCCAAGCGCGAAGTGCTCAGCGAGCAGCTCGAGGTCACACGGCTCAGACACGCGCTCGACCGGATCGCCGATTCCAAGATCGTGATCGTGCCCACCCAGCGCCTCACCCCGCTCTCCTTCCCGCTCTACGCCGAGCGTCTGCGAACCCAGACCATGAGCAGCGAGAGCTGGCGCGATCGCATCGAGCGGATGGTGCTCCGCCTCGAAGACGCCGCCGGTCCCGAGGCGGATACACTCCGTCGATGATGCCCCGGGCGACACACCATGCCACCGGTTCACCCGGCAACTCGATCACCTTTGAGGTCGCCGGGGAATCGCTGCGCCTGCTCCCACAGCGTGCGGCGTACTGGGACCGCGGCAGAACCCTCTTCATCGCCGATCCCCACTTCGGCAAGGCCCAAACCTTCCGCAGCGCGGGCATCGCCGCCCCGGAACGCTCGCACGACGCCGACCTCGCCATCCTCACCGATCTGCTCAAAGATCACCCCGCCGACCGACTCGTCATCCTCGGCGACCTGCTGCACTCGCGCTCCGGAGTCCGCCAGACCGTCCTCGAGGCCTTGGCTGCCTGGCGCGAGCAGCACGCACAACTCGATCTTCTGCTGGTCCGGGGCAACCACGACCGCTCATCGGGCGATCCGCCCGAAACGCTGCGGATCACCTGCGTCAATCCCGGCGAACCGCTCGGCCCCTTCTCCCTCCATCACGAACCCGATCAGAACACCACCGACGGCTACGCGCTCTGCGGCCACATCCACCCCGGGCTCCAACTCGGCGGCCCCGCGGGCCTCGGTCGCAAGACCGGCGCGAAATTCCCCGTCTTTGTTTTCGGCGAGCGTCAGGCCATCTTCCCGGCCTTCGGACGCTTCACCGGGCTGGCGAGCATCCGCCCGTGCCACGGCGATCGCCTCGCGATCATCGCTGACAATGAAGTCATCGCCATCACCCCACGCTGAGACGCTCAGCGGGGCGGATCGGTCGGGCGCATCTCAACCAGCGTCAGCGCACGCGGATCGCGCGAACTCGGGCCAACCAGGATGAACGGGCGCACGGGATCCGTCGTCGAGCGAGCCACCCAAACCTCGTCCGACACGCGCGAGGCTGGCATCGCTTCAAGCACCCGATCCCGGCGCACCAGCGTCTGGTGCTGCAATCCCTGCGGGCTGGTCAGAAACACCGACCACACCGCCTCACCCGTTTCGCTGCGCCGGACATGCCAGGCACCGGCGATCGATTGGTCCACCAGCATCGTCACCGCGCCCGTCGCCAGTTCGAGGATCGCCATGCGTCCCGCCGACGGATGAAAAAACAGCACACCCGGCGGCTGGTCGCCTTCGGCAACCGGCGACAGCGGCAAGGGCGACTGCAAGGGCGACATCGCCTGATACGCGATCAGCGGGTCTGATCCGGCACTGATCGGTCGCCGGGCCAGCACATACGATCTCAACGGCGAAGAATCCTCGACACGGATCGCGACAAGATCCGATCCCGCCGTGCTCTGCGCCACCGCCAGAATCAGCGTCGGATCCGAGGTGCCTGTCGGCATGTGGTAGGAGATGCCCGGCTCATCACGCGTGTCCACGCCCTCCGCGGCCCGGATGCGCAGCCGCCGACGCTGGTCCGTCTCCGTCCGCAGTGTTGTCGCGAAGACGCTGCCGGCACCCGCCGAACCCAGAGTCCCCGCCGCGGCGGTATCGCCCTCGCCCGTCAGCCAGGTGACCCCACCGGTTGCCCAACTGACTTTGCCGATGCGCCGCGTCGCATCGGGCATGATCCGTTCAATCAAAAATCCAGCATCATCCGCGGATCGCCCCAGCAGGCATCCCGAGGGCAAATCCTGTGCCCAACGGATCCGTCGAGGCGGCGAAACACTCAGGTCATACGCCTCCACTCGCGTGCGTGAAGAGACCGACTGCCCCGAAAGCCCCAAGAGCGAAGGCCAGTCCGGCGCTTCGCCCGTCTGCGTCGCCAGATAGCGACCGTCCGGCGAAAGCACCGGCAGCACCTGCCCGTCAAACGGGACATCGCCGATCGCACGGGTCGCCAGCACCACCCGCGAGTTCACCACGCGCGCCACCGCCGAGGTATCCAGCGGCACCTCGATCGGCTGGGCACTCGAGCCCGATCCGGCTGGCCGGGCTGAGCCGCCCGGCGTCACCGGGCGCACCTCGGTCACCGTGCAGGCTCCGCTCAACGCCGCCACAGCACACAGCAGGGTCGCGGCGAGACCGCGCCGAAATGCCGTGCGCACATCCATCAGCCGTTGACTCCAGCAGGTTCGGTCATCATCGGGTCCTGACCACGCTCCTCGCGCACATCGTTCAACTGGCGACGCAGGTTGTCCAGACGCTCGCGGAACGGCTCGTTGAGACGCTCAACTTCGGCATCGTTCTGCACCACGATCGGTGTAATGAACGCCACCAACTCGGCGTTCTCGACGCTCCGCTCGGTCGACGAGAACAGCGCACCGATCAGCGGGATATCTCCGAGGAACGGCACCTTGCGGACAATGTCGGACTCTTCGCTGCGCAGGATGCCCGAGATCACGACCGTCTGACCGTTCTGGACAATCAGCTGCGTCGTGGTCTCGCGTCGGTCGAAGATGAAGAATCCATCCTCGGTCGCCGTCGGCTGAATCGAACTCAGCTCGAGGTTGACTCGCAGATCAACCGCGCCCTGCGTCGTGATCCGCGGGCGAGCCCGCAGGTTGATGCCCACCGCGCGGTACTCGCGGCTGGCAATGATGTTGCCGTCCTGCGTCGTGTTCGTGTCCGTGATGATCGGGACATCCTGACCATCGAAGAACACCGCTTCCTGGTTGTCCGAGGTGAAGATCCGCGGCTCGGACAGGATCTTCACATCCCCATCCTGCTGCAGCGCCTGGAACACCAGGTTCAGATCCGCCGACGCATTCAGCACCGAGGTATCGAACAGATCACTCAGGAAATTGTTCTGCGTGCCGGTCGTGTTCGTTCCGACCGAGATCGCGTTGTCACCGTTCGACGGTGTGATATTGCCCGAGCCCCAGCGCAGACCCAGCGACAGGTCATCGCTGACCGAGACCTCCGCGATCACCGCCGAGATCAGCACCTGCCGACCCGGCTTGTCGAGCGAACCGATCAGTTCACCGATCGACGAACGGTACTCCGGCGGCGACAGCACCATCACCGCGTTCTGCCGCCAGACCGGGACGATGCGGATCCGGCCGATCAGGTTCGACGAGTTGCGCACATCCGTCGGCGGCTGAGCCCGCTGCCACCAGAAAGTCACCAGGTTGGTCTGGTCCTGCGTGTCGTTGGCGGTGTTGTCGCCGTCGTCAGATGCGAACGGACTGGAACTCGCCCCGGTGGTCGAGAGCCCCGACTCCTGCCGAGGCAACTGCGCGATCGTGTTCTCCTGCGCGAGCAGCGTGTTCAGCTGCTCCGCCAGTTCCTCGGCGTTAGCGTGCTTGAGTTCGATGATCTCCGGCAGACCCGCGTCTACGGGCTGATCGATGCCCGCGATGATCTCATCGATCGCCGCGAGGTTGTCCGGGCTCTTGGCGATCACCATGATCCGCCCGCCCTCGGGGATCGCCACGAAGCTGAACTGCCCGGCCAGACGCCCCACACCCTGTCCGGATGAAGGAGCGTTGTTGTTGGCGTTCCGCCCGCCGCCCGTGTTCGCGGTCCCACTGGTGCCCGAGCCGAACAGTTCCGTCAGCAGGTCGGCCACTTTCACCGGGTCCGAGTGCTTCAGGTCGTAGGTCTTGGGGATCACATCGTCGGGCCGGATCGGCAGGTCCCACTCGTTCTCGATCTGCGTCCGGATCTGATCGATCACGGTCTCCTCGCCCAGCACCGCCACCGAGTTCTGCGTGACATTCACCGTCACCCGCAGACTCGAGGAAGTCGAGGCGCCCTGGTTCTCGTCATCGTTGCCGCCTCGCCCACGGTTGCGGTTGAAGAACTGCCGAGCGATCTCTTCCTCGCTGCGCTCATCGGCCACAAACAGCTCGTTGATGTTCTCGGCGATCTGCGTCGCATCGGCGTAACGCAAACGGAAGGTCGCCGACACCAGGTTCGCCGTCGCCGGACGATCCAGCGCATCGATCAGACGCTCCATCCGCTGCAGCAGCGCGATGTTGCCCCGCACCACCACCGAGTTGGAATCCGGATCGAACGCGATGCGGGCGTAATCGGGCAGCGCCTGGTCATCCGTCAGCACATCTTCGAGGTTTTCCGCGCTCGAGTGCTGCAGCTGATACACCTTCTCCGCGATCGAGCCCAGATCCGTACGCCCCAGCACGGACTGATCCGGACCGATCACCGGCACATCCTGCCGATCAATCTCCTCGATCAGACGCAGAATGATCAGGTCCTCGGTCTCCACGATGCCCACGCCGTCCTGCTGCAGCGCAAGAAACACATAATCCAGCGCAACATTCTGAGGCAGCGGCTTGTCGGAAATGACCGTCACGCGCCGAGTCAGGATCTCCGGCCGGGGCAGCACCACCTTGCCGGTGGACTCCACGATGAACGGCAGCAGGCGGCTGACCGGCACATTGTCGAACGCCAGCGTCGTCGTCTTGCCGTTGGTCATCCGTCGCCCGTTGGGACCGGTCTCGACAGGCTGGGCGGGCTGCTCCTGCGCCTCGGGTTCGCCGGCATCCTGCGCGTGCACCGTCGCCGTCATCCCCGCCGCGCTCAGCAGCAGCGAGGTCGAAAGCACCGGCAAGGCGAACATGTTTCGTATCAGCGTCATTCAGAGGTCTCCCGACCGGTCACCGGTCTGGTCTTCGTCGTCTTCCGGTTGCACCAGGAAATTCTGGGTCGTTCGTTCAAAAAGCTGCACATCAAACTCGACTTCACGCCAGCGGAGCTTCACGGACCAAGGCAGATTCGTCGAGAGCACCTCGACACCGCTCTGGCCTTCCCCGCCAACCGTCAGCGTCATGTCGTTCTCGAAGGTCACCTGGTCATTCCAGACAAAGGCAATCTTCGGGCCTCCATAAACCGACGGAGCAGGCGGCGGCCCCGGATCGGGTGGCGGAGTTCGTTCCACAGGCTCCCGAGGAGGCGGCGGCGGAGGCGGCGGAGGAACCGGAGCCGGTGGCACAAAGAACACCGAGCGACCGATGAACCGCTCCGCGTCCTTCAGCGAGGCCTGCTCGAACAACTCCATGTTCTTCGCGGCATCCGCGCTCTCCTCGACCGCCCCGCTGGTATCCACCGTCGCAAAGAAGTCCGACGCCATCGGGATGGCCGAGCGAACGCCGATGTAGAGCGCGACGATCAGCATCACCACCGCGAACCAGCCCAGCAGGCCGACGGAGGACGCGAGAGCGCGATAATCCACATGCCTCTCGTTCATCGCATGCCTCCACGATCAGAGATCGCCCACGTTTCAAGTTCGAACCGGGCAGTGAGCCGTCGCTCATCCTGCCCGGCCAGACGCAGGTTCACCGCGGACACGGCATGAAACGCCGGAGACGACTCGAAGCGTCGCAAGGCTTCCGCGGCATCCTCGGGGGTCGCGGTGAAGCTGAAGGAAAATCTCAGTCGGACGATTTCCTGATTGGGTGTCAACGAAAAGAGGCGGGCAAACTCCTGTCCCGGAGCATCGAAACCCGACTCGGACTTCCCAAGATTCGTCGATGCGATGGATTCAAGGTCCATCGTCACTTCCGCGATGGCCACTTCGGCTCGCTGGTCCGCTTCTCCAACCGGGCGAAGCGGCGCGATCGGTCCGTGACGGCGTTTCCCCATCGCGATGGTACGCAGGTCATCTTCGCGGGCCGCGAGTTGGCTGTTCAGCTCATCGAGACGGGCGACCTTCGTTTCCGCCGCCCCGCCATTCCTGTCGATCGCCGCCAGCACTGGATCGACCACAAGGAAGAACCCGACCAGCACGATGACGGTCAGAATCAACCAGGACACGGCACGAGGCAACGCAGCAATCCTCTCCTGCAAAGTCATCATCCACCCCCCTGCTGCGCTTCACGAGCTCGGGCCCGGAGTTTGTTCGATTCGTCTTCCAGACGACGCTTGTCGGCGTCGCTCACACCCTCCTGGCGTGCGGCGGTCCGCCTCGCGACGCTCTCCTTCATCGCCTCGAGCTGGTTGAACTCCGCGATCTGAGCATCCGTCAGCGGTTCGGGGATCGGCGCGGGCTCTTCTTCCCCGCCCGTGCGGCTTCCACCCTGGAACATCTCTCGACGCTCGGTCCGTGCATCGCTCGACGCACCGCCGTCCGCAGAAGCCACCTCCGTGGACGAGCCGCTCGAACCGCCTCCCGAGGAACCGCTGCCCGTCGAAACCGGCGTACGCCCGGTCGGGCGGCTCGCCGTCGAACCCGTGCTGCGCGGCCGGCTCGAAGCACGGCTGGACGCCGTGTCCGGACGCGTCACCGCCGTGATCACCGGCGAACCTGGACGCCAGACCTCGGTGTCCTCGCTCTCATAGATCCGCTCGGCGACATTCGTCTGCGAGTAATCAAAGAACGCGGTATCCAAGTGGAATGGACTGACAATCCTTCCGCCCGCACTGAATTCGAGCGCACCGTTTGCATCCGCAACTTGGCTGTACTCGCTCACTTTCGCGTTGAAGAAGATCGGTGAAGAGGAGAGTTCACTGCTCGCGAGGTTCACGAGCGAGACCGAATCCATAACACCCTCAACCCGGAACCCGCTGGAACTGCTGATGTTGATCGAATCCACGAGCGTCAGTTCGCTGGGCGACATCGCGGGAAGAGCCGCGGAGATATCCGCGAGCAGCTTCGCCATCGGCCAACGCTGGCGATCCAGTTCACGGTAGATGGCCACACGCTGACGGAAGGTCATGCTGGCTTCCTCGGTATCCGAGGTCGCCAACACTTCGCTCTTCGCCAGCGCGTCTTCCGCTTCAGCGATGCGAGCGTCAAGAATCGACAGTCGCGCGTACGACACACCCAGTGGGATCAGCAGCGCCAGCAGAATCGCTGCCGCGATCACCCCGCCAGCGACCGCCGGGCTGCGCAGCGCGATCAGCGCCCGTTCCGGCAAGGATCGTTTCAGCTCCGCCGGGGTCGTCCGCAGATCAAACAGCGCCGACGAGGCCGAACCCGATCGCAACGCGGCGCACGCCACACCGAGCGCGACGCCGTACGACGCGAACCAACCGTCATCATCGCGCACGCCCGAAACCGCCGAGGCGATCGCCGATCGCACCTCCGGCTCGATCAGCAGCGAGCGGCTGATGTGCGCCACCGGCACCGAAGACGCGTTCACTTTCTGGCCCACGCCCTGCAGGCACCGATCCGCCGCGGCCGCGAACGACTCCGGCTCCGATGCGTCTTCCAGCACCGTCCGCAGCGCGTGACCCTCGGCACCGGACCCCACCACGCCGATGCAGCCGTTCTCCCGGTCCAGACTCCCGACCACGCGCGGCCCCGTTGCCCCGCCGACCCGCGCGATCAGCAACAGCTCGGCCAGGCCAACCACCTCGCTCGACCACGACACCCAAGGCACGGGCGAGTCGACCGCAGTCGCACGCTTGGGCCACCCGACGAGCATCGCCGAGCGGAACCCCGGCGCCGCCGTCAGCGGGACGATCCCGCCCGCCTTGCGGTGCGCTTCTATAGAAGGAGGCAGTTCCGCCTCAGCCAGCAGCCCCGCCGCCTCACTCAGTTCAGCGTCATGGCCTTCCGGCACCTCAACGACGCGGCAGACCGCCTCGCCGGAGGTCAACACGCCGATCGTGGCATCCGGACGGTGCTTCTCGGTCAGGTCCTTCACCGCGCTCGCAGGATCACTCCCGCCCGACGCAGCCTCCAGCACCCGCGCCTTGCGACCGTCCGGGCTTGCGGCCTCGGCGACCAGCAGATGCCACGAACTGCCAGCCCGCTGCGCCACCAGGACGCGTCGCGCGCGGGAGGAAGTCTTCGACGACCCGTTCCGGGACGATGTTTCGTTGTTCGGGCTTTGGCTCACCGAATGGTCATCTCCGTGATCACGATGGGCAAACCGGTCCGTGCGACCGTCGCCTGGATCTCAACTTCAAGGCCCGAAGCCACATCCACCCCACGCGAGGTGACAACATACGCATTGCTTCGCACATCAATGTATGGTCGCAACCCGGCAATTTGTTGCACCGGAATCCCCAACTCACGCAGTTCTGTGATGTGTACGAACCCCTGGGGCCTCTGATTGCGGACAAACACAATTTGGTCCGCAAACCCCGGAGCATCTCGAAAGATCGAGATGTAGTCCAGCGTCTCCCGGCGCACCAGGTTCAGGTTCACCTTCCCCGGAGCGGGCCCCAGTTCAGGGTCCCGCATCGTCGCTTCCGCCAGCAGATCGTTCTGCTGATCGAGCGTCAGAGCCTGGATCGCTCTGAGTTCCGCAGGATTGAACTCGCCCGTTTGCTGGGCCAACTGCGTCAGTGGAGTCGACAGGAAAGCATCAAGCGAATCCGCCGTCAGAGCGTACGCCAGAATCGCCTGCGCCTGCAGTGTGGTGATCCCCGGCACCCGCAGCTGCAGGTCACTTTCCGCCGCTTCCGGCAGATACAGCCGTTCCTGACCCGAAAACGCCAGTCCCTCATCAATCGAGGCCGCCGTGATGAACTCCGACCAGCCCGCGTCGAGCACATCGTCGGCGTTGTCCGGGGGCCAGGTCAGATCGCCATCGTTCTCATTCTCATCAAGACGGCCGTTGAGGTTCCAGTCCTCACCGCGCAATAACTGCGGATCCACATTGCGGATCAGCTCCAGTTCGCGGATCGATCGGAAATTCCCGTTCCGAGGCGTGATGTTCAGGGATTCGTACCCGCCGAGTTCGCCGGCCTCCGGATCGCCGCCGCGCCAGCGAACGATCGCGTCGGCCACATCCTCGGTCATCCCCTGCAGTTCCATCAGGTCATCAAACTCCATGAGATTGATGTTGACCTTGGCGTGCGGATCCTCCGGACCCGTGTACATCACATCGCCTTCCCAGTGCTCGATGCTCCAGGTCACCCCCTCCAGCTCACCGATCGAGACCTCAACCATGTCGTCCATCGCGGCGTACCCCGAGGATTCGCTCGGCGACTGCGTCTCGCTCGCGAGGCGGGCGATCACCGCCTCCAGCCCGGCCCGCGCCGCCCACTTGGCCTTCACGCGCGCCGCGCTCTCGCGGCCGGACATCGCCTGACGCATCGCGCTCACCTGCAGCGACACCAGCACCACCGAGGCGATCCCGATGGCCAGCAGCACCAGCACCACCGCGAAGCCGCGTTGACCCCGCGCACGACGAACCGAACGAGCAGCAACCATCATTGGCCCTCCTCGTCTTCGCCGCGATCCTCAGGAGCCACGAACACATAAGGCAGCGGCACGCGATCGATCGCGATCGTCTTCCGCGCAATCGCCTCGCGACGCGGTGAGCCGAACGACTCCGGCTCCACCACGCGCACCGTCACGCGAAGCGCGTGAGGATACCCCTGCCGGTCCGAATCCCACTCGGTCACCCAGCGGTCCACATCGAGCGCTTCCACCGAAAACTCGGTCACGCCCTCCATCACCGGGAAGACCATGCCGCCGCCGTCGGGCGTGTCGTCCGGCTGCGGGTCAACCCGGCGCCACAGCACGCCAGCCTCGCCGGTTTCCAGATCCTCAAAGAAGACCCGCCCGCGCTCGGAGTAACTCCGCCCGCCCACACCGGACTGGCGCGTCGCCAAGCGGTACTGCACCTCAAACTCCCCGCCCTCGCCGGTCTCGCCGAGCTGGCCACGGTTGCTGCTCCGCGCTGACACCGGCGACTGGCTGAACAGCAGCAGCTCGTCGGCCCTCGTGCGGTAGCGCACACCTTCGGCTCCCACCACCTCGGCCTCGCCGTCGAGCAGCAGCACCCGCGCGTAATACAGATCCCCATCACGCAGCACGCCCGCCACATCCTGGGCCACACGCTCGGCGACCAGATGCGCCGAGGCGCGAACCTGCTCGCGGCTTTCCGCGGCGCTCGACGAGCGAACCGACCGGCTCACCGTGAACGCCGTCGCCGCGGCAACCATCGACAGAATCACGATGCCGACGATCAGCTCGATCAGCGTCATGCCGCGCCGCGATGAATCGCTCCTCATCACCATCACGGGCGCTCCATCGTGGACTCGGGCTCACGGATCGGGTCAGGATCATCACCCAGGCGAGGGGCGATCAGCGTCTGCACCACAAACCGGCGCGGCATGGCCAGATCATCCCAGCTCACCGTGACCGTCACCTCGTACGGATCACCCGCGCCGACCGACCGGATCTCCATCTCGTACCGATACATCTCAAACGGCGGCTCGCAGGTGCCACGCTCACCGAACACCCGCCGGAACTGATCCGGCCCCACCGCCACCACCTGCTCCAACAACTCGTCCGCCAGCATCGCGGCATCCTGACGAAACTCACCGTCTCGCTGTGCCTTCAACGCCGACGAATTCAGACCGATGATCACCACCAGCGCCACCGCCATCAGCACGCTGCCGACGATCGCATCCAGCAGGACAAAGCCCCCTCGTGCCGGCCACATGCTCACCACGACTCCTCAACACGGCCGAGCGCATCGAGATCGATGGGCTGCGGGGCTTCGATCTGCGTCTCCCCGGTGCTCAGCCCGCTGATCACCGGACGCAGCGCGTACGACGGCAGATCGATCTGCCACACCCGCTGCTCCGAGCGCTGGTAACCCTCCGGTTCGCTCGTGCCTTCGACAATCGTCATCGAAACCTGAGGACGCTGAACCCCCGGCTCGAACACCATCCGGAACGACTCGTCAGTGAAGGCCACGCCGTCCACCGTCATCCGCTGCACGCGGCAGGTATCCAGGCGAACCTCCGGCGCAAAGGGGTCTCTCCGCCACTCGCGATCGGTGCGATCGTAGTTGCCACGCTCCTGCCGGAGCACTTCAACATAAAGCGTCCACCCTTCTTCGTCTTCGTCGTACACGAGCGCCGTGATCTCCGACCCGCCAACCGACCGCTGCGCGCACAGCGCCACCAGCGACGCCACCGCGCGAACCGTGTTCTCCGTCTGCCGGCGGGACGAGATCGAGATCCGAGGAACGAGCATCCCGAGCGCGATCGACATCACAATGAGCACCACGATCACCTCCATGAGGGTGAACGCTCGGCGCCCATGCGATGAAGGCCATGATGGAACCGCGATCGATCTCAAGGTCTCTCCACGCGATCAGGGGACGATGATGTCCGCCGCCTCGCCCTCGCCGCCGGGCTGCCCGTCCGCACCGTAACTGATGATCGAGAAATCCTTCCCGTCGCGACCGGGGTACTCGAGGATGTACTCGTTCCCCCACGGGTCGATGATGTCCTCGGGGTTCTGGTACGCGTTGTAATCCGCGGCATCGATGAAGCTCGGACGCTCCGAAAGCACCCGGATCGTCAGGTTCTCACGCCCGATCTTTGTGCTGTGATCCACCAGAAACAGGTCCATGCTGCCACGCAGCACGCTCGCTCGCTGCTTCGCCACCGCCGAACGGCTCTCACCCACGCGGCTGAGCAGACGCGGCGCAATCACCGCCGCCAGAACCCCCAGAATCACCACGATCACAATCGCCTCAATCAGCGTGAAACCGCGGCGCATCGCCCGTCGCTTGGTCTTCTTGGTCGTCGTCACGAGTCAGTCTCCAGTTCATCTATGGCCGCGGCGTACCGCGCCGGGTGTGTGTATCAGGCCCCACCGATCGCGTTCTGCATCTCAATCAAGGGCAGCATCACCGCGAGAATAACGAATCCAACCACGCCTGCGAGCACCACGATCAGCAGCGGCGGCAACACCTGCGTGAACAGCTTCACGCTCGCCTGCGTCCGCTCCTCGAAAGCATCCGCCGCTCGCAGCAGCATGTCATCCAGCGTGCCCGTCTTCTCGCCGAGGTGCATCAATTGGATCAAGAGCGCCGGGAAATACCCGCTCTTCTCCAGTGGCTCGGAGATCGTGCGACCCTGGCTCACCTCGTCGCACACATCATCCATCACGCGCTCGAGCGCTTTGTTGCCCAGCGTGCCCTTGGTGATCTTCAGCGAAGTAATCACCGGCAAGCCCGCCCCCGCCAGCGTGCCGAAGGTCCGCGTGAACCGCGCCACCGCGATATCCCGCAGGAGGCGACCCAGCACCGGCAGGCCCACAAGGAAAGTATCGATCTTCAGCCGCGTCGCCGTGTTCCGCATCGCACGGGACAGGAAGTACAACCCGAACGCCACCAGCAATCCAAGCAACCACCAATATGACCCGACAAAGTCCGCCGCAGCCATCACCACCACCGTCGGCATCGGCATCTGCTCCGGCGGCAGGTTCACCGAGCTCATGATGCTCGGCACGATGAAAGTCACCAGAATCACAATCGCGATCACGATGAAGCTCGTCAGGATCGCCGGGTACATCAGCGCCGAAGTGAGCGACCGACGAAGCTTCAGATCCCGGTCCAGCAGCAGCGCCGCCTGACCAAGCACCTCACCAAGCCGACCCGACACCTCGCCAGCCTGCACCAGGTTCGTCACCAGCGCCGAGAACGGCGGGCCGACCGCCCGCATCGAGTCCGCCAGCGAGCGACCTCGCTCCACATCCTCGATGATCCGGTCCAGCATCTTCCGCTGCGCCTCGGTGCGGCCCTGCCCCGCAATCGTCTTGAGCGCCGGCACGATCGGAAGCCCCGCCTGCACCGCCGTCGCCAATTCACCGATGAGCGACGCCATCTCGCTGCGGTTCATCGGCGAATTGCCGATCCGCAGCGAGAACCCGCCGCCCGACGCGCCGCTGCGGGCCATCGGCTTGCCGCCGGCCCGCCCCATCAGTTCAACCTTGGTCGGGGTCACCCCACGCGCGACAAGCGCACGCACCGCCGCAGCGCGGTCCGGCGCTTCGATGGTCGCGGGTCCGCCATCGGTCGGCTTCATGCTCTGGTATTGATATATCGGCATCAGTGGTTCGCGCGATCCTACCGGTTCAGGCCTCACCCATGTCCGCATCCTGCGTGGCACGGAGCACATTCTCAACGGTCGTGTACCCCTTCGCCGCCTTGATCAGCCCGTCGGTCCGCATCGTGCGGTGCGACTTCGGCGCCAGGCGCAGCAGTTCGCTCGCATTGCGACGATCGCTGATCGCCGCCCGCAGCGAGCCCGTGAGTTCGAGCAGCTCGAAGTACCCGATACGCCCCTCGTAGCCGGTGTCGCCGTCCTTGCCCGAACCGCGCCCCTCGTACGCGACATACCGCCCGTCCTCGCGCTCGAACATCTTGAGCTCGTCGGGCTGCAGACGGTGCTGCGTCGCCTCATCGAGCTCAACCTCGTGCCGAGCATCAGGCCGGATCCGCCGACCCAGCCGCTGCGCCAGAATGCCTTCCAGCACGCTCGCCAGCAGGTACGGCTCGATGCCCATGTCGATCATGCGGCCTACCGCCGACACCGCATCGTTGGTGTGCAGCGTGCTGAACAGCAAGTGACCCGTGAGCGCCGATCGCACACCGATCTCCGCCGTCTCACCGTCGCGGATCTCACCGACCATGATCACATCGGGGTCCTGACGAAGGATCGACCGCAGCCCCGTCGCGAAGGTCAGACCGCGCTTCGGGTTCACCGGGATCTGGTTGATCCCGTTCAGTTCGTATTCCACCGGGTCTTCGATCGTGATGATCTTCTTGCTTGGCGAGAACAGGCGCATCAGACTCGCGTACAGCGTGGTCGTCTTACCCGAACCCGTCGGGCCCGTGACCAGCACCATGCCGTGCGGCAGGTTGATCAGCCGATCCATCGTCTTGCGATGGTCATCGCTCATGCCCAGCGCCTGCAGGTCCAGCTTGATCGCATCCTTGTCGAGGATACGCATCACGATCGACTCGCCGTAGATCGTCGGCACCGTGCTGACGCGGATGTCGACCTTGCGCCCCTCAAACCGCAGCGTGATGTGGCCATCCTGAGGCACATACCGCTCGGCGATGTTCATCCCCGCCATGATCTTGATGCGGCTCGTGATCGCCGGCTGCAGCCGCTTCGGAGGCGGGTTCTGCTCGTGCAGCACACCATCCACCCGGTACTTCACGCTCAGCGTCTGCTCGAACGGTTCCACATGGATATCGCTCGTCCGCGACCGGATCGCCTCGAGAATGATCAGGTTGACCAGGTTGATCAGCGTCGGCTGCTCCGCCATCCGGTGCAGCTCGTCCGCGTCGATCGCCTCCAGGTTGGCCAGCGTCGAGTCCATGTCCGAGGACTCTTCGCCCCCGAGCCGCGCCGCCATATCCGCCGCAGTGGTCCCGTAGGCCACCCGCAGCAGCTCACGCAGCAGGCTTTCCTCGACCCGCTTGCGGGTGATCGGGCGCCCCGCAGTGACCGATAACTCGTCCGCCGCCGCATCGTCGTCCGGATCCAGCATCGCGACGATCAGCCGCGCCCCCTGGATCCGCAGCGGCACCGCCCGCACACGCATCGCCTGCTCCGGGGTGATCAGAGCCGTGGCCTCGTCCGTGAACTCGGGCAAATCCTCGATGATCTCGTACACCGAATCCGAACCCACGGGCGCCTCCTCGACCTGAACAGATACAGGGCGAGAGAGTACACCAGGTCGGGAGTCGATCGTAGTCACTTGCGAAGTCCTTTCGTCTCACCCGTGGATGCCGCCAAACACAACCGCGGTGGCGGATCGTGCCCCGGCCATTTTCGCCGGCCACGCCGATAGCCCCCGGCCAATCCGCCCGGGCTTCACGCCCTACGAACGCCACACCGTGATATTGCCCCCCCAAGCCGAAGTTGCAGGGATTTTTCGAGAGGGCTCACCCATGGTCTGACCAATATTCGCCCACATCATCCCCGGCGATTCACCCAGTCCATCGCCAAAGACAGTTTCCCCCGAATCAGTCACCATCCGGCTCGCCCTGGATCTCCACCGTGATGGTCTCCGACTCCTCGCCCGTCACCGGGTCGATCGTGCTCATCGACCGGATCACCGTGCCCCGACGCGCCCGGGGATCGGGCACCCGCTCGAGTTGCTCCGGTCCGAGCACGCCCCGAATCTTCTCCACCCACTGGCGGTCCAATTCACGGCGCGAGGCGATGGCGTTGCCCAGTTCCGACTCCTCCGACATACCCGCGATGAAAATCTGCACCGATCCGGGCGCTGACATCGAGCCACCACCCTGTTCGAGGTCCTTGTCGATCGCCGCCATCCAGACCTGATCCGCACGCTCCCGGGCTTTCGCGTACTCACCCTGCAGCCGCTCGATCTCCGCCCGCTGTTCGTCGGTCAGGTCTTCCAGCCCCTGGATCGTCTCCACCTGAGTCTCCACCATGGATGGCGCAAACACGCGCGGGTAGCTCAGTTTCATCACCCGCTCGGACAACGCCGCGCGGCTCTGGGCATCGAGCAGGTCGCTCACCAGACGCACATATTTTTGCTGGGCTTTCTGCAGCCGAGACGCCGCCTCGCGATGCTCGCCGCTCCATTTCTCCATCGCCTCGACATCAATGGCAAAGCCGAACCGACCTTCACCCCGTGCCTCGTACATCGGATTTTCCGCTTCAACCGCGATCCGGGCCAGCAGCAGGCGATCCACCTCGATCTCGTACCGCCCCAGCACCTCCGCCAATGCCGCCTCGCCACCTTCCGACACCCGCTCGGGATCGAAGGCCAGTTCCATCTCCTCACACAACGCGATCAGATCGATGTCCTCGCCCGGGAAAGTCCCCGGAGCCAGTTCCCGGTCCCGCCGACGCATCCGCTCGATCTCGGGCCAACGCTCAAGCTGCTCCGGCGTCAGACCCAGCTTGTAATCCTCAAAGAACTCCAGCGTCAGCGCCTCACGCTTCGCGGCATGCTCAAGCCGCAGCGCCTCCATCGCCTCGATCGCCTCACGCATCTCCTCGCCGTCCCAGCCCTCGCCCGCCTCACGCCCCTTGCGCATCTTCTCCGCAAAGTCCATGTGCGACTGGGCTTCTGCCGCGTTCACCGCCGCGATGCTGTCCTGATACTGCACAAAGACCTCGCCCGCGAACACGACCTGGGCCGTCTCCAGACCAAGCTTCGCGTTGTACCGCTCAAGCTCCTCCGCCGTCAGCGGCTCCATCCGGTTCCGCTCCCGCCGGGCCATCGCCTCAAACCCCCCGGCGTCAAACGAAATGACATCAAGACTGACCGCCTCAAAGACCATGTCCCCGTCGCCAGTCCCTCCGATCACAACTTGGCCACCCGCCCGATCAGCAAGCACCGAGGCGGACAGAACCACAGAAACCAACGAGGCAGCGAGCGAGAGAGATCTGGGCATGGAAAATCCTTTCAGAGGGCGAACCGGTCCACATCAGTATGACGCGCCGCAGCCTCAACCCTGTCGGAATATGCCTGAATTTTCTGAACAGCTTCCACACGGGTGGAGTGGATAGCCATCAATCCTCGCCGCGATCCCGCATCACCGGCGGCGGCAGACGCCTCGCCTGCTCCTCGGTCAACACCTGCAACACCTGCTCGTACGCCGTGCGATCCAGCTCGCGCCGCGCCGTCCGCGTCTCGCGCGTCGCCTCCGTGCTGGGCTCGATGCCCATCACCCGCAGCACATCGCGCTCCTCTTCCTGCTCGGCGATCGCCCGCGCCCAGTTCGCATCCAGACGCTCGCGGCTTTGCTGGTACCGCCCCTGCGCCTCCAGCACCCGCCCCCGCTGCTCTTCGGTCAGATCCTCGAACGACAGGATCGTCTCGAACGCCCGATCCGTCGTCGAAGCACGGTACACCCGCGGAAAACACAGCTCGTTGAAGGTGTCCTGGAACTCCTTGCCAATCTCCGCAGGCAACGCCCGCCCGATCGTCGCGGCGTACTTCAGGTTGATGTCCCGCACCCGAACCGCCTGAACCATCGCGTCCTCGAGCAGCTCGCGGAAGATCTCCATCACTGAGTCCATATCACCGAACCCCTCGGTGGTGAACCGCTCGAACGCCTTGTTCGTCGTATCGTCGTACACCTGATTCCGCGTCACCAGCGCACGATCAAGCTCGGTCACATACTGGTCTTCCAGCGAAGCCACCGCCTGCCGCGCCTCGCCACGGATCTCCAGATCATCCAGCATCTTCACAAGGTCCACGGTCTCGCCGCTCACCAGCCCACCCTCGGTGATCGTCCGCCGACGGCGCAGATCACGCTCGAACCGCGACCAGTACACCACCTGCTCCGGCGTCAGCAGCAGACGAAGATCCGCCATCAGCTGATCCGTGATCGCCTGCTTCCGCTCTTCGAACTGTTCGGTCCGCTCGCGGAAATCATTCCAGATCGCAATATCCCGCGTCTCCTGGAACTCGTCCTCCGCCGCCTGCAGCACGACGGTCATCTGCTCAACGCCCATCGCCATGCGGGTCAGGTACTCATTGACCATCTCCGTCGCGATCTCGCCCTGCACCGGGTCGAAGCCGAACAGCTCCGCCGCGTGCTCCAGATCCTTGGTCGTGAACCCCGGCTCCAGAAAGTCGCCGCCCGGGCGAAACACCTGCGCCTGCACCGCGCTCGCGCCGAGCAGCACAACCAACACCGCCACGAGCCTGTGTACCCAGCCGCTCTTCATCGGGCGCCTCCTCATCCTTGCCGAATCACTCAGAAGTCAAACGAACGCTCGCGCCAGTCCGTCGCGGGCCGCTCGGGCAAACCGGCCTTCTGCTCATCGGTCAGCACCTTCAGCAGCTCGTCGTACATCCGGAGCTGGAACTCGCGAAGCTGGTTCTGCGCCTCACGCGTCTCCGTGTCCCGCTGGCCGCCCCACATGTCCTGCAGGCGCATGTTCTCCTCGCGCTCACGCTGAGCCCGCACCAGCACATCACGCAGTCGGCTGGTCTGCTGCTCCACGCCCGCCTTCAGACCCACGATGAACTCGCGCTGCTCTTCCGTCAGGCTCGAAAGCTCCAGCGCCTGCTTGAGCCCGTTGTCCAGGTAGCTGTCGCGGTAGATATCCGGGTACGCCGCACGGTTGAAACGGTCCATCAGTTCCGCCGCCGACTCCTCATCCAGACGCGTCGAGATCGTCTTCAGATACCGCTCGTGGATCGCACGGACCTGCAACAGCTCATCGCGGATCGCCGCGAAGATCTCGTTGTACTTGTCCATGTTCTGCATCCAGTTGCCTTCGCGACCGATCTCTTCGGCCTTCTCCTGCTGCTCATCCGCAACACGCCGGTACGCCCGCAGCTTGCGGTCCAGTTCCACCTCGTACTGCTCAAGCACTTCGGGAAGCACCTCTTGCTCCTCCGGGCTGAACTCCATCTCCTCGGTCAGCACCACGAGGTCCACGCCGACGCCGCTCAGCACCTGCTCCTGACGCGAGATCGCGCGCCCGCGGAACCGACGACGATCAAACTTGTCCCACAAAGGCAACTGCTCATCGGTCAGCAGAATCTTCACATCGCTCCAGAACTGGTCGCCCAGCTCTTCACGCTTGTCCTCGAAGCTCGCCAGACGCTCGCCCAGTTCCCGCCACACCGCAGGGTCGCGGCTGCGCTGGAACTCCGCCCGAGCACCCTCGGACATCTCACGCGCCACCGCCGCCATATCCCCGAACTCCGACTGGAGCACGCCAAACATGTCCGCCGCGATCTCCTCCTGAATCTCATCAAAGGCGAGCATCCGCACCATCATGTCGAACTCACGCTGGTTCACCGGCGGGTTGTTCCACGAGCCCGTGCCCCCGAAGAACTGGGCGGACGCGGGACCGCAGATCCCCAGAACCGCCATCAGCGCCGCGAGAATGCCCATCCGGATCGATCTCAACTGCATACCAGCTTCCCTTTCGTGAACCAACAGCAAGCCGCAGGCCGCGGCACGGTCTCCAAAGCGTACCCCCGCCCGAGCGGAAAGTTTCGATTCCCCGCTTCAGAAGCGGAGTTTACGCTCCCGACTTCGCTCACCCTCACCCCCCGGATGCACGCCCCAGCTCCGCACCCCGGTCCCGCGCCGCCAGCACCGCCCGCTCGATCGCCTCCGCGAACCCCGCTTCCGACAGCCCGCCCAGCCCCGCCGCCGTCGTCCCCCCCTTGCTGGTCACAGCATCCCGCAGTTCCGCCGCACTCAGGGCCGACCCGTCCAACAGCCCCGCCGCCCCGATCGCCGTCTGCCGCGCCGCGGCCATCGCCACATCCGGGGACAGCCCTGCCCGCTCGCCCGCCGCCGCCAACGCCTCCACCATCGCAAAGAAGTACGCCGGCCCGGACCCCGCCACCGCCGTGAACGCGTCCATCTGCGATTCCTCGATCTCCACCACGGCCCCGATCGCCCCAAACACCCGCCGCGCCAGCCCGTCATCCCCCTCTTCCGCACCCGCTCCCATCGCCAGCGCCGTGCAGCCCTTGCCGACCCGCGCGGGCGTGTTCGGCATCAGCCGCACCACCCTCGCCAGCCCCCCGCACCGCTCGCGCACCGTCGCCGACGGCACCCCCGCCAGAATCGACCACACCACCCCGCCATCGCTCAACAGTCCAGCCACCCCCGCCGCCACATCCCCAAGCATCTGCGGCTTCACCGCCAGCATCACCGCCGCACCCGACGAAGCCGCACGGCCCACCTCGCCCAGCCCGGCACACACCCCCACCCCCGCTGCACGAAACCGCTCGCGCTTCTCCGCGTTCGGATCCACCACCACAACCCGCCCCGGGTCGAGCGCCCCCCGCTCCGCCGCCCCGAGCACGATCGCACTCGCCATGTTCCCGCCACCGACGCTGATCAGGTCAATCGTTCCCATCCCCACACGCTACCCCACCAGCCCCCGCCGCGCAGCAAACGGCTGAGCGGGCGGCTCGAACCCTCAGACCATCAAAGCTCGTCTTTCGGGGGTGCCATGGTCGGAGCCGAAGGCGCAGGCCATGCGGACAACAGTTCACCAGCCGAACCTCCCGCTCCTTCTCCCCTCGAGGGAGAAGGTGGCCGCGATAGCGGTCGGATGAGGGGGCGGTCCGAACCTTCCGACGATCAATGGTCCGCGTCGTGGGGTGCCGCCAAGCGTGCCATGGCCAACTCCGAAGACAAGACCGATGGCGCAGGCCATGCGGACTTGCCAGTGCAGCACAGTGATTCACATGGCCTTCGCCCGACTGATCGTCGGACTCAGACCATGCCACCTAAACCCATCCCCACCGACATCGGCAAAGCCTTGGCCGCCCAAATCATCGCCGCCACCGGATCATCCAAAGGCCTTGAACACACTCCGCCGCAATCCAAACTCGCCAAGGATGAGAGCCCAATCGCGCGAGCGATGGGTCACGAGCATCCGGCAAGAGCATGCTCCCCGCCCGCACCCTCATCTCCCCCATCTTCGCAAATCCACACCGATCGGAACCGAACCCTACCCAGCCGCGTATCCTGAACCAACCCTACGAAAGGCCTCCATGCCGAGACTCGCCATCGCATCACTGCTGACACTTAGCGGCACAGCGCTAGCTGTTCCATTCGTGCCCGAGCCTTTGATCAAAGCCGGTGATCACCTGGACGCTCTGACGATCCCCGAAGTGTTCCGGATCATCCACCATCCGACCATCAACTCACACGGTGAGTGGGCGGTCTCGGTTTCGTCTGGGCAGGGAACATCCCTCGATTTTTCCTCGGTTGTTCTCGGCAACGACGGCGTCCGCATCCCGGCCTACACCCTGCCAAGCGGTGAGTCGACGCCGGACTATCCTTCGTTCGGCGATGTCGATCTGAACGACTCGGGGCAGCTCGCAGTTGCGATCACGTACCTCGCCGCGGACAGACTCGGTGAAATCTACGTGGACGATCAGATCGCCGGCCTCTCCCTCACCGGCAACCGGAACATGGAGGCAGTGCGGATCAACAACGCCGGCTATGTACAGGCAGAAGACGAAGGATTCACCGGAAACTTCCACTGGGCGTCCCAGAGAGACAGCAACGGGAACTGGCAGCAGGGGGACATCTACCTCGGTCGGAACGTCCAAACACCCGTTGGGCTTGTGGTTAATGACATCCTCTCTATTGGCCGATCTGCGGTTGGCCCCGATGGCACACTGGTGTACTCAGGCGTTTTTGAGTACGAAGATGCGAACGGGGAGCTCGTTCGCAAGCGGGGTGTTGCACGAGGCACTTCCTTTGTCGCTCGAGTAGGGGAGCCTGTGACGTTCGGCGACTACCAATACAGCAGTGTTGGTGCGACCGTACAGATCAATTCTGCGGGTGAGTTGGCGTTTCATGCAGCGTTCACCGACGGCGCGAGCCCGCCTCAGGGCGGGGGAGCGATCGTGCGTTCTGACGGCACGCCGCTCGTCACGAGTCTCGACCAGATCGCTGATCTTGAGGGATTCCATGATTGGACTGTATCGCCCCGAGATTTTAGCCTCAGCGACTCTATGGATGTGCTCTGGATGGCGACCTCGGATGTAGCTGTGTCACCTGATGTTCCCGAATTTTTTGGCTCCTCGGCGATCATGATGAACGACCGGTTGCTGATGAAGACCGGGGATTTGATGCCCGACGGTGCTCTGCTGTATGACTTCCGTTCTTGGGAACTCAGTGCGAACGGCCAGTGGGCCATTGTGTCCGCACGCGCAGAGATCCCTGGCGTGGCAGGCTTGGGCATCGCGGTGTACCGGATCCAGGTGCCGACGCCTGGGGCCATCTCGTGTCTGATGGTGTCAGGGCTGCTCACCCTCCGCCGCAAACGCCAACCCACCCAAACTAACCGCTGGGACCTCACACCCAACCATCAGGAATGTCCGCTTTCTTGCGCCCGATGAAGGCCTCGTAGTACAGCTTTTCGCCGCGCGTATCGACGCGATGCAGGTACTTCTCGCGCTGGGAGATATCCAGTATGTCGTTCTCGAGCATCCGCTTGATCAGTTTCGAGAACCCCGAGGGATCAGACTCGGTTAGGAAGTCGGGCTTGATGGTGAACGCGATCCAGCCGCCATCAGCAATCCGGTTGTACGCGGCGGCGAACACTTCGGGCGGGATATCACCGAAGCCGAGCGCCGCGACACAGGTCAGGCAGTTGAACTCATGAGCATCAAGTTTCTCGCTGGCCTCGCGCGTCGGGCTGGCCAGATTGTCGATCACGAAATCCGCGTAGAGGCCGGGCCGGTCGCGATGCGCCGCGCTCTCGGCAGCCGGGGCGATGTCCACCCCCACGAAGTTCGTGATCTTCAGCGGCAGCAACGCCTCGGCGACGCAGCCATTCCCGGCCCCGAGGTCGAGCACCGTGATGCTCGCGGGATCGACGCCGTGCTCCGTGAACGCTTCGGCGAGCAGATCGCGGATCTTGTCCGGCGACTTGCACCGAAAGACCTCGTACACCCACTTCTCGTACAGGCCCGGGATGGCGAAGACCTCGTTGTAGTCGTGCAGACGAACCTGCTGCCACTCGTCCCCCTGCCGCACAACGACCCACTCCTCATCCTGGGTCATGCTCTCATCCGGGACCGGCATCGCGATCTCGAGGCGGTTGATGGCCTCTTCGAGTGTGCGGCGGGAAGCAGTCGGTCGGGGCTCGACGATGCTCACGGGGCGGTCCTTCCGGTTCGTGGGCGTGGGATCTCCGTCGCAGGCACCTTGCGAGCGCCTGCAGTGATTCCGGGCGAAAATCAGGTGTTTCCCGACCATAACGGGTCAACCATCGTGCGCCAACCGCAACAGGTGAGAAGTCTGTGAAGCACACCGCATGGAGGCCCAGAAGCAACGAGCAAGACACTGCACCCAGCCTGCGCATCACGGCTTGCCAAGTTTCGGGGGGTGGCCTAGCGTTCGGGTCTATGACCAGCCCCACCATCAACGAACCGGTTTTACCCGAAGCAACCATGCACGCCTGCCGCCCGAACGAGCCCGCGACGGCGGTGGTGACCAAGAACGAACTGTGCACCGCCGGGCGCAAGGCGGCCGGATTTGTGCGTCATGTGGAGATCGATGTGTCGGGCACACCGCTTGAGGGGGTGTGCCGCAGCGGCCAGGCGATCGGGATCATTCCGCCCGGTGAGGATGAACGAGGCCGGCCCCACAAGCTGCGCCTGTACTCGCTGGCGTGCCCCACCGGCGGCGAAGACGGCGCGGGCAAGATCCTCTCCACGACCGTGAAGCGAACCATCGATGAGCACTGGGACAACCACAAGCTGTTCTGCGGCGTGGCCTCCAACTACCTCTGCGATGTGCAGGAGGGCGACGAGGTTCTGGTGACCGGGCCCAACGGCAAGCGCTTCCTGCTTCCCGAAGACCCGCATCAGCACGACTACCTGTTCTTCGCGACCGGGACGGGCATCGCGCCGTTCCGGGGCATGGTGCTGGAACTGCTGCGGGGCGGGTTCAAGGGGCATGTCACGCTAGTCATGGGCGCGCCGTATTCGACCGACCTGCTGTACCACAACGAGCTGCTGGCGATGCGCGATGAGCACCCGAACTTCCGCTACCTGCCGGCGATCAGCCGCGAGAACAATGTGATCGACGGGGCTTCGCACGATCGGATGTATGTGCAGGACCGCGTTCGCACGAACGCGGATGAACTGCGGGCCCAACTCGTCAGCGACAAGAACCTGATCTACATCTGCGGCGTGGCGGGCATGGAACTGGGCATCTTCCAGCAGCTCGCCAAATCCCTGACGGGCGATGCGCTGGAGCAGTACCTGCAGGCCGACCGGGAGGCGCTGGCGGACATCGACAACTGGGACCGCCGGATGATCCACAAGCAGGTGAAGCCGACGCGGCGCGTCATGCTCGAGGTCTACGCCTGAGGCAGATGTTGCGCATAGGGTTTCGGTAACCGCCTTGCGGACCACCACTCCGGGGGTGTGCGATAACGGTTTGTGCGTGGGCGAGCTGATGGCGGTCGCCGGGAGACCCGATATCCCGGTTGGTGGCTCGGCTGTGCCGATCGGACCGGCGGGCACACCGACAGGAGATGCGCCATGCAACGGGTGCTCGTGATCGATGATTCGTGTCTGGCGCGTGCGACGGCGAAGCTGGCGTGCTCACACCTCCGCTGGGAATGCTACGAAGCCTGCGACGGCGTCACAGGCAAGCAGCTCGCCGAGGACCTGCAGCCCGACGCGGTCATCGTCTCGCTGCATGTGCCGGCGCTGTCCGGCGCGGGGCTGGTCGGCGCGATCCGGGCGGCCTGCCCGCACGCCCGAATGATTGTGATCGGCTCGGCCGGCGATGAAACGCCGCTCGGCACCGACCGGATGCTCGAGCGCCCGGCGTCACCGGTGGACCTTTCGCGGTCGCTGGTCGAGGGTTTGGCCCAGATCGCCGACTCCCGCGCGGCCTGAGACGGCCTGCGAAGCAGATGGGACTGGATCAGGTGGTTTCGAAGAA
>CAZIXS010000036.1:23844-25420 GCA_964543335.1 uncultured Phycisphaeraceae bacterium | reverse complement strand
CAGACAATCTCTGTCGCCGAGGGGAGCAGACTCACGACCCGAGAGGGAGGGGATGATGCTGGAGAGGTGGACATCGCTGGTGCATGCTATCCGGCCCGGAGATGGGCGTCTGGCTGGAAAAACCGGTGAAGACGCGGCGAAACGGCCGATCCAGAGTGTTTCGCGAGGGTCCGCGAATGCGGGTATCGTGCGGGCCCGCCACGCCGGGCGGGAGCTGCCCGGTGAGCAAGGAGTGCGCATGCTGAAGATGACGGATTCATCGCCGACAACCGACCGCAAAGCCCTGACCCGCCCGACGCCCGTCGCCACCCGGGGTGTGCGCCTGGCGACGCTGCTCAGCGTGCTGGCGGGCTCGATCCTGACGGCGGCACCGGCCCTGGCGCAGAACGGCATGCCCCGCTCGGAGGCAGAGATCGAGGCCGACGCCGCGGCCCGGATCCGCGATCGGCAAGAGCAGATGCGCCAGCAATACCTCGAGAGCAAACGCGAACTCGAGAACCTTCGGGCCCTGCAACGCGAGCTGCAGCCCGGCGAAGAACTGCCGCGTGGTCAGCTTGCCCGCATGCAGTCGCTCGAGCGCCTGGTTCGCGAACTGGAAGCGCAGGGGTTCAACGAGGGTGCCGCACCGAACCTCGAGGTCCGAGACGATGCGGGCCTCGGGTTCCGGATCGACGACCCCGATGAAGAGGTCAACCTTGACTTCACCGAGCCGGTGGCGCTCAGTGCGTTCGTCGACTTCATCTCGCGCACGCTGCAGGTCAACATCACGATCGCCAGTGGCGTTCCGGACGACCCGATCACCTTCAAGGCCCCGGTGCAGGTCCGCGCGGGCGATCTGCCGGTGCTGCTCTCCACGCTGCTGAGCGATCGCGGCGCAGCTCTCGTGGAGGGTGAACTGGGCTGGTACCGCATCGTTCCCTCGAGCAACCTGCCGGTGAACGTCGGTCGGGACGGGCTGGCGACGACCCGTATCGTGGCGACCCCGATGGTGCGCCCGTCCTCGCTGCAGCAGGTCATCGCCGAGACATTCCCTCCGGGCGCGATCAAGTTCAGCGCGTTTGATGAGCTGGGCGTCGCGGTGCTGACCGGTGGCGCTTCGCAGCTCGGGCAGGCGGAGCGTCTGATCGCCGAGATCGTCGAAGAGCGCGCCTTGATGAAGCTCCACCGCATCCCGCTGATCCATGTCAGCGCGGACTTTGCTCGCCAGCGGATCATCGACCTCGACGGCGTAGTGAATCAGGCCGCGGGCGCGGTGCAGCGTCCGGGCCAGCCCGCGCCGGTGCAGGCCGGGAGCATGACTAATCTCGCCTCGTTCCTCTATGTGGACGCGGGCAACGCGCTGCTGTTCCGTGGCAACGAGCGCGACTTCGAGCGGGTCAAGGAACTGGCCGAGGTCGTGGATATCGTCTCGCCACTGCTGGCCCGCCGGTATGTCGCGGGCTCGCTGGTGACGCAGATCACCAAGGCCGGCGAGCAGCTTGGCCTGGGCACGATCACCAGCGCTGAGGAGGGCTCGCAGCAGTTCACCCCAGGCGCGCTCAACCGCGCGAGCGCGGGCTTCGCGACTCAGGCGACG
>CAZIXS010000036.1:0-23834 GCA_964543335.1 uncultured Phycisphaeraceae bacterium | reverse complement strand
GGCAGTTCGCGGTTCGTCGTCGATCCGGCCAGCGGCTCCTTCGTGTACCACGGCACACCCGAGCAGCACGAGCGGGTCGAGGCGATGGTCAAGGATTTCCGGGAGCAGGCGATCGACACCGGCGAAGAGATCCGGATCTACAAGCTCGTCTTCGCGTCCGCCGGCGGTTCGTCGGATCAGGGCGGCGGGCGAGGTGGCTCGAGCGGTTCGGGCGGCGGTGGGAGCAGTCTTTCGCTGAGCGGTGGCAACACCACCCAACCGACCGGTCCCGGGGTGGCAGAACTGCTCGAAGCGCTGATCAACAACGACGATGAGCAGGCGACCGGACGCTTCCTGCCCGGCGCGACCGGCGCGAGCGTGGTGAACACCGATGTCATCAACGAAATCCTCGCCGATGAGCAGCCGGACATGGCTCGACTCGATCAGGCCCTGGCAGCCGATGCCGGTGCGGGCACGCAACTGTCGGCGACCTCCGACAACACCCGGATCGTGGCCGACTCGGCGCGGAACCAGCTGATCATCCGCGCCCCCGCGCGGGTTCACGAGCAGTTGGGCCGGATCATCAAGCAGCTCGATCGCCCCCGGCGTCAGGTGCTGGTGGAAGTACAGATCGTTTCGCTGACCACGACCGATGAGTTCAGCTTCGCGGCGGATGTGCAGGTCAACGCGGGCGACTTCTCGTTCCTGAGCGCGCTCGGGGTGACCACACCGGGGGCGAGCATCTCCACGCCGGTGGGTGTGGGCGCGGCTTCGGGATCCGGCCTGACGACCGGCGTGATCCGCAGCGACTTTGTGCCGATCGCCATCAACGCGCTGCAGAGCATCGGCGATGCCCGGATCGTTTCGACGCCGCAGATCCTGGTCAACGACAACCAGGAGGGCAACATCCGCTCGGTGCGCGAAGAGCCCACCGAGGTGACGAACCAGACGACCGGCGCCCCGACCACGACCTCTCAGGGTCCGTCGGTCGAGGCGGGTACGGAACTGGTCGTTCGCCCGCAGATCGCCGGCGACAACTCGGTCTCGCTGAACTTCGCGATCGAAGTGTCGTCGTTCGATGTGTCGGCCCGGCGCGGCAACCTGACCCCGCCCAAGCAGACCGAGGCCTACAACAGCGTGGTGTCGGTGCCGTCCAACAGCACGATCATCGTCGGCGGTTTCCGCTTCGATGAGATGTCCGAAGCGATCAACAAGATCCCGCTGCTGGGCGATATCCCGCTGCTCGGCGAGTTCTTCAAGTCCCGATCAACCCGCGACCAGTCGCGTGTGATCTATGTCTTCATCACCCCGACGGTCATCTCCGAGACCGGGCAGCGCGACCTGCGGCTCATGACCGAGGGTCCGCTCAAGGAATCTGATGTCAAGGTCGGGCGGCACGATCTGCGTCCGGCTCTGATCCCGCTCAGCACCGTCGATCTGGGCGCGATCCGTCCCGACCTGCTCGAAGCCGGCGTGCTCGGCTCGAACCGTCGCAACAGGAACTAAGCGGCACATGGCAAAGCCCGAAGGCCCCCAACCCGCTCCCGCACCCGAGCCCACGCCAGCATCCGCTTCTGGCGGTGGGGCTTCGCTCGGACGGCTGTCGCGCATGCTCGCGCCGATGCCGCTCAAGCCCGAGCAACTCTCCCGATTCGGCACGCTCCCCGGTGCGGATGAGGAACCGTGGGATGTCATGCTCGCGGCGATGGCGCTCGATGAGCAGACCGCGCTCGAGACGCTGGCCCAGCGCCTGAACATCCCCTTCGATCCGGAGCCCAAGAGCCACGATTCGGCTGAGGTGTTCTACGAGCGCGTGCCCGGTGCCGCGGCCCGTCGTCACCATGTCGCGGCGCTGCGCGCCTCGGACTCGGGATCGGGCGCGATGATCGTCGCGACCGCCCAACCCCTGCAGCCAGCGGTGTTCAGCATGCTGGAGCGCGTGCTCGGGATGCCCGTCGAGATCGTGCTCTCTCCAAGGGCGGCGGTGGGCGATCTGATCAACCGCGGCTACGAGCAGAAGCAGGACCTGGTCACCGAGATCGTCGAGGACATCCCGCTGGACGAGTCGGCGATCGAGTCGGCGGCGAGCTCGCTGTCGGGCTCGACCGACCTGATGTCGCTGGCGCGTCAGACGCCGGTGATCCGGCTGGTGAACATGATCCTGTTCGAGGCGCTGCGCCGGCGGGCGAGCGATGTGCACATCCAGCCGCTGGAGAACACGCTGCTGATCCGCTTCCGGATCGACGGCATGCTCGTGGACGCGTTCAGCCCCCCGCTGACGCTCGCGCCCGCGATCAACTCCCGCCTGAAGGTGATGGCCGAACTGGACATTGCCAACCGACACTCGCCCCAGGACGGCCAGACCACCGTACGGATCGGCTCGCGCAAGATCGACATCCGCCTGTCGTGCATCCCGACGATCTACGGCGAGCGGCTGGTGCTGCGCCTGCTCGACCAGAGCCAGACCCAGCTCGATCTCTCGGCGGTCGGCGTGACCGAGGAGATGCAGGAAGAACTGGGCGAGCTGATCAGCCGCCCCAACGGCATGATCCTCGTCACCGGGCCGACCGGCTCGGGCAAGACCACCACGCTGTACGCCGCGATGGAGCGGATCGACCGCACGACGCGCAATGTGATGACCATCGAGGATCCGGTCGAGTACCACCTCGAAAATGTCGCGCAGATGCAGGTGAATGTGAAGCGGGGCGTGACCTTCGCGGCCGGGCTTCGCAGTCTGCTGCGTCAGGACCCGGATGTGATCCTGGTCGGTGAGATCCGCGATGAGGAAACCGCGCAGCTCGCGGTGCAGGCCTCGTTGACGGGCCACCTGGTGCTCGCGACGCTGCACACCAACGATGCGCCGAGCGCGATCAGCCGCTTGCAGGACATCGGCGTGGAGCCGTACCTGATCAGCTCTTCTCTGCTCGCGGTGATCGCGCAGCGCCTGTGCCGGCGCCTCGCGCCTCCCGGTTCGGACACGGAGTACCGTGGACGCGTGGCGATCTACGAGATCATGCGCATGACCGACGAGATCCGGCGCCTCGCCCAGAAAACCGCCGATGCGCAGGCGATCCGCGAGGTCGCCATCGCGGGTGGCATGAAACCGATGGTTGACGACGGCATGGAAAAAGTCCGTCGCGGCCTGACCACCGAACTCGAACTGCGGCGCGTTCTCGCCTGATCACGACTCTGACCACCGATGGCACCCACCAGCACCTACTTCTATTCCGCGATGAAGCTCACCGGGGGCAAGGCTCGCGGCATCCGAGCGGCGCGCGATGAGTCGGTGCTGAGCGAGGAGCTCCGCAAGTCGGGCCTGCTCCTGCTTCGCGCGAAAAAACTGCCGGATGTCTTTTCCGGGGTGGCCTCGGGTTCGACCAAGGGTCGCCTGCCGCTGCCCGATGAGGCGGCGCTCAACAACCAGCTCCATGTGCTGCTGTCGCGCGGCGTGCCGCTGGTCGAGGCGCTCGAGGTCGGGGCGGATGTCGTGTCGGAGCGCTCGGTCGCGCGGGTGAACACGCTGCGCGAACTGGTGGCGGGCGGCGCTTCGTTCGCCAAGGCCTGCCGCGATGTGGGCGGGTTCGACGAGGTAGCGATCTCGGTGTACAAGGCGGCCGAGCGCACCGGCGATCTCGCCGGAGCCGCCGGTCGGCTGGCGCAGGCCGCCGAGCGCCGTTTGGCGATCCGCGGCAAGGCGACCACCGTGATGATCTACCCG
Organism: uncultured Phycisphaeraceae bacterium; assembly: GCA_964543335.1. Taxonomy (GTDB): domain Bacteria; phylum Planctomycetota; class Phycisphaerae; order Phycisphaerales; family UBA1924; genus JANSXG01. The sequence goes on along the minus strand of CAZIXS010000036.1, from coordinate 20,137 downwards.
ATCATCGTGACGATGGTCTCGATCGCACTGCTGTTTGCGCTCCTGGTGTTCGTCGTGCCGTCGATGGCCGAGTCGGTCCGGGCGGCGGGGGATGCCACGACCGGGCCTCAATTGCCAATGATCAGCGTCGTGGTGTTCGGGCTCGGGGAATGGATGGCGCAGAACCTGCTGCAGTTCCTGATGGGTGTGGTGGTGGTGCTGTGCATCCTCGTGGTGCTGCGAAAATCGGTGATCGCCGGGCTGATGACCGTCTCCAGCAAGGTGCCCGCGGTGTCCTCAATGCTGATGGCGGCGGAACTCACCCGGTTCTTCAGCGTGCTCGCGGCGATGACCAAGTCCGGCGTGCCGCTGGCCGAGGCGCTCGATACCTCGGTCGGTTCGATCTCCGACGGCAAGCTGCGATCCCAGCTCGACCAGACCCGCAAGTCGCTGGTCGAGGGCGGCACGCTCAGGACGCTGATCGAAAAAATCGACGCCCTGCCCTTGGCGACGCGCAAGCTGCTGATCGCCGCGGAACGGTCGGGGGATCTGGATCAGGCCTTCGACGCGCTGAGTGTGAATATGGCCGAGGAACTCGACACCCGCTCCTCGCGTCTGCTCGCGCTGATGGAGCCGGCGGTGATCCTGGCGATGTTCGCCGTTCTCGGACCCATGGTGGTGGCGATCGCCCTGCCGATGATCAAGCTCAACCAAGGGGGGTGAGGCAGGCGTGAGGGGCTTTCAGCCTGGCCGGGGTCCGTGAAGAAGGCGCAATATCTGCAACACCGGCACAGACCGGCGATAGAAGAAAGGGCTGCAACGAACCACCGGGGGCGGGGCTGGACAGCGGGCCTTGGACGGGCAGAGTTGCGTGCCCGATCGCCCGGCGAGACTCCGGATACCCCGAGCCGAAGACAGGCGATCCCCGGGTCTTATAATCAACCGCAGTCCAGCACACGACGGAGAAACACACACCATGAAGAGCAGCACCGCAACACAGACCCGAAGCACCGCCCGTCGCCTCTCCCGCCGGGGCTTCACGATCATCGAACTGATGGTCGTGCTGCTGCTCATCGGCGTGCTGATGGGCATCGCGGCGATCAACCTCCCCGGTGTGCTCAACCGTGGCAAGGAGCGCGCGACCAAGGCTTCGCAAGGGGTCATCGCTGGGGCCCTGCAGGAGTACAAGCTCGCGAACTCGGCTTATCCCGCTAGTCTGCAGGTCCTCGTCGAGCAGGAATACCTCACCAAGATGAGCGATGTGAACGACTCCTGGGGCATCCCGATGGAGTTCATCGCACCGTCGCAGGTCAACGGCGTGGATGTGGATTACGAAATCCGCAGCGCCGGCAAGGACAACACCCTCGGCACGACCGACGACATCATCTACTTCCCCGGCATGGACAACTAAACCGCCGGGCCGGGATTGCCCATGAGATCCATCACGCACCAAACGAGACAGCGCTCGGGGATCACCATCCTCGAGGTGGTTGTCTCGCTGGTGCTTATGGTGGGTGTCGGTTCGATGGTGCTCAGCGCGTTCGGCTACCTCGAACGGGCCGCGGCCCGCGACCGGATCCGCCTCGCGGCGTACGAAGCGGCGCACCGGATCGTGCTGCAGTTCATCGACGATCCCACCACGATACGGAGTCTGCTTGATCCAAGCGGACTCTCGAGGGAACCGGTGCTCGTCAACGGCGAGGAGTTCCGCTTCATCCTGACCGAAGACCTGCTCGTCACCGAGAACAACGAGTCGGGCGGCGCCATCGGCAGAGCCCAGTCTGAGTTCGACCTCGAAACCCTGCTCTCGAACAAGCTCAAGTTCATCCAGGTCCGCGTTTCCCTGACGGAGCGCAAGGCCGGTTTCGCACCCGAGCAGACGATCGCCAGCATCGACCGGATCTACAACATCATGAACAACCCGGAGACGCTGTTGCAGTTCCTGCGTGACCAGACCGCGGAGATGCGCGACAACGAATGAGCCTTTCCCGCCGCACAACCCGAGTTGGCTTCACGGTGCTGGAACTGCTGGTCGCGCTCGCGCTGTCGAGCCTGGTGGTGCTCAGCGCGATCGGGATCACCGGGATGATCTCGCGATCGGACCGCGTCACCAAGAACTATGTCAATGACACGGCGAACCTGTCGCAGACGCAGTTCATCGTGCGCCGAGCCCTGCAGAACCTCGTCGCCGCCAAGCCGCTGCCGCCGCCCGAGGAAGATGGTCCGGAGGGCGAGTTGGAGACCGAGGGCGATCTGGGAGGCGAGGAAGACCTGCCCGAAGCGGAAGACGGGGCGGATTCCATGTTCGAGTCGCTCTTCGGCGGGCTCGACGACGGGCTCGCCATCGAACTGGCGATGGCCGACACCACCAAGCCGCCGAACTTCGAACTGTACTACGAGCGCGTGATCTACCCGCCCACGGGCCAGGAGATCTCGCTGCCCCGCTTCGAGGTCGTGACCAGCATCTGGCCGGTGCCGCGCAAGGACATCCCGATCAGCCAGATCAACGATCCGCGCCAGCGGCGCGAGGAACTCGCCGCCAAGATCCGCGGCACGATCCGGGGTGTGTTCGAACTGCTCTACCTCGAAGACGGCTTTGCGCTGGTGTACACGCCGATCGAGCCCCCGGGCGACCCGTACATCCTTGGACGCCGATTCGTCGATCTGGTCTGGGAGGTGCTCCCCAAGGACGCCGGAGCCGACGGCTGGCAGACCGTACACGCCTGCTACCTGGAAAACGAGTACCCCTCGGCGGTCCGCCTGCGCCTGCGGACCGATACCGGCGCCACCGCCGACTGGCTCTTCGAAACGATCGTCCTCACGGAGGGGCAGTGATGATCCGCCTCCGGAACGCCCGCGCCGCTCGCCACGGCTTCACGATGCTGCTGGTCATCGGCGTGATGGCCATCGCGTCCACCGTGATCGCCTTCAACCTCAAGCGCCTGAACTTCCGCGCCGGTGTCGTGCAGCGCCAGATCGAGCAGTACGAGCTGCACCACGAGATCCAGGGTGTGCGGGATATCGTCACCCTGTGGCTGTCCAACCCGACGGTCCGCACGAAGTTGCCCGAGCAGGCCGGCTCGGAAGAACCGGCCCACACCGTCACCATGGCCGACGGGCTCACCGTGCGGATTTTCGTGCGCGACGGCCAGGGCACCCTGCTGGCCAACCTCGCCAACACCGAGGATGTCGCCCAGCAGGAACTGATGATCCAGGCCCTCTCCAAGCTCCCCGCCGACCGCCCCGACCTGACTCGGCGCAGCGGGCCCATGACCATGTCCTTCTACGCGATGCCCGCCGAGGTCATCGAGGCCATTTCCCCCACGCCCGAGATCGCTTCCGCCCTGATCAGTGTGCAGCGGGACCCCGAGGTGACCCGAGCGAACCTGAGCACCAAAGTGCTGGAGCAGGGCGCCGCGATGGCGGACTTCCAGCGGATTCGCCCGCTCATCACCTTCTCCTCGGAGGTCTGGGGACTGGATGTTGTTGCATTTGATCCCGCGGCGATTGAAGCCGAGGACCAGTATCGCCTGTATACCGTTCTGGCTCAGGTCAGCGGACCACTGCCGGTCATCTACGAGTGGAGACCGATCGGGCAGGAAGAGTTTCAGCGCCTGCGCCAACACGCAACGGGCTCAGCCCGGTAACCTGCTCACCAGTCCCACCCGATGCACCGGGCATCGGGGCAGTTGTTGATTTCGAGCAGCATCGGAGGCTCTCGACCCATGGCCACGAGCGAAACAGCACGGTTGCTCACACCGCTCAGCGTGGCGGGTGCCCTGGCGCTCGCCGCCGGAGTGTGGTTCGTGCCCCTGCCCGAGCCGGGTGGACCTGCCCCGATCGACGAAAACTACCGCGCCAGAACCACAACCGACACCGGCCCCAGCATCGTGCCGGTGGGCAAGACCGGCCCCCACAACTGGCTCGCGCTCGAGGAACCGTTCTACGAACTGCGCGACGAGGTCATCATCCCGACACCGCCGGGCACCGATATCGACCCACCACCGGTGTTGCCACCGGTCACCGTCCGCTACCTCGGCTTCGTGGGCGCGAGCGAGGAACGCGTCGCGGCGCTGCTCGACATCGAGGGCACCCAACGCTTCGTGAGCGTCGGTCAGGTCATCTCGATCCCGAACCGCGATGATCTTCGCATCACCGAGATCACACCCCAGACGGTTGCCTACGAAATCGCCGAAGCTCCCTACTTTGCGCATCGTGAGCAGCGGAGCAACGCCCCGGCGACCCGCAGCCCCGCAGCAGAGCCGATGAACCCTCCCATGCGCCCGGACATGCGGCCCGATGAAGATGCGCTCCGAGGCGTGCTCCCCGCTGGAGGGCCGCAATGAGTCACCCTTGCGTGCTGCTGAGCGCTGACCTCTCGAGCGTGATGCTCATCACCGACTCCTCCAGCGATGCCTGGGCCGCGCCGTCGCTTCCGGAATCCCCGGACGCGATGGTGCTGCGCTCGCGGATCAACGAGGCCGCCTCGTGGACCGCGAAGCAGCCCGCGGTTCGGCGCAGGCTGAACGCCGCGGTCCTCGACATCACCGACGCCACCTGCCGCTGGGTGCAGAGCCCGTCGGCCGCCGCGCCCGTCGTTGCCGCGACCCTGCGCAACCAGACCGAGGAATGGTCGAACCACCTGCCCCTCGGCGGCATCGAGCCGATCATCGACCAGCTTCCGAAAGATCGCTCGTTCGAGTTCATCCGCAGCCGCTTCGAGTCCCGCAAAGCCAGCGAGAAGCGCGGCGGCTCCACCGAGCCGACCAACACCGCCGCGACCGAGACCGGCGCGCGGATGGCGGTCTTGATCATGCCCGATGCGCTCGTCCGGCTGTGGCTGGACCGCATGGATCGCTCGGGCGTGAGCGTCGATGCGGTGCTGAGTCTGTGGCACGCCCTGGCGCTGTCCTGGGGGCAGACCGAGGCCTCGAACACCGTCCGGGCGATCGTGATGGTCGAGAGCGAGTCACGCGTCGTCTGGGCCTGGGCCAGCGGCACCCGCCTGATCGTCGGAGGTTCGATGCACCTCGAACGCCCCGACCACAGCGATGCTGCCTCCTCGCACGCGCACCGCGCCGAAGCCGCCGCCCAGCGCATCTCGCTCGACTGGGTCTCCTGGTCGGCGCAGCTCGGCGTCGCGCCCGACGAGATCATGATGGTCGCTCAGGCCTCCGACGGCCTCGCCGAACAGCTCCTCTCTTCGCTGGGCAAACGATGGGATGGCGTCATCACCCGCCAGACCCGCTCGGATCACCCGCTGCGCGAAACCGTGGCCCGCGCCGGCGCCGCCATCCGCTCGATCCCCGCTTCTGAGCGAAGCCCTCGCACCTGGATGAGCCGCCTGTCTTCGCGCCCCACCCGTGCGACGCGCCGTCGCTACCTCGCGACCGGTATGGCCATGGTGCTCATCGCCGTCGGCATCGCCGGCCTCGGACACCGCCTCGGCGCTGTCGGGCAAGAGCGTCACGATGCGGGCACCGCCATCCGCCTGCAGAATGTCGAGAAGGCGACGCAGGCCGTGCCCTCGGTCAATCCAGAGACCGGACAGCTCCCCTGGCAACTGACGCGCTACCTGAGCGAACTCCAGCAGGCTGAGCCGTTCCGTGACCCGCCGCCCCCTCGCCCGATCTACGAGGACATGCTGGCTCTGCTCGAATTCCTCCGGACTGAATACTCGGAATCCAAAATCCGCTACCTCAAGTTCAGCCAGTCGAGCACCAGCAACGCCAACATCCTCGAGCTCGAACTCCCCGATGCCGAGACCAGAACCAACATTCTTGTCGCGCTCCGAGATGGTCCGTTCCGCACACAATGGTCGAACGCCAGCCCAGCGAATTCAACCTCGCTGATCCTGAGACTCGAAGGCCAGTGGAAGGAGTCGGCGCCATGAGTTCGCCCAACCGACCCGCCGGGTCTGAACCCTACATCGTGGCCATGGCCAATCAGGCCGATCGCTCCAACCGGCCCACCCGGGTGCTGGTCTTCGCCGCCGCGGTGATCTTCGGAGCCATCGTCTACGCCCTGTTCGGCCTCAGCGCCTTCGCCGAGGGCAACACGCGCATCCGCTCGCAGACCACCCAGCAGCAGGAAATCGACAGACTCGTCACGCAGATCGAAACCCTGCGCAACAGCAACCCCGATCTGGCGACCCTCTACCCGCCCGCCGACCTCATGCCCAACCCGCTCCGGCGCGCCCGGGACATCGCCTTTGGCGGAAACGATCCCGACAAGACCCAGCCCGAAGACCTCACCGTCCCCGAGGTGACCCAGGAACCCACAGAAACCACCCGGGGGCTGCTCAACACCGCGAAAGTCCAGATCACCGCTCGCGGAGCCAGGAACTTCCCGATCGAGGACATCCTGCTCTACATCCAGACCGCGCTCGAGAACGACCCCAGCAACCTGATGTTCCTCAGCGAGATCGCGGTCCGCACCACCCCGCAGGGCTGGCGACTCGAAGGGCTTGAGTTCCGCCGTTACAACATCAACCGACGACGCTGACCCGACCAGCCGGAGATCCCCGACTGATGACACCCAGACCCACCCGCAACCTGATCTTCGCCGCGTTCCTCGGCAGCGTGTCCCTCATTGGTGGCTGCGCGAGTTCGTCTCCGGAAGCGCCCTCTGCGGATCGGGCCAGAACCGTCGCTCAGGAGGCCTCCGAGCAGATCGCGCAGATGCAGGCCGAAGACGCCCGTCGCCTTCGCGAAGCCCTCGCGCTGGGCGAGCAGGGCGACCGCGCCTTCGCCGAGGCGTTGGCGCTCAGCGAGCGAGGCAAGGACGACGAGGCCCAAGCCGCGTACGCCAATGCCGTCAACTTCTACTCGCAGGCCGTCTCCACCTACGACGAGTTCTTCGCGCTCTGGAACAACCTCGGCACCGCCCTCGCCGCCCTCGACCGCTACCAGCAGGCAGAAGAGGCCTACATCCGCGCCTCGAACATCAACCACTCCGACCCCCGCCCCTGGTACAACCGCGGGCTGCTTTGGCGCGATCGGGGCTATCCCGCCGACGCCAAACGCCACTTCGAGCAGGCCCTCGAGCGCGACGCTCGCTACCTCGATGCCCTCTGGGGGGTGATCAAGGCCGATATCACGCTCGGCGAAGAATCCCGCCAGACCCTGGACCTGATCCGCAGCGCCCTGTTCCTGGAAACCAACCCCGACCACCGCCAGTACCTCGAACTCGAGCGGGAACGGATCCGCAGCAAACTCGGCATCTCCGAGAGCTCCCCGCGCCAAAGCCCCGAGACCCCCACTTCTCCCGATCAAACCGGGAGTTGAGAGACCGATTTCAAGGATTTGACCCGTTCGGGCCATCTCCAGGTTGACCGCTTTACTAACGGGGTCCAAGATCATTTCATACCCGCCGCACCACGGCCGATGGTCGGCTCTATCCTTGTGTCTCCGGCTCGATCGCACCGGTTGTGTGACCGAGCCCCGATGTCGGGTTCTCGCGAGAGCCCGGCCACCAGTCGTCGTCGAACAGGAACGCCAGACATGAACCGATCCACCAGCCCCACCCGCCTGCTCGTGCTTCTCAGTGGCCTCGCCCTCGCCGCACCCGGCGCCCTGGCTCAGGACAGCGTTGCGAGCACTCCCGGCGATTCCGACGCCCTCTCGGCCTACGCCGAGCAGAATGTCCGATACGCCGTGGATCTGGTCGGCTTCTCCTCCAGTTGGGGCAACGCCTTCGCGATCGCCCCGATCCTCAAGGCCTCGCGTGACATCGACCCGTTCTTCCCCACGCAGGTCACCGGCTCGGCGGCGGTCTCGCCCAACCAGCTCACCGGCACCACGCCCCTAGCCCCGCAGTACGCCCTCTGGACCACCGCCGGCGCGGGCGTGAACCCGGCGGAAAACGCCGCCCCCGGCTCGGTCAGCGTGAACGCCTTCGACGCCCAGTTCGCGGTCGCCCTCAGCGATTTCTCGACCAACGCCTCGAATGTGATCGGCGCGATCGTCGGACGCACCGCTGGTGAGCCCGGACGCCTCTTCGTGGACCGCACCGTTGCCCTGATCAGCCGCCCGAGCGCAATCCAGGCGGACTTTGCCACGCTTTCGCTCGGTGCCGTCGATGCCGCCGGCACCGTCCTGGTCCGCGCCGACGACTTCAACACCGTCGGCAACAACGCGATTTCCGGCGAGAACATCATCCGCGTGGACCTCACCGCCCGCAGCAGTTCGCTGAACGCGCCCTTCGCGGTATCCGGCTCCAACGCCCTGTCGGACCCGGCCTCGTCCAGCTTCGTGCTCAACGCCGATACCGTGACCCTCAACACCCCCGGCGCGATCCCGAACCCCACGCCCGGCAACGCCACCGCGGTGGTCTTCGATTTCGCCGGGGCCTACCGCCCCAACGGCGGACCCGCCGAGCCCCACATCAACTCGGGCGTGGAAGCCCATCGCGGCAACCCGTCCTTCTCCGTGGCCACCCCGCTCGGGGGCGTCGGCACGGTCGCCTCGCTCGCCCGCTTCGCCGCTCAGCCCATCGCCATCAACCTCTTCGGCGTGAACGCCGCCGGTTCCGTGACTGGCTCGGCCTCGGCGGTCCTGCCCTCGCCGCTGGTGTCCGGCTCGTTCAGCGCCACCGATGCGAAGTTCAATCAGTACCTCAGCCAGACCTCCTTCCGTGGCCCCAACGGGCAGGTCGGCGTCGGCAGCGATCCGGTCACCGGCGATGCCATCGTCGCCGCCACCGCCACCGATGCCGCCGAGGGCGACTTCATCGCCGTCGCCCGCATCGGCTCCTCCACCACTTGGACCGTCGCGGCTCATGCCGGAAAGCCGGTCCTCGATGGCCCCGGCGGCTCGATCGTTGGCAACCTCGTCGCCGGGTCGCAGCCCATCTCCATCTCGGCCCCGGCGGTGGACCTCTTCGGCAATGTCTACTTCCTCAGCGCGTACCAGCCGGCCTCCGGCCCCGAGACCGTCGGCCTGTTCAAGGCGGTCTCGAACGGCGCGGGCTACGAACTCGAGCTGCTGATCGCCGAGGGCGATTCCTTCACAGGAGCCAACTCCGCCACCGAGTACACCATCACCGACCTCCAGATCGCTGACAGCGACTCGCTCGCCTCCGGGGCGTTCCACGCCGGCAGCGTGATCCAGCAGACCGTGCCCGGCTTCGCCGGCAGCGACGGTGCTGAGCCCGGCGCGTTCGGCGGGCTGATCGTCAACGCCGAGATCACCTACGACCGCGCCGGCACCCCCGAGCGGTACAACGCCACTCTGTTCGTCGGTCCCGGCGTGGGTGAGGTGGTCTGCCAGGGCGACGCCAACAACGACAGCACCGTCAACCTCGCCGACCTGAACCTCGTCCTCGCCAACTTCGGCCAGGCGACGAGCAACGGCGATGTCACCGGCGATGGTCAGGTCAATCTGGCCGACCTCAACCTCGTCCTGGCGAACTTCGGGGCCTGCAACCCCTGAGCGGAGCCGGGGCCGGGCGATTCGGCCTCGGTCCGGCGTATCGGGCCTTCCGGAGCGTTAAGGTTCGGTTCAGATCGCTCCCAAGCACCGTTTTCGTAGGCGGTTACGCGGGTTCATCGTTGTAGCCCTAACTCGGTTCAGGTATAGTTCAGAATCACCCAACCAACGCGCGGGCAAGGCCGCCCGCGTCACGCGGCGATGCCCCTCCGGACACGGCAGTCCCAAGCATCCCGAACCGAGAATCCCGTCGAATGAAACAAGCGAAAGTCGCGATCATTGTGGTCTGTCTGCTCCTCGCGGGCTTCTTGCTTTACCGCACCATCACCGGCGGCCCACCGACTCTCGACAACGCCTCTCGCGTCATCAACATCGTCACCGGCGAAGTCGAGGTGATGGACCGCCGGGACATGGCCGTCATCCCCTACCCCGACGATCAGGGCCGACGGGTCATCCTCCCCGCGTTTCGCGATGAGGATGGCAACTGGTCCGTCGCCGAGCGTTTCCGAGCTTCCGTGCCCCAGATTCTGGAAGCCGAGAACCTCGCCGAGTCTGACCTCGCGATCGATATGACCTCATACAGTGTGAAGAACTAACCGAGCACCACGCCACGAACATTCGAGTCCGTAGACAGGAACCCGACATGAAGCACCCCCATGCGAAAACAAGCCGCGGCTTTACCCTTATCGAACTGCTGGTCGTCGTCGCGGTCATCGCGCTCCTGATCGGCATCCTGCTGCCCGCGCTCGGTCAGGCCCGCGCCTCGTCCTTCACCGCGGTCTCCTCCGCGACGCAGCGCAACCTGCTCTACGGCATGACCTCCTACACCACCTCCAACGATGGCTGGATCCCAGGGGTCAACTCCTCCGGGCGCAAGATCTGGGACCGCGCTTCCGACAGCACCATCCTGGACGAACTCGACCGCGACTCCAGCCTCCCGGTGCAGGCCTGGGACTGGATGACTCCCTCTCTCGATGGTGAGAACCTCCCGATCGACCGCGAAGCCCGCTTCGCCTACCTGTTCGAAGAACTCGCCGACCCCGCCCAGCGCGAAACCACCGTCAGCTACAACGAATTCGGCGGCGTAGGCATCTCCGAAATGGAAACCTACCTGCTCGAGCGCAACCAGGGTTCGCTGACCGCCATGTCCTACGCGATGCCCAACTCCTTCCAGTACTACGGCGCCATCCGCGTGCCCGGCGGCGGCAACGGACCGGTTCCCCCCGGCTTTATCCGTGAGCGCAACGGCATCGGCTTCCATGGTCAGGCCGCCAACTCCATCGCCAAGCCGCCCATCAGCTATGTGCCCCGCATCTCCAATGTTCAGGGCGCCTCACGCAAGATCATGAACGCCAGCGGCACCCGGTACATCCCCTCCACGGGCGACGCCGACGCCGGCATCATCTCCACCGATTTCTCCGTCCGCGGCGGCATCTACCAGGGCTCTGCCTTCCAGGACTACGGCGCTATCCACGCCAACTCCCCGGCCTACGGCTTCGATCGCACCGGTGGCCTCGCCGAGACCATCACCTACCGCCACTCCGGCCGCATCGTCGCCACCTTCTTCGACGGCAGCACCACCACCATCACCCGCCAGGATTCCTACGACCCCTCGCTCTGGTTCCCGCGCGGCAGCATCCTCGGCAGCGGCGACATCGTCCCCGAAGCCGAGAACTTCGTGGACCCCACCACTCGCGCCATTAACTGAGTGAGATCTGACCCCGAAAGCGGGGTCCGAACCCGATTATTCAGCTTCCATCAACCCGGGGTTAACCCCGGGTTGTTGTTTTTTGACCAAACCCTCGCATTTTGGTGGATTGACTGTAGTCTGTATCGGTGCCCAGGTTGCGTAACTGCTTCCGGGGCATCGGGTTCGGGCATTTTGCCAGTGTCCGAAAATCGTTTGGAACCGTCTGCCGCCGTGCTCCGAATAGCGGAGTGTGAATATCTCGCTAAACTGAATCCGAGCGGCCGACCGCCTGCATCTGATTATCCCGCCTCCATCGTGGGGCCAAACTGGGTCGTGAAAGGACGAAAACAGACATGATCAACGGTTCCTCCAAGCTGCGTCAGACGCCACGCCAGAGCGGTGGCTTCACGCTCATCGAACTGCTCGTGGTCGTCGCGGTCATCGCGCTGCTCATCGGCATTCTTCTGCCCGCCCTCGGCGCGGCACGCAAGTCGGCACAGAAGGCCCAGGGTGCCAATACCCAGCGCCAGCTCGTCGTCGGCATGCTCACCTACTCCAACTCCAACCGCGGCGAAGTTCCCGGCGCCAACACCAGCGCCAAGAACTACGACGCCTCCACCAATGTGGACGACCTCAACCAGTCCTCCGAACTGCCGATCACCCAGTGGGACTGGATGTCACCAGCGCTCGACGGCAGCGACACCCCGGAGTCGCTGGCGGAGCGCACCTTCTACCTGTTCGACAAGTTCCAGGATCCCTCGATGACCGAGGTCCTGCAATCCACGCAGGTCACTTCCTCCGCTCCCGACCTCGCTGCACTGATCGATCAGAACGGCGGCATGCCGACCTCCAGCTACCTCATGCCCACTTCGTGGCAGGTGGCCGGCGCTCAGCTGACCAGCGGCTCGAACCCGCTGATCGGCCAGCCGCAGGAAGAAGCGGGTGTGTTTGAGGTTCCCGCGACCTACCGCCCGCGCCTCGATCAGTTCGGTGGCTCGGCCCGCAAGGTTGCCCTCGCCGACGGTGTGCCCGGTGTGAACAGCCCGACCCTGTCGCTGGATCTCACGATCTTCACCGCGCCGCAGATCCCCCTCACCAATGGCTTCATGACGCTTCCGCCCAGCAATCAACCGGTGGGCAATGGCGACGCATACGATCCCGATGCGGACCTGAAGCGCCTCAGCTACCGCCAGCCCGGCAACACCATGAACATCACCCGCTGGGACGGCTCGGGCAGCGAGCTCACCGAAGCCCAGTCCGTGGACCCCAGCCTGTGGTACCCGCCCCAGACCGTGTACCTCGGCGGCGGTCGCGACGAAGTCACCACCGACTTCGGCTATGAAAACGGCGACTTCATCAACTGATTCGCTGAAACGATCTCACGATCACCAAACCGCCCTCTTCTGGGGGCGGTTTTTTATGCCGCGCCGGACGAGCACCGTCGAGGTCCAGACGCGAGCGAACCGCGCGTGAAATTGGAGAACCCTACAGACACCGCTGCTGATTCAGAAATGTAAGCGCCGGGTAAATTGAGCCCTTTCAGGGGTTTCTCGGGGGTGTTCTGACTCGACATTTTCCGTTTCTGTGCTACTCTTTCACTTCGTGAACCAGCGCGGTATTTGCGCGATCGGTTCGCCTCCAATCCACCGATCCCCTGTCCCTTTGAGAGAGAGAACACGATGAAGATGCAATCCGCTGTGCGGACCACCGCTGTTGCCGCCCTGATTTCCTGCGCTGGCCTGGCCATTGCCTCCAACGAAACCCCCTACATCCCCGGCGCCGCCGCCGACCCGATCGTGCAGTCCACCGCCGCGCTGGCCGGCCAGTACTCGGCGACCATCGCCTCCGAAGCGGTTTACGGCACCGGCGGCTTCAACGCGACCGTCTCCGTCCCGGTCCTGCTCGACCGCGATGACATCTTCCTGAACACCCCCGTCGCCTGGAACAGCCCGCTCGGCGCTGCCGGCTTCATCACCACCTTCGGCACCGGCTCCAACGCCACCGGCCAGGGCGTGGTGCTCTCCTACAACGCCAGTGGCAACGCGGTCATCATCAACGAGGGCGCGAACAACCGCTCCAACTCGCCGGGCGAGATCCTCGACAACAACACCTGGCTGTTCCGCTCGAACTTCGGCGGCACCCCTCGCCAGAACAACATCGAGTACTTCCAGAACGCCGACACCCGCCTCCCCGGCTCAGGCGTGAAGCCGCTGCCCAACGGCACCCGGGTCTTCGCCGCCACCGACGGCATCGACGACGCCACCGGTTCGGCCTTCCTCGCGATCCCCACCGGCATCAGCCGTCCGGGCGGGTTCTTCCTGGGCCAGTCCAACTTCAACACCAGCGGCAGCGGCGTGACCGTGGGCACCAACGTCTGGAGCGTCAACCACGGCTCGACCGTGCAGGTCGGCTCGCCCGACTTCATCTGGGAGCAGATCTTCGGCCCCATCCCGGTGGCCCCGGACGGCACGCCCGCCAGCACCAGCAACCTCCGCCAGACCAAGCCGCAGTTCTTCCGCGTCCCCGGCTGCTCGGACACCTTCGTGGTCTTCGGCGTCGGCTACACCGGCACGCCCTTCGGCGGCGGCAACTTCGCGTCGCTGTTCTTCGTGGTTGACACGCTCGACGCGTCGGAAGCCTTCAACGGCTGGGGCAGCTTCGACGGCAGCCTCGGCACCTACCAGATCATCAAGGCCGATGGCAGCGATGCGCTGAACCCGACTTCCACCGAGCAGCGCTTCGTCACCGGCGGCGCGACCGGCTCGGGCGGCTTCGTCCCGACCCGCTTCGATGTCAACAACTCCGGCCAGCTCGTCGCGGTCCACGAGGACTTCTCGACCTCCGGCGGCACCACCTACCAGGTCCGTCTCTACAACCCCGTCATCGACGGCTGCACCGTGACCTACCCCGACTTCGAAGTCATCGCCTCGACCGGCGTGGTCTACGACGACGGCACCGAGTTCACCCCCTTCATCGATACCTTCCTGAACATCGACGATCCGGACAACCCCATCGTCGTGCAGACCGCGAACAACACTCCGTTCTCCGGCGTGTCGATCGACGATGACGGCAACATCACCTTCACCGCGACCGATGGCCTCTTCTTCGAAGAGCGCGTCGTGAACGAGAACTTCCCGGACATCACCGCCGAGGTCGTCTTCGCCTCGAACACCTCGCTGTACCACTACCACGCCGCGTCGCAGTCGCTGCATCGCATCGTGTCCGGTGGCCAGAACGGCACCGAGATCGAAAGCGATGGCAACCCGACGCTGAAGGTCGGTCGCTTCCCGCTGGACAACAACGACTCCAACGCCTTCGGCGGCTTCTCGGCCAACAACGGCGTCGCGACCGTGATGTTCACCAACGGCTTCGATGATGCCCGCATCACCAACCCGCCCGCCAGCGGCAATGTCCAGAACGGCGGCCAGCTCAACCCCGGCACCACCAACCGCCAGGGCGTGCGCGGCGTCGTCCTCATCGATCTCGGCGCGTACGACCCCGACTTCGGCGGCCCCACCTGCGCCGGCGACGCCAACAACAGCGGCGGCGTTGACCTCGCCGACCTGAACCTGGTGCTCGCCAACTTCGGCCAGAACACCCCGAACGGCGATGTCACCGGCGACGGCTTCGTCAACCTGGCCGACCTGAACCTCGTGCTCGCCAACTTCGGCCAGTGCAACCCCGGCTGATCGTCACTCGCGCAAGCGCGAGACCCGACTGAACCAACCGGTCTACAGTTCTAGGGCGGCGGGGAGTGAGAGCTCTCCGCCGCCTTTGCGTTCCGGACCGCACGTCCGGCCGATAAACCCAGCCCCCCTCCCCCGCGGAGATCTGCGCCGCGTGAAGGAGCCCATATGTTCAAGCCCGTTCTGATCGCCGCCTTCCTCTTCACCAGTTCCTTCCCGCTCGGATCGGCTTGGGCGGGTTCGTGTTCCGGCGAACCTCAGTTCGTTGGATTGCGGGTGGTGACTTACAACATCCGCGAAGGGCTCGGTCCGATCGGCAGCGGGGCGTGGAACAGCGTCGGCGACATGATCACGACGATCGATGAAGACGGCGACGGGCCCAACACCTCGCTCATGCCCGACATCGTGTGCTTCCAGGAAGTCGATCTGCAGAACCAGAGCGAACTGATCTCGTTCCGCAACGCGTTCCTTCCGGGTTACTCCATCCGCACCGCCTCGGGCGACGGCTTCAACTACAACGCGATCCTGTTCCGCCCGGAACTCACGCTGCTCGGCTACACCAACCTGAGCACACCGGGACCGCGCAATGTGAACCGCGCGACCTTCCAGGTTCCCGGCGCGCAGAAGACGGTCACGATCTACAACGCGCACTTCAAGTGCTGCGGCGATGCGGGCAGCCAGAACACGCGCCGCGCCGAGGCCAACCGCATCGGCGAAGAAATCTGGCTCGACCGCACCATCGGACTGGATCTCGACAACAACGGCAGCCGCGAGACCGAGCCGGGCTGGGTCATCCTCGCCGGTGACCTGAACGCCGACACGCTCGACGGCGACAACACGCTGGACGGCGTGTTCTTCTATGAAGCGCAGAACCAACCGACCGGCGTGCTGGATCTGCCGGTGGAGTCGCTGTTCGGGCGGGTGTCCTCGAGCTTTCTGCCGAACACCTTTCCGGGTGGTGGCGGATCGCGCCTCGATTACATCTGCCTCGATGAGGAACTCGCGATGGTGTTCGACGCGAACGGTGATGCGCAGCTGAGCCAGAGCGAGATCAACGCGATGGGCTTTGTGTACTTCTCGAACGACAACACCGCCGAGCACGCGCCCGGCCAGTTCGCCAACGGCAACTCGAACGCGACCAGCTTCGGCTCGGACCACCGCCCGGTGGTGTTCGATGTTTCGCTCCCCGGCGCCCCGACCGAACCCACCTGTCCTGGGGACGCGAATGGGGACGGCTCGGTCGATCTGGCGGACCTCAATCTGGTGCTGGCAAACTTCGGATCAGCCCCCGGTCCGGGCGGCCCGGGCGATGTGGATTGTTCGGGGGCGGTGGATTTGGCCGACCTGAACCTGATCTTGGCGAATTTTGGGTGTCCGGGCTGATCCTGGGCTTCCTGGGGTGATGGGGCTTCTCAGCCCCGAAAAGGCCATTTCGCAGGTCCGACCCGGGTTATTTCACCCAGATCCGCCCCTGAATCGCGAGATTTCCGTAAATGAGCCCTCAGAACACTGGAAATGCCCAGAAATCCGTTGCATAGTATCCAGAGCGTACAGACCGTCACATATGATGGTTTAGCGTAAAAACCACTTGAGCGTTGGAGCTTTGGTGGTATGTTTGAGTGACAACCCATGGTGCCCGGTGAAGTGGATTGCCGAGCATCCAACAGGTCTAGAGAGATGGAGATTAGAGTAATGAAGAAGATTCTTGCGACCGCTGCTGTTCTGACCTTCGCTGGTTCCGCTTTCGCCGGTGAGTCGATGGCGTTCAACGTCAACGGCTCCGTTGACTTCGCTGGCGGCACCGTCGCCGGTGGCCTCGGCAGCGCCCTCTTCTACGATGGCACCCCGAACCTGGTCCCCGGCGGCTTCGGCTCGCCCGCTGGCATCTGGAACGGCAACGATGCCCAGACCGGCCTCACCATCGCTTCGCCGGACTTCTCCGTCGTCGCCTCGACCAGCTTCGCTCCCGGTTCCGCCGGCTTCGGCAACGGTCAGTACGCTGGTGCTTGGTTCAACAGCAACGGCGCAGTGGTTCCCTCGGGCATGGTTTCCCTCCCCGAAGGTAACTTCCAGGCCGTTCTGCTCGGCAACTTCGACGGTGGCGTCAGCAACCTCGCCTTCGAGTCCGCTTGGGTCCAGATTGACTCCGTCAACATGGAATTCACCGGCTTCGATGTTCTCAACGACAACGGCTACTCGCTGACCCTCACCACCGACTCCGCCTCCGGCGCGACCAAGCTGTGGGTCCTCAACGGCGCGATCCCCACCCCGGGTGCCGCTGGCCTGCTCGGCCTCGCCGGTCTCGCCGCCGTCCGTCGTCGCCGCTAATCCGGCTCGTCGGATAACGACACAATCCAAGTGATTGTCCACCAGCCGCGGCTCACACCGCGGCTGGTTCTTTTTTGCTGAAGCCCCTCGGTGGTCTGACCAGACAAACACGACTCGCGCATCTTGCCTGTCTTCGCTTCTCAATTCAGCCGGTCACCTTCGGACACGCAGCAGTCAAGAAACACCCTGATCTGGTGTATTTCGTCCGGGGCGCGGGTATCTTTACTTGCCTGCCGGGCATGAGCCCGGTGTCTACCCCGTGACGACAACAGAGAGTCTCCCCATGAAGATCCGAATGACCTGCCTGGCCGTGCTCGGCGTAGCCGGCGCTGCGTGTGCCGCCCCATTCTCCGTCAGCAGCGTGGACTTTGGTCTGGCCAGCAATGGTGCCGGTCTCGTGGTCATCGATGGTGAAGTCAGCTTTAACACGCCGACCGATACCTACTTCGGGCTTGGCACGACCGGCGTCGCGATCGCCGACAACAACATTGATGACAGCTCCCCCAGTTTCACTTTCGGCAGCCCCGGCTTCTCGCTCGGCGGCTTCGAGGGTGGCTACTTCGTGGAAAGCCCGGTCACCAACGGCCTCACCCCAGACGGACGCGAGGGCGTCTTTCTCATGAGTCTGATGGGCGACTTCAGCGACCTGAGCGCCAGCAGCGTGGACATCGAGATCACCGACGCCAACGGCACCTCGATCGTGAACTTCAGCGGCTTCGGGGTGCCCTCTGGCGGTTATGAACTGGTCACCTACGGCGCGTTCGACCGGGTCATCGGCGGCAAGCAGATTTGGGTCGCGTTTGTTCCGACCCCAGGTGCGGCCGGGATCCTTGGGCTCGCTGGATTGGCAGCGATCCGTCGTCGGCGCTGACTCTGAGATTCTTCTGATTTGCTCGATCCGACAGGACGCAGCCTGTGCGCTGCGTCCTGTTCGTTTGGCTCGCGAGGCGTCAGGCTTTGGTGATCACCGACTCAGCCATGCGGGCTCGCCAGCCGTCCATTGCCGACTTCTTGGTCAGGTCGTAGCGGATCGGCGTAATGCTGATCTTTCGTTCGAAGATGCAGGCGACATCGGTGCCCGGGTCGGCCGCCTGGAAGTCCAGACCATGCCCGGACGCCCAGTAATACACCTGTCCGCCCGGTGCCTCGCGCCGGTCGTAGCGGTCGACGAGCCCGTGGGTGTTCATCGGGGCGACGACCAGTTCCGGCTCCTCGGGGCTGGGCGGCTGAGAGGTGTGGTCGCAGACCGGCAGGTTGATGTTCACGCAGCGGTGGCGCCCGAGCAGCTCACGCTCGTCTCCGCCAACTCCACCCGCGATGACATGCTCGATGGCCCTGCGGGCCATGGCCGCGGCTCGGTCGTGGTCGGGTCGGCCATCGCCGATGTGCAGCGAGATGGCAATCGAGGGGATGCCCAGGAACGCCGCCTCGAGCGCCGCGGCGACCGTGCCGGAATAGATGACATTGATCCCGACATTCGCCCCGGCGTTGATGCCGGAGATGACCAGGTCCGGGCGATCGCCTTCGCCGTAGATCTCCGGCCAGAGGTGGGCGATGGCGAGCTTCATGCAGTCGGCGGGGCGTCCATCGACGGCGATGGCGTGCTCGCCTTGGCGCGGGAAGGTCTGGTCGATCCGTTTCTCGGTCGTCATGAGCGGCTGGTGGAAGGTCAGGCCGTGCGAGGTCGCCGACTGGGCGGTCAGGGGGGCAACGGTCATCACGGTCGCGTCAGAGCCGCCCAAGGGGCCTCCGAAGCGTCCTGAGGGATCTGCGATGGCTTCGTGGAGGGCCTTGATGCCGCTGGCGGTGATGCCGTCGTCGTTGGTCAGGAGGATCTTCATGGTCCAAGCGTAGACGATCAGTCCACAGCCGGGGTGCGCATCGCGTGAAAACACACGAGCGCCGCGGCGACTGCGGCGTTCAGCGATTCCACGCCGCCCGCCATCGGGATCGCCAGGCGCTCATCAAGCAGATCCATGACATCGCGGGAGATGCCGGTGGTCTCGGAGCCGATGACATAGACCGCCCGATGGCTGGGGGTGTGGTCGAAGAGGTCGCTGCCGCCGTCGGCCTCGAGCCCCGCGACATGGAACCCGACACCCTGCAGGTGCCCCACCGCGCTGGCGAGGTCGTGGCAGACCACGATCGGCACCTTGTACACCGTCGCCGCCGACGATTTGATCACCAGCCCGTTCACCCACGGGCAGCCGACGCGGGGCCACAGCACGGCGCTGATGCCCGCGGCGACCGCCGAGCGGATGATCATGCCGAGGTTCTGCGGGTTCGTGATGGTGTCCATCGCGAGCACGCGCGTCGGGATCGCGGCCCGTTTCCCATGCAGCGTGGCGGTCCAGTCTTCGAGCTCGATGACATTGTTCAGCGAGATCCGTGCGACCACGCCCTGGTCGTGGCGCGTATCGCCGGAAAGCTTGGTCACACCCGCGAAGTCGGACTTCTGCAATTCGATGTCGCGCTCGTGGCAGAGGCGGGTCAGGTCGCTGCGGAACTCGCCGGGGGTCTGCTGGGCGACTCGCACGAACTCCACGCCGACGCTCTCGGCCTGAATGGCCTCGATAACCGCGCGGCGTCCGTAGACGGTGATCGAGGTGTTGCCACGCCAGTTGCGGTTGTCGGTCATGAATCGATCTCCCGGGTGTAGGTCTTGCCGCCCCACTGCGTCTGCGTGCCCCGCAGCAGATCGGTCGCTGCCTCCCGGAGCAGGCGGCTGACGACCCACGCGCCGTAGGGGAAGAGCAGTATCCGCCAGACGGGCTGGTGCTGCTGGCGATAGACCACGCCAAGGGCGATCGCGAAGGCGAGGAACGCGCCGCTGGAGACGGCGAGCAGCGCCAGCAGCCACTGGTTCCAGCCGCTCCAGAGGGCCACGGTGAGCGCGACCCAGAAGCCGAAGAGGTAGCTCGGCGGCGCGGTCAGGATCGTCCCGTCAGTGACTCGGAGGTGCAGGCTGACCTGCGCCAGCGCCGAGACGAGGCCGAGCGCCGCCGCGGAGACGATGATCGTGGAGC
>CAZIXS010000035.1:0-25929 GCA_964543335.1 uncultured Phycisphaeraceae bacterium | reverse complement strand
GTGATGGGAGGGAAGACAACCGCCGGCACATGGCCGGCGGTGTTCGCGAACCTCTTCAACCGCACGCGGAGGCGGTTTATTCCGTGGGCGTTCAGCGGTTGATGTACTCGCGGTAGAGGCTGAGCGGGGGTGGCCAGAAGAGATAGTCACCTTGCATACCCAGTACATCAATAAGGGCGGCACGATCGTCCTGGCCGTCACGCCCAACGGAGTACAGGAGGAATGAGGAATCATCGAGCGCGAACACGACCGGCGTCGCTTGTGCGTCGGACACAGGCATCGCCGCGACCATCTGTCCCATTTCACTGTTCTTGAAGTGCACGACCATGTCGCGGAGCGGGTTCATGACTGCTGGTGTGACCAGAGCATCGATCATGTCGTCGGACACACGCATCGCTTCGGAGGCGGTCATGAACTCGCCTCGGTTGGCCTTCGCGATTGCATCTCGGAGCGACGGGATTTCAGCGAGTCTGCCCGTAACCATGGCGATGTAATCGATAATCTGATCGGCATTCTTGCCGACAGCGTTGGTCAGAGTCTCATTGATGTCGCCGCCGGCGAGAAGCATCGCAGCACCGCCAAGGCCCTCCATATCGGGCATGCCATCGTCGCCCATGTCCATTCCGTCCATCCCGAACGGGTCCGTTGAGCCGGAGAACATGTCGAGGAGGCCTCTGAGTTGCTGGCGTACCTGCTCGCTGGCATTGTCGGGTGTGATGCCCTGAGTCTGGATCGCCGCGAGAGCGACGCTGAATTGTTGGGCATCCATCTCAGTCATGCCTTCGTCTGAAGCCAGTCGCTTCAGAAAGTCGCGGAGAGCGATGAAATTGAAATCGCTCGAAGCGCCGGACAGGTATTGCTCGAACGCAGCATGATTTTCTGCTGAAAGACCAAACTGAGGCAGAGTTCCTTCTGCGAAAAACTGCTGGAGCACTCGGTTGGCTTGGGCTTGGGCACCGCCGATCGCGTTGAGACCGATCAGCGATGAGAGTCCACCACCACCGAACGATGCATCGTCGCCGATCGCGGGCGCATCACCACTGCCGAAACCGGGGACGGGGATTGCTTCCATGAGGTCGCGGTTGCGTAATGCAGGGGCCACACCCAGACCACTGGTTGGCATGCCCGCATCGCCGAAGACGACCCTGATGGGATATGGCGCGGGCGTTTCGCGTACGCCGAATTGCTCATCGCGAATCGGGACCCAATAGGTTAGGAGTTCACACTGTTCAATTCTTTGGTTGTAATTCAGGTAGTCGAGATTGTTCTGAAGTGTTCTGACATACGAAGGCTGGATCGCGACGAGGCGTCCCGGCAGATTTCCGTTATCCAGATAAAAGGCAACCACGCCTAGGGCAGAGCGAGTGCCAGAGAGTTGCGTGAGTAATTCCAGACGAACTTCTTCGAACTGAGAGTAATACCCGATGATGGCAGTCCGCAGAATGTAGAAGCGACTGCTAGTCGTCATATCTCCGACTGCGTTATTCCGAAGCGATCTATCATGAAGGTCGTTGTAATTCCATCGCCTTGTATAGTCCGCGACAACATCATTGAGCTGCTGTTGGAACGCGATGCGATCGGCATGCAAAGGCGCATAGTTACGCAAGGCCACCGCATCGCCCATCCGGCTGAGACCTGGTGAATCGCTGACAGCCGCGAACATGGTGCCAAAACGGTTCGGGATCACGCGTGGCCCGCCCTGTGTGGCGTACTCAAACGCTTGTTCGGCGACATAAACATCGCCGAAAGGCAGAAGGAATCGACGGAACTGCAGGATGGTCTCGTCAATCTCAAGCAGCGCATCTGAGATACCCAGTGCCGTAAACGCATTGTCTCCATCTCGGGTGTACTGGTAGGCCAGATCGGTCACTTGATTTGCGCTGGCCTGAACAAGCGAAATGGCGACGAGTTTTTCAATCGCAAACGGACGATCGAGAAAAAGTCGGTACAAGGTGATAAAGCGAGCATGATCCATGATCGCCT
Organism: uncultured Phycisphaeraceae bacterium; assembly: GCA_964543335.1. Classification (GTDB taxonomy): domain Bacteria; phylum Planctomycetota; class Phycisphaerae; order Phycisphaerales; family UBA1924; genus JANSXG01. The sequence goes on along the minus strand of CAZIXS010000035.1, from coordinate 23,946 downwards.
CGTCGCCGTTGTCCTCCGAGGCAAGTCTGATGCCGTTCGCATAGGAAAGCGGACGAAGCTTCTGTCGAAGCACTGCCAAGTAAGGAAAATTAGCATGCACGAGCGAAAGCCCGTCTTCACCTGCCCCGATGTACAGGTCGGCCTCCACCCATTCGTCCGGCACTTTGTCCGCGCCAATCTGTAGCGACCACATGTGTGAGTCAGCGTTCTCCCCAATTTCACGGATAACCTGAATGACCGCCTGTTGAGCAGGTCTGCTCACCCACTCGATAAGTTGGCGTCGCTCGGTGCTTCCCTTTGGGAAGAAGAGATAGTCGTTGCCTTCGAAAGGCATCGGGTCCATCGCAGCGAGGGCAGGGAACAGCTTCTCTTCAACCGACTCGAAGTTCGGAGCGAGCTTGAGATCGTTGTTGATCCGCTCCAGCCACTCATCAGCCGCGGCCGGAGCCGGCAGGGCGAAGAGCACACCGAGGGTCAGGAGCAGCCCGGTCGAGGCGAGGCGGGTGAGTCGGGATCCGAATGAATCAGAACGCATGGGAGTTCTCCGCGAGTTCGCGCTGCAGAGCGGCAGTCGCGACAGGGGATCGGAATGAATGACCCCCGATTCTAACGGTTTACCGTCGCCGAGATGAGCCAAACCGAGATCGGGCTGTTCTCTCGCGCCCGAGCGTCTACACTTTGGCCATGGCCAGCGAACGGACCGGTGCATCGAGAGGGCGCGTGTATTTCGACAACGCGGCGACGAGTTTCCCCAAGCCGCCGGCGGTCGTCCGCGCGATGACCGAGTACGCCACCGCCCTGGGTGCCTCACCCGGGAGGGGTGCCTACCGGGAGGCGCGCGAATCGGCGGAGATCCTGACCCGCTGCCGCGAGGCGATCCGGGAGCTGCTCAACGCCCCCAACGCGGACCATGTGATTTTCACTCTGAACACGACCGATGCGCTGAATATGGCGATCAAGGGCCTGCTCCTTCCCCTTCTTTCGCGTGGGGAGAAAGTGCATGTCGTCACCACGGCGATGGACCACAACTCGATCCTGCGCCCGTTTAACGCCCTGATTGCCCGGTACCAGGGGCAAATGACGCAGACCGTCGTTGGGGCGGACCCCGAAACCGGCGTGGTTGATCCTGAAGCGATCCAGGCGGCGATCCGGCCCGAGACCCGGCTGGTCGGGGTGGTTCATGCCTCGAATGTGACCGGGACGCTCCAGCCGATCCGGGCGATCGGCGGGGTCTGCCGCGAGCGGGCGGTTCCGCTGCTGGTGGATGCCGCCCAGTCGGTGGGCCATATTCCTGTAGACATGCAGGCGATGAACATCGACCTGCTCGCCGCGCCCGGCCATAAAGGTTTGCTCGGCCCGCTCGGGACCGGGGTGCTGGTGATGCGCCAGGGCATGGAACGGATGATTCATACCTACCGCGAGGGAGGTACCGGTTCGATCAGTGAGCAGCCCCTGCACCCCAGCGACATGCCCGACAAGTACGAGGCCGGCTCCCACAACACGGTGGGCATTGCCGGACTACTGGCGGGGGTCGAGTACCTGCTGGAACGGGGGATGACGGACATCGCCGAGCACGAGCGGGCCCTGACCGAGCAGTTCCTGAATGGGCTGCACACCTACACCGGCGGGCCGCTGCTCCCGGGCCTGCGCCTGCTCGGGCCACAAGGCATGGCCGACCGGGTCGGGGTGTTCTCGGTGACCGTGGACGGGATGACGCCTCTGGAACTGGCGCAGCAACTGGAAGACCGGTTCGGGGTGCTGACCCGCCCGGGGTTGCACTGCGCTCCGCACGCGCACGAAACCATGGGGACGGATCCGGCCAGCGTGGGGCAAGACATGGCCGGGGCCTGCCGCTTCAGTCTGGGGCCGTTCCTGAGCGTGCAGGATGTAAAGTTCGCGACCGACGGGCTGGCGCAGATCTGCGAAGAGAAGGCGTCGAAGGCGACGCCGGTCTAACTGGCTCAGTCCTTGAGGGGCACGCCGTAGCCCCCCCACTGCTCGGTGACGCGGCGCTTCACTTCGGGGTCGTTTTCGAGGATGGGCGGCCACTCGCGGACCGGCTGGCCGTGACGACCGTCGCGCGGACCACCCGGGGACTTCGGGAGCGAGTCAAAGGCGCAGCGCTTTCGATCGGGGCTCCAGAACAGATCCCGGCTGGCATCGGAGTTGGCGCACCAGTGGAAGAGCACCTCATCGGTGTCGGCGATCTCGACGGAGGAATCGACGATGCACACGAACCGCGGGGCGCGATCGGAGTGGATGGTGAGGGACCAGAGTTCATCCAGTACGGGCGGGACCGGATCAACCGAGGCGTTTCCGGTTTGGTCGTCGGAACGCTCGATGCTGATGAACAACCACGCGCCGGAGGCGTCGTCGGGCATGGCGGCGTGGTGCACGCCCCGGATCTCGCGGACGCGGCTGACATAATCATCCCGCTCCGAGCCCGTGAGCGGTTGGAAGGAAGCCTTCTTCGGGACCGGGACGCCGTTGACCTCTTCACCCGCCCACTTGGGCGTGCAGTCGAAGCCGACCTTGGTGCCGGCGGCGAGCCGGGGTGCGGCATGGTCGAGGATGTCGAGCGGGCCGTTGACGAACTCGATGTCTCTCGACGGATCGCAGTACTTGCCCATGGCGTCGAAGACTGCGCGGGTGTCGTGGACATCAACTTTCTCGGCGTCCACAACGAAGAGTTTCTTGGTCCAGGCCATCTGGCCCGCACCCCAAACCGCGTGCATGACGCGACGGCCCTGCATCGGGTACTGCTTGTGGATGCCGAGCACCGCGCTGTTGTGGAACGCGCCGAACATCGGGAGGTCGTAGTCCTCGATGTCGTGGATCAGAGTCTTCAGCAGTGGGAAGAACACGCGCTCGGTCGCCTTGCCGAGGAAGTAGTCCTCCTGAGGCGGCAGGCCCACGACGGTGGTCGGGTAGATGGCGTTGTGCCGGTGGGTGATCGCGGTCACCGTGAGGATGGGGTAGCGGTCGGGCATCGAGTAGAAGCCGGTGTGGTCGCCGAAGGGGCCCTCGAAGACCGCACCATCGCCGAGCGGTCCGGCCTCCGGGTCGCGCGGGTCGTAGCCGATCACCCCGGCCTCCTCGGAGACATAGCCCTCAATGATGATCTCGGCGTTCGCGGGGACCCAGAGGGGTACGGTCGCGGCCCGGGTCATGCGGATCCCCCCGCCGCCGCTAATGCTGCGGAGGAAGCCGGCCATGAGCAGTTCGCTGATGCCCGGCGGAAGCGGTGCGGTCGCCGCGTAGGGCAGGACGCTCTCGCCGCCGAGGGCGATGGCGACGGGCATGGGCTGGCGTTTGCGCTTCCAGCTCCTCCAGTGGTTCGCGCCGTCGTGGTGCATGTGCCAGTGCATGGCGAGTTTGTTGCGACCGAGCATCTGCACGCGGTACATGCCGATGTTGTGGCTGGAGGGCTTCTTCTCGCCGGCGTCGTCGGCGTGGATGGTGTGGATGCCTGCGAGGGTGATGTAGCGCCCGCGCAGGCCGCTCGCCTCGGCCTCATCGAACGGCGTGATGCCGGGGATCGGGTCGTTGAGCTTGGAGGGGTGCGGGTAGCCGAGGGCGTGGTAGTCGCCGTCGAGGGGCCAGCAGCGCAGGGCGGGGATGATCGAGAGATCGACCTCGTCGCCGGAGTAGATGACCTGCTGGCACTCGCCGGCGGAGACGCGCTTCGGGCCGATTTTCAGGAGCGGGGCGAACTGGCGTGCCTTGGCGATGGCTTCGCGCAGGCCTCGGGGGGGCTCGGGTTTGACCAGTTCGCCGATGCGCTGGCCGATGGCCTCGAACCCACCGGGGATACCCTCCGTGATGCCGCGTTGACCCCGAGCACACCCGAGGGCGACGGCCATGCGGTTGTAGGACCCGAAGGCGTTGATCAGGACGGGGAACGGGGACTTTCTGCCCCCGGGGACTACGACATTCTCGAAGAGCAGCGCGTGCCCGCCTCGATCAAAGAAACGAGGGTCGGTGCGCCGGGCCCAGTCGCCGGGCTCGTTCGCACACCGGGCTTTGCTGACGCGATCGGTGATTTCGGTGATCTCGAGCAGAGGCGACACCGGTTCGGAGATGCGGACCAGTTCGCCGAGGCGGTCGAGCTCATCCACGAAATCGCGCAGGTTCGGGTACATAGGCCGAATCGTATACCCTTCTCCCGGATCAGGTGACAGGCTGCGGGCAGCGAAATCGCCCGGTGGCATTCACCAAGTACCATGCGGGGACACCGGTTGGAGGAGCGATCATGGTCGAGGAAGCCAACAACGGAATCGTGCCGAACCCAAGTAGTGAGGCGGCGATCGAACTCCGGGGTGTCGAGAAGGTGTACAAGGGCAAGGTGCACGCGCTTCGGGGCGTGGACCTGCGGGTCGGGCACGGCGAGGTCTTCGGGCTGCTCGGCCCCAACGGCGCCGGCAAATCGACGCTGATCAAGATCCTCATGACGGTCATCCGCCCGACGCGCTGCCAGGGGCACATGCTCGGCGCGCCGATTGGGCATAAGCCAACCCTGGCGAAGATCGGTTATCTGCCCGAGCACCACCGCTTCCCGGAATACCTGACCGGCGAGCAGGTGGTGGACTTCTACGGCGCGATGGCCGGCGTGTCGCGTTCGGAACGCAAGAAGCGTGCGCCGGAACTGCTCGAACTCGTCGGGATGCTGGGCTGGCGGAACAAGAAGATCAAGTCCTACTCGAAGGGAATGCGCCAGCGCGTGGGTATCGCGCAGGCGCTGATGAACAACCCGGACATCGTGCTGCTCGATGAGCCGACCGACGGCGTGGACCCGGTGGGCCGGCGTGATATCCGCGAGATCGTCGAGCGGATCCGCGACGAGGGGAAGACGGTCTTGCTCAACAGCCACCTTCTGAGCGAACTAGAAATGGTGTGCGGGCGTGTGGCGATCCTCGTGCAGGGCCGGCTGCACCAGCAGGGCACCCTGGATGAACTGACGATCGACCAGCAGTGCTACGAGATCGAAGTCGCCCCATCGGACTCGCCTGGCGCGGTCGGCGAGGTGTTCTCCGGGCGGTTTGCCCCCGTGCCTGACGAAGGTCGAGACGCGCTCAGCGGCAGGATGGCCTTGCTGGAAGAGCGGGCGAGCCATCGGTGCGTGCTCGGAAACGGGGTTCTGGTGTTCTCCAGTGAGCACAAGATCACCGCGATGACGACGGACGCGGCACGCATTCAGCCGCTTCTGGATGCGATCCGAGGAAACGGTCTGACGATCCGGCGCGTGACGCCGTACCGGCCATCCCTGGAGGATCTGTTCATACAGGCGGTAACGGATCAGTCGACAGGTCAGGTGCTCAAGCCGGGAGCCTCGTCATGAAAACCACGGCACTTTTTCTCGACGCCTATCGCGAGTTGAACAGCAAGAAGCTGTTCTGGATCACCATGCTTCTCTCGGGGTTGGTGGTGGCGATTTTCGGCGCCATCGGTCTGCGGGAGAACGGGGTAAGTTTCCTGTGGTGGACGATCCCGATCGGCGGCGTGAACTCCGAGACGATTGATCCGGCGACTTTCTACAAGGGTTTCTTTACCGGAGTCGGCGTTCGCTTCTGGCTCTCCATCATCGCGACGGTGCTGGCCTTGGTGACCACCGCCGGGATGATCCCCGACTTCATCTCCGGCGGCTCGATCGAGCTGATGCTCTCGAAGCCGATTTCCCGGACACGGCTGTATCTCACCAAGTTCTTCACGGGGCTGCTGTTCGTCGCGCTGCAGGTTCTGGTCTTCAGTGTGTGCTCCATGCTGGTGATCGGCTTGCGAGGCGGGGTCTGGGAGCCCGGGATTCTGCTCGCCGTGCCGATCGTGGTGCTGTTTTACAGTTACCTGTTCTGTGTGTGCACTCTTCTGGGCCTGATCACTCGGTCGACGCTGGCGTCGCTGCTGCTGACGATTCTGTTCTGGTTCATGCTGTTCCTGCTGAACCAGGCGGACCAGACGCTGCTGATGTTCCAGAAGGCGATGGAGGCGCAGGTCCAGCAGATGGATCAGCGCCTGGAGGCCAGCCGCCAGACGCTGGAAGAGCTTCGTTCGTCGCAGTCCGCTGAAACCGAATCGCCCGAGACCACTGAAGAAACGAAACCGATCGCGGATGGGTTCGCTGGCCGGATTGCGGAGGAATTCCGCGCGGGTCGGCGCGCCGAGGACATGGGCGAAGAGGATCTGGCGAGTCGGATCCGACGCGCCGAATTCGAGATCAGGGAGATCGAGAGCGATCGCGAACAGGCCGCGAAGAATGCCACAGGGCTCGCCGAATGGAGCGGAATCATCGTGTCGGTCAAGACCGTTCTGCCGAAGACGGCGGACACGATCGACCTGCTGGATCGCCACCTGATTTCCGAGGACGCGATCGATCGCCAAGAGGAACGGGCAATCGAGCGCCAAGGCGATGAGAACTTCAGCAGAGGCCAGTTCGATGCGATGCGCGAGATACGGAGCCGTTCGCTCTGGTGGGTGGTCGGCACTTCTCTGCTCTTCGAAGCGTTCATCCTCGCCATCGGTGCCTGGATCTTCAGCCGCCGGGATTTCTGAGACCGATGACCGCCCCGACCGTTCCCGGGTTTGCTGAGGCTCGCAGCCGTGCATCGTTCAGCCGTTGCCGCCGCTACCGGTACACGCTGGTCCGCGAATGGGACACGGAGCGCGATCGGATCTGTTTCTGCATGCTCAACCCTTCGACCGCTGACGAGCAGCAAAATGATCCGACGGTGCGCCGAGCCATCGGGTACGCGCTCGATCGCGGGTACGGCTCGATCGAGGTCGTCAACGCGTTCGCGCTGCGATCGACCGACCCTGCCGGGCTGAAACGAGCCCTCGACGAGGGGCTCGATCCCGTCGGAGCACGCAACGACGAGGCGATCCGGCGCGCCGCGGCCCGTTCGAAGACCGTCGTCGCGGCGTGGGGCACGCACGCGACGCTGCTGGATCGCGATCGCACGGTTCGGTCGCTTTTGAGCGATCATCCCGAGTGCGTGGCCTTGGGCCTCACCGCGGACGGGTTGCCGCGTCATCCGCTGTATCTGCGTGCGGATGCGCCGTTCATACCGCTGCCCCCGCTGTGAGCGGGTGGAGCGCCACTCGCGAGGTTTCGTATGATCGCGGCATGCACACGATCCGAATCCGTTTTCTTCTGATCTCACTCCTCTCCGGCCTCCTGCTTCTGGCGCCTCAGGCCCTTGGCGTGCAGGATTCAGGGGAGGATGGAGCGGCTGCGGCGGCGCAAACCGAGTCGAGCGAGCCGCAGGCCGTGGATCTCGGCTCGCCGCGGAGCGCGATCAGTTCGTTCTTCCGCTCGATGCGGGCGCACACGGGACTGGAGCCTCAGCCCCGGGATCTGGACCGGGCCTTGCAGGCGGTCGAAATCCCTTCGGATGTGCTGCGTAACGCGGATGAGAGCGAGATCGCGACCCGCCTTTACGATGTGCTTCGGTATTTTGAGGATTTTGACGATTCCAAGGACCTTGCCTCACTCGCGCCCGGCCGCAACGATCTGCCGAGCGAACCCGTCTGGAGCACGACGCTCAGCGACGGACAGGATGCGAGTCTGCTGCTGACGCTCGAACGACGCAGCAGCGAATGGCGGATCAGCGAAGAAACGACCCGAGCAGCGTACGCGATGTACGACACGCTCGAACTCGATCTGGTTCAGACCGTTCTCCGCGACTGGGGTCTGGAGTGGGCCGTCGCCGGTCGCTTTTTCGGATTGCGGTACTACCAGTGGGCCGGGCTGTTCATCCTGATCCTGCTCGGCGTCGCTTTCGACCTTGCTCTGCGTGGCGTGGTGCAGGTGATTTCGCGTCGGTACCTCAAGAAATCTGAGGACGACGCCACGGAGCACGACACCGCATCACTGATCCGCAAGGTCGCACGCCCGGCGGGCCTGGCAGGCGGCGCGACCCTGGTGTACCTGCTGCTGCCGGTGCTGCAGATGCCGGTGGTGGCGACGCAGGTGCTGCAGATCGCCTCGAAGGCCTTCGCCCTTGTCAGCGCGATCTGGGCGATCTACCGCGTGGTTGATCTCGCCTCGGAGTACTTCGAGCGCAAAGCAGGGAAAACCGCCACGAAGTTCGATGACCTGCTCGTGCCGCTCATCCGCAAGGCCGTGAAGATTTTCGTGGTGGCGTTCGGGCTGGTGTTCCTCGCCGAATCGTTCAACCTGCCGATCACTTCGCTGGTGGCGGGTCTGGGCATCGGTGGTCTGGCGTTCGCGTTCGCGGCCAAGGACACGATCGAGAACCTGTTCGGTTCGGTGGCGGTCATCCTTGATCGGCCGTTCAATGTGGGCGACTGGATTCAGGTCGGCGATACGGAGGGCATTGTCGAAGACCTCGGATTCCGATCCACCCGGGTACGGACCTTCCACAACTCGCTGGTGACGATCCCCAACGCCACGCTTGTTCGTGCGACCGTGGATAACTATGGACGCCGCATGTTCCGGCGGTACCGTGCGGTCTACAACCTGACCTACAGCACCGACCCGGAACTGGCCGAGGCGTTCTGTGAAGGACTGCGCGAGATCGTGCGGAATCATCCGTACACCCGCAAGGACGCATACGAAATCCACGTCAACGGCCTCGGGGCTCACTCGATCGATGTACTGGTGTACATCTTCTTCCGGGTCCCGGACTGGTCGACCGAGCTTCGGGAGCGCCAGCGGTTCATTCTGGACTCGCTGCGCCTCGCGAAGAAACTCGGGGTGGAATTCGCCTTCCCAACCCAGACACTGCACCTGCAGCGCGAGACGGAGGACGGCGCGGAGCCCAAGCCGTTCAGCCGAACACCTGAGCAGAAGGCACGCGAACTGGGCAAAACCGAAGCGGCGGCGATCATGGCCGGGTCCGAATGGCAGCAGCGCTGAACTTCGATTTATCCGGACACCCTGATCGTGGGTTGGGGTTGTGAGGGCTGGGTAACCCCGGGTTCCGTTCGGAATCGGTGGGGCGCGTACTTTACGGCGAGGGGTGTATTCGAGCGAAAATCCGACCGATTCAGGGTGTTGCCAGGCCCGCGCACCTGTATCGGACAATCGGAGACTCGCCCCATGACCACCGAACCAGATCGGCAGCAACACACCGCGCAGAGCGGTGGTTTGACCGTTCGACGCTTTGAGCGTCACGAGTTGTCGCTGCCCGTGCAGGTCACATTGGATGAATCTTCGCCGATCTCGGTCCGACTTGGTCGGTCCGCTGGTCACAGCACGACATTCAATGCCTCGCTGGTCGACCTTGGTCAGGGTGGCCTTGGTCTCGAGAGCCCCTACTTCCTGCCCAGGCACTTTGTGCTCCGGGTGAAGCTGGTGACGGTGGCCGGGGATCTGCTCCCCGAGTTTGAGGCCAAGGTTCGTGTGATGCGAACGCGGATGTGCTCGAAAGAGCCCCGGTACGCGTTGGGATGCTCCTTTGTCGAACCGAGCGCGACCCTGCAGCAGTCCGTCGAAGACGTGCTCGCGGCGATCGCTGCTCGGCACACGGAGGAGGCGGCCTGATGCTCGGTTCCAGTGACTATCTGATTCGCTGCCTGATCGAAGAAGGGTTCACCACTCAGCCCCAGGTCAACGAAGCCACGGCTCATGCGCGTCGTGACGGGATCGAAATCGAGCAGGCGCTGGTGACTGCCGGGGTGATCAGCGCGCGTGATCTCGCGATGGCGCGAGCCATCCTGTGCGAGTACCCGTTCGTGGATCTCGATCGTTACGACATCGACATCAACAACGCCGCGATGCTGCCGCGCTCGGTCGCCGAGCAGTTGGTGGCGTTCCCGCTGTTCGTGGGCGATGGTCTGATCACGGTTGGCATGGTCGATCCGCTCAACCTCAAAGCGATTGACCAGCTGCGCCAGGTACTCCGCAAGGACATCGATCCGGTGCTTTGTGAAGAGCAGTCGCTGCGCTCGCTCATCGCCAAGTCATACAGTCTTTCGTCGAGCGGATCCGATGCACGAAAGCGCCCCGCCGACTTCCGCGATCTCGATGATACGACCAAAGAGGAGCCGATCGTCCGGGCGGTCAATCAGGTCATCGCCGACGCGATCGATGCCGATGCTTCGGATATCCACCTGAGCCCCGACGAACACGAGCTGCAGCTGCGCTACCGCATCGACGGTCGACTGCAGATCCGCCAAGGCCCTCCGTTGTCCGCCCACCAGGGCCTGGTGCAGCGTCTGAAGGTCATGGCGAACCTCGATCTGACCCAGACCCGCAGGCCTCAGGACGGCAAGTTTCGCATCGGTCACCACGGTGAACACTACGAGATACGCATCTCAACCATCCCGACGGTGAACGGTGAGAATGTCGTGCTGCGCATCCTGAGACCGCACGGCCAGATCCACAGTTTCACCGAACTTGGCGTGGATACGGAGTTGGGCGAGGCCATCGAGGATGTCATCGCTCACCCGCACGGCATGTTCCTGGTCACGGGCCCCACGGGATCCGGCAAGACATCGACGCTGTACACCGCGCTGAAGCTGCTGAATTCACCGGATCGCAATATCATGACGATCGAGGACCCGGTCGAAATCCGCATGCACGGCGTGCGGCAGATCCAGACCAATGCGGAAATCGGACTGACCTTTGCCGGAGCGTTGCGTTCGATTCTGCGCCAGGATCCGGACATCGTGCTTCTGGGTGAAATCCGGGACAGCGAGACCGCGATGATCGCGATGCAGGCCTCGCTGACCGGGCATCTGGTGCTCAGCACGCTGCACACGAACGACGCCCCGGGAGCGATCGCCCGACTGCGCGACCTCGAAGTGCCGCCCTTCGTGATCACCTCCAGCCTGCTCGGCGTCCTCGCTCAACGGCTGGTGCGAACCATCTGTCCGGATTGTTCACACGAGGCCACGCCGGATCCGCAGCTCTTGCGGCGATTCGATGTCGGCCCCGATCGGTACTCGTTCCGAGAAGGCCGCGGCTGCGCACGCTGCTCGGGAAGCGGGTTCCGGGGCCGTACAGGTATCTACGAGCTGGTGCGGCTCACGCAGGCGATCTCCGAGTTGGTGGAAACCGGAGCGCCAACGGTGGAGATCGCGGCGCGCTGCTATGACCACATCCGACCCGAACAAGGCTGCTTCGGACCGATGTGGCGCGACGGGCTTCGCAAGGCCAAACTGGGTCAAACCACACTGGAAGAAGTCGCACGGGTGGCGATGATCGCGCAAACGCAGATCGATTGCCCATCGCAAAGGGCCGCGGCATGAGCGCGATATCCTTCGAGTACACCGCGGTGGATCGCGATGGGCGTCCTCATCGGGGCATACTGAGTGCGCCGACTCGCCAGGACGCCATGCAGCGCCTGACCTCCGACGGCATGACGCCGACAAAATTGCGTGAGGCGCGGCGCTCGGGTGCACGAATCGGAAGCGGCAAGAAAGTCGCTTACGAGGAGATCGCTCACTTCACCTACCAGCTCAGCGTGCTGCTCGACGCTCGCATCCCCATTGTCTCGGCGTTCCGCTCGATCTCAGAGCAGGCATCGAACCCCATGATCCAGGAGATCGGCGAGCACCTCGCCAGAGAGGTCGAGTCCGGGCGTTCGATCACCGAAGGGCTTGAGAAGTACAAGCGGATCTTCGGAACGGTCTACATCGAGACGATCCGGGCGGCGGAATCCTCAGGCAATATGACCACAGTCCTTTCGCATCTTGCGGAAATCGTGGACGAGCAGGGGGAGATGCGCCGGCTCGTACGCGGTGCGGTGTTGTACCCGCTGACGGTGGTCATCACGCTCTCGGTCGCCACGCTGTTTCTGGTGACCTTTGTGGTCCCGAAATTCGCCGCGATGTTCGCCGCCCGAGGCATCGATTTACCCTTGCTCACGATTGTGCTGATGAACCTCGGTTCATCGATCAAGGCCTACTGGTACCTGTACATCACAGGAATGCTGGCTGGGATTTGGGGCCTTCGCCTCGCGTGGTCCCGGTCGCACTCCCGTGCCGTCATCGATGCAATCATGCATCGCGTGCCCGTGCTGCGCGAAGTGCTTATTGGACTGGCCGTCTCCAGGTTCTCCGGCGTGTTCGCATTGCACTACGCTCGGGCGTTGGCCTGATCGAGAGCATCACGATGGCCGGGAAGGCCACCGGGCGTCCACTGCTCGAAGCGGATGCCCTGCTGCTGGCGGAGCAGGTCCGGCGCGGGGGACGGCTCCGTGAAACACTGCCGGAATGCACCTATCTCACGGGGTTCGCCAAACAGCTCCTCACCGCCGGCGAAGAAGCCGGTGACATCCCCCGGATGTGCGCGATCCTGACCAAGCACTACGCGCGGGAGACGCGCCACAGGGCCAAAACACTCTCAACGGTCCTCGAACCGGTGCTGATCGCGGTACTGACCGGCGTGGTGCTGGTCATCGCGTTGGCCATCTTCCTGCCCATGTGGGACATGGTCACACTGCTGGGTTGAAAAAAATGTTGAACCACCAAATTCCCATACAGAACCAGATTCAAAGGTCCAAAGATCCTGTGGGGGTCCAGGACGACCGGAGAGAATCATCCTTGGAGGTCAAAGTTCCCATGAATTGTTCCGCTTCGATGAAATCGTTTCGCCGTGCCTTCACTCTGATCGAGTTGATCGCCGTCCTCGTTGTTCTGGCCATCCTTTCTGGAGTAGCCCTGCCGAAGTACTTCGACTACGCCGAGCGTGCGAAGACCTCAGCGATGCAGGGGTCGCTGGGCGGTGTGCGCACCGCCATCGCGAACTTCTTCGCGAACTCGAGCGTGGATGGCGAAGGCCGTTACCCGACCCTCGAAGAGCTCACGACCATCGGCACGGTGCTGACCGATGGAATCCCCCCGAATCCGTACAACGGGCTCAACTCCGTCATCGCCGCTGATGTGAACGACGCCGAGGACCGGGAAATCTCCAACACGGCGTCCGGATGGCTCTACTTCGTCGACAACGACGCAGATCCGCCCGTTGCGATCTTCTACGCGAACTCGGACGATGAGACCCGTGTTGAAGATTCCAACGGTGAGGCGTTCACCGCGAACGAACTCTGATCAACCGCACCGAACAGAGGATCGACGACGACCGCGAATCCGGCACGGACGATTCGCGGTCGATCCCGTAAGCCGAAGATGAACACGCCCATGTCCATCCAGAGTCGGGCCAGTCGCGGCTTCACGCTGACGGAGCTACTGATCGTGATCGTGCTGCTCTCGATCCTGAGCGCCACGGCCATCCCGGCACTTTCCCGACTGGATGACGCACAGAGATCAGGCCTCCTCAACGAGTGTGAACGACTCGTCATGCTCAGTCGATCCCAGGCACTCTCGACAGGGATACCCACCGGGCTGACCTTTGACCTGACAAACCAAAGCGTCTCCATAATCAGACTGCAGACGGCGTCGAGTGGGGTTGAGCCAATGACCCGACCCGGTACCGGGTCCGCTTACCTCATCCATTCCAACGCTTTTCCTGGTGCCGCGATCGAACTGGCGGGGCCGGAGAACGCGACGGTCTCGTTGGGAACCACCACGATCTGGTTCGACTTTGATGGGACGCCGCAGCAGCGTGAGAGCGATGGTGACTCGCCAGTCGCTCTCGATCGGGAATACGTGATCCGTATCGCAGACGGGCCTCAACTGTCCATCGCGCCCTACACCGGGATGGTAAGCCGATGAAACGCCGCGCCTTCACACTGATCGAGTGCATCATGTCACTGGTGATCCTGTCGGTCGCCGTCCCGGCCACACTGGCGATGATGCACGATGCGACGATTGCCAGAACAGAATCGGTCATGGCAACCCGGGCTTCATGGCTTGGGAATATGATCTGCGAGCAGATCCTCGCCGACATCTCCAGCGGCGACCCCGCTCTGGGCATGAACGCCCTGGCCGACCCTTCCGGTTATCTGTTTGCATCAAACTCGGGCCTGATGGATCGGATCCGAACAGAGCTGCTCGAATACGAGCAGATGGGGATCACCGCACAGGTCGCCATCGGTCCCCTGCTCAGTCTTTCTGGGTTCACCACTGGCGATCCCGTCCAGGACCTCTATCGACGCATCACGGTCACCGTCTCCTACCGCAGCGCATCCACCACGGCGAGACAGGTGCCGTTCGAACTGCTGGTGACGGACCCATCGCCATGAGCAGCAAACGCCGAGCATTCACGCTGATCGAAACCATCGCGGTGATGGTCCTTGTTGGCATCGTGGCCGGCGTGTTTTCAACGGTGCTCCTCAGCGCCGCCGACGGCTATGCCGATGCCGCCGATACGAGACGCCAAACCGACGCTGTCGAGATCGCCTTGAGTCAGATCATCCCGGCGATTCGCGAAGCAGAAACCAACGGATCTTCGCAGGGCGCACTCGTCGAGGCCAGCGCCTCGCGTCTGGAGTTCCTTTCGGGTCTGGAGATCGAATTCCTCGATGGAAATCTTCTGCTGACTCGCCCGGCCCAACCGCAAGCCGCGCTGTTGCAATCCGTCAGCGGCAACTTCAGGCTCTTCACAGACGGTGCACCAGATGAGCAGGAACTCAGCTGGGACTCGATCGAGTCGCTGGACGAGGTCCGTGTGATCGGGATTCGCCTGGATCTCGATGATGCCGCACCCGCTTCCACTCGCATCCTGCTGCGAAATTCGATCGGGGGCGCATCATGACCAAGAGAAGCACGAACCGGCGTGCCGCAGCGCTCGCGGGAGCGGTCTCTGCGATCGCTGCGCTGAATTTCCTGATCATCGGCACCATCTCGGCGGGGGGCGACGATCAGCATCTGGCGGCGTATCGAGTCGATGCGGTCCGGTCAGCACTCGGAGTCGAGTCCGCCACCGCCGTGCTGATCGGCGAGTTGAACGCCGGACGCCCCATCCCGACCGGCGCTATTGAATTGCCCGGAGGACATCAGGTCACCATCCAGGCCAACGCCGAGTATCCACCCATGGATGTCGACATCCAGGCCAGATGGGGGCAATCCACCAAAGTGGTCCGAATACGAATCGAATAGGCCAAACCGAGCCATTGCGCCAAAGTGAGCATCGAACCGCTCCGAAAATAACCCTGAGAAGAAGTGGAGTTTGAGAGCGTGGGTTCAAAATCGAACTACATCGAGGTATCGTCTTCGCGATTGACCGTCTGCAGCGGCTCGAAGAGCAATCAGACGATCAGCAGCCGGAGCATATCCAGAGACGATCTGGAGGAGTGGTACAGCGGGCAGTCCGACAGGATCTCCTCGTATGTCCACGCGCTGATCGCTGAGGGTTCGCTCGTGGGACCTACCACCATCTTCTATCAGTCACCAAGCCTGAGTTGCGATCTCTACTCCTGCCCGAGCACGATCAAGGACGCAGAGGCCGCGGCACACCTGGCGCTCGGTCAGCGCTCGAATCTCGACCTCGACAGGAACCCCTGGTGCATCCAGACCTGGTCCAAGGACCGGACGGGTTCGCCTCGCCGTAAGCACCTGCTCATCGCTTCGGACTCGGCGCGGACAATCGAAAAAATTCGTTCAATCGCACCCGAAAGCCGACAGATCGCGCTCATACCGCTCGAAGCGACGCTGACGACATCCGCGGTGGATTGCGCCCTCAAGCACAGCGCTTCCGATCGCCCGATGGTCGTTGTGCACATCGGCCAGAGCCGATCGGTGATCGCCGCGGCTCACCAGCACCAACTGCTCCTGGTACGACCCGTCGATGTCGGCACGGATCGCCTCATCGAAGCGCTCGCCACCACACTCGGCCTGCCCGGTCAGGAATCCATTGGTGTTGCCGAACAGGTTCTCTTCGGGAGCGGCCTGCCCGCAGAGGGCCAGACCATCACCATTGCTGATCGGCAATTCACCGCCGCAGACATCCTCCCCGCCATCCAACCCGTCCTGCAGCGCCTGCTCGTCGAGATCCGCCAGTCGATCCGCTTCGGCCTGTCGGGACTCGATGCCGAACCCGGCATTCTCATTCAGGGCAGCGGCGCCTCGATCAATCGTCTGGCCGCAGCATTCCAGAGAGAACTGGAAGTACCCTGCGTCGCGGACACTTCACGCGCACTGCACGAATCCACCGATATCGCCTTCGCGATCGAGGCCGTGAATTCCGGTTTGCGTCTCACACTGCGTGCTCAAGAGAGTTCAAGCCGAGCCTCCATTCGTACATCACAGATCGCGCTCTACGCCGGTGCCGCAGCGGCCATCGCCATCGGGGCAGGGTACGGACTCTGGACGATGGATCAGATCAGATCGATCGAGCCACGGCTGTCTGAGTTGGCTTCGGTGTACGGCAGTGAAGAGAAGAACCCGTCCAAGGATGCTCGCAGCGAAGCCTCGATCGCAGGGGTTCACAGGGTGATCGAATCCATCGACACCTTCGTTGGCAGACAAACCGATGTCGCTTCGGCGATCCGAGAGATCTGCCTTCTCACCGCGGATGACATTGCCCTGACGGTACTCGATGTCAGCGGCGGGCAAGAACGATCGGTCTGCCAGTTGAGAGGCTATCTACGCGACCCGGGACCGGATGCCGCGGCTCAGATTCGTACGCTGATCGATCGCTTGCGGGAGTCCCCTCTCGTGGAATCCGTTCGCCTGGAGGGAACCGAGATCGCCACGCTGGATGAAACGCAAACCGTGTATTTTTCGGCCTCGATCATCCTCTCCTCAACGGAGCGACGAATCCTGAACGATCCGTCCCTGATCGCCTCTGTAGACCCGGAGGCCCTGCCATGAGCTCGAACGCAACACGCCAAACGCTCGCGCACGGTGTCGTCGTCTGCGGCATGATCTTCGCCGCGTTCTCCTTCATCATCGCACCGCTGGAAAGCGAACGGGCCAGCAGTCAACGCCAGCTCAACGCCCTGCAACTCAAGGAAGCTTCCAGTGCCCGGCGACTGCTTGAGGCGGAATCCCAGGACAGTATTCAGCAGCGTGCATCCGAGTATGCGCAGGCCATCCGTGATCGCTCGGATACCGCCGGTGATGAGCTCGCGTTGCATCGCATCTACCACGAACTCGCCGCAAAGTGGGAGATCAACATCGACCGCTTCGATCCGAGTCCCTTGAAGCTCTCTACCTCCCGAAGCAAGAAAGACAAGAACCTGCTCAAGCCAGACTTTGCCGCAACCGTCAGCATCGATGCGACAGGCACACTGGATCATGCGGTCGCGATGTTGGACGAACTCACGCGCACAGCCGGCTTTGTTTCCGTTCGCTCCATGAAGATCTCGCCGCTCACGAATACAAGCGAAATGCTCGTGAGAATCCGCCTGGAGTGCGACCATTACAGTTTCGAGATCCCCGACGAAGCGGCGACCGCTGTTGCCAGAGACGGGAGAAACTGACATGCGACACAGACGCGCTGTCCACAGCTCCTCATCCAATCGCCTCACCGCCCTCGGCCTGCTCGCAGCCCCGGTACTCACACTCGCTCTGGGCATCACTCTCAACAGTTCCAGCCCACAGATCGCCCGCGCAAGCAATCCACTGGATACCACTGGCGAGTCCGAACTCCGTTCCCTTCCGGATCGCCCGCTGCCGCCGGCACTCCGTGAACGGATCCAGACGATCGCGCAATCGGATATCCCCAACCCGCTGTACTACCCCCCGCAGCGTCTTGACGAGCCAGCACTCGAGCCGGACCCCGTGCCCCTGGAACCCGCTCCCGTAGAAGAACTCAGGCTGCCGGTCCCCGGCGAGGTCACCGCCATCCTGCGCGGTCGCGACAGGAGTGTCAGGGCACTGATCGATGGCATTCTCTATCAGGCCGGGGACGAGCTCGCTCCGGACTGGAGAATCGTCTCCATCGACCCTTCCCGCCGGCTCGTCACCCTGCTCCAACCCGACGGCAAACTGCGAACGATCCAGATGCAGAAGAACTGACCGGATGATGGTGCGTATAGTGCTGCTCCGAGCGTCCAGCTCAAGGAGGAAGGCATGGTCAGCGCACTCGAGCAACCCGATCATTTCATACTCGCGGGCCAGCCGGTCCGCGCGGAGCGGATGCTCACGGTCACCAACAAGTTCACTGGGGAACCCATCGCCGAGGTGCCCCTCGCAGGTTCAAGCGAGATCGAGCGTGCCATTGCCCTTGGCAAACAGGCCGAACACGCCTGCGCCTCGATTACACCCGATCGACGCGCCGACATCCTCGACGCCATGGCCTCTCTGGTGCACCAGCGCAAGGATCACATCTCCAGAACACTCGCTCTGGAAGCCGGCAAGCCGATCCAGGCGGCGATGGTCGAAACAGACCGCTGCATCGCGACCCTCCGCGAGTCCGCTCGCGTAGCCAGAGAAGAATTCGCACCGTCCGGAAGATTCGCGGATCGCAAACTGAGACTCAACCCCAAGGGCGAAACCCCGGCGATCAACGGGATCATCCGCAGCGTCCCGATCGGGCTGTGCTCACTGATCACACCGTTCAATTTCCCCCTTAACCTGGTCGCCCACAAGATCGGCCCGGCCATCGCCTGCGGCTGCCCGTTCGTGCTCAAACCCGCCGAGAGAACCCCACTCAGCGCACTCATCCTCGCCGGTATCGCTCTTGAAGCGGGTCGTCACCCGGCTGGGGTCTCCGTTCTGCCCTGCAATGTGGAGGACGCCGCACCCTTTTCAACCGACGAGCGCTTCCGCCTCCTGTCGTTCACCGGATCGGACAAGGTCGGCTGGAAGTTGAAGTCCAACGCCGCCAAGATGCGGGTCGCCTTGGAACTCGGAGGCGACGCGGCGGTCATCATTTCCGACTCCACCGACCACGACACGAAACAACAAGCCGCCAAGCGCATCGCTTCCGCCGCGTACGGGTACGCCGGTCAATCGTGCATCAGTGTGCAGCGCATCATCGTAGTCGGCGAAGCGTACGCACCGATGCGTGAGCTCATTCTCGAAGAAATCAAGCAGCTGAAGGCCGGCGATCCGATGAACCCGGAGACATTCATCGGACCTCTCATCGATTCCGAAGCCGCGGATCGTGTCGAGTCGTGGATTCAGGAGGCGGTCGAAACCGGCGCGACCAAACTCATCGGTGGCGAGCGAGAGGGCAACACCATCATGCCCACCCTGCTCGAGCATGTCCCCGCCGGCTGCAAACTGGCGAGCAACGAGGTGTTCGGACCCGTTGCCTATCTCGTGCACACCGACACTTTCGACGACGCCATCAACATCACCAACCAGTCCCGTTACGGCCTCCAGGCTGGTATTTATTCGCAGAACGAGCACGAGATCAGCAGAGCCTTTTCGCATCTCGAAGTCGGCGGCGTGATCGCCGGCGATGTCCCGACCTTCCGCACCGATCCCATGCCGTACGGCGGCGTCAAGGACTCTGGCATCGGTCGCGAAGGCCCGATGTACACCGCAGAAGACATGACCGAACCTCGCTTGCTCGCCCGCCGCGACCGAGGAAGCGCGTCTTGAGCCCGGACACGACCCGACTCGCCGATCTGGTCCGCAGAGCGCTCCGCAACAGGCCCACGCTGGCTTCGAACCCGAATGTCGAATGCTGGCGCATCTTCGGCGGATCAGCGGACGGTCTCGACGGACTCTATATCGATCGCTACGGCCCCGGCGCGGTCATGATCACTTACGAACACACCCAAGCCGAACACTACAGCCAGCCCGGCGCACGCCAAGAAGCAGCCAGCGTGGTGCTCGATGCGCTCCGTCCCATCGGGGTTCACGCGGTCTACGCCAAACCCTTCGTCCGAGACCGCTCGCGACTCGGCGGCGAGGGCCCCGATGTTCTGACCACGCCCACACCGGCCGCCGGCGACGAACTCGCCGATCATCTCGATCTCACCGAGAACGGGCTTCGCATCCGCATCCGACTGTACGACGGCTTCTCCACCGGCATCTTCCTCGATCAGCGTGCGAACCGGGCGTGGGTGAGAGACTGGTGCTGTCAGTTCGTCCGCACGAGCGGGCGAGGCCCGAAGGTGCTCAACACTTTCGCGTATACCTGTGCGTTTGGAGCCGCTGCCGCGAGTACCGATGAATCCGTCGAGACCACCAACATCGATGTCTCCCCCCGCTACCTCGACTGGGGAAAAGAGAACTACGCGATCAACGCGATCGACCCCGATCGCCACTATTTCACCCGCTTCGATACACGCTCGTTCCTCGCCCTCGCAAAGCGCAAGAATCTTCGATTCGATCTGATCATTCTCGACCCCCCCACCTTCGCCTCCGCCGACAAGCGACGAGGCATCGCCGCGTGGAAGGCCGAGCGTGACTACCCCGCTCTGATCGCCGAAGCCATCGACACTCTTGCGCCCGGCGGCACGATCTTCGCCTCAACCAACTGCACCCAACTTTGCGATCCGCACCGTTTCCGCAACGTCATCATCCAAGGCGCCGGCACGCGCCAGATCAGGTGGCTCGACCTTCCGCCGATGCCCGAGGACTTCGCGCAAGAGCAAGGCCGCTTCGTCAGCTCGGCATTCTCAGTCGGCCGCTGAATCGACCTCGAGTGCAGCACCGTCCATCTCGCGCTGCACATCAAGAATCCGCTGCAGGATCACTCCAGACGCCCCTCGCTCGGCGAGCCCGCCCGTCGCCTCGATCACCTTCAAGTTGTCTGTACCCATCGGTCGGAAGCCCACCAGCACATGCTTGAGCAGCATGTCGCCTTCCCGCCCGCCGTAAAACCGATCCCCGATCAGCGGCACTCCCAGCCCTTCCATCATCACGCGGATCTGGTGGTATCGCCCGGTCTTGAGATCGATCAGCGCGTGCATCGTGTCCGGGTCTGCCTCGCTCGATTCGATCGCGAGCACATCCAGAAACGCCGGCTTGCCACCCGCACGCACGCGTTCGGCACGGCGTCCCTGCCGAACCAGATAGGCCTTCTGGATCCCAAGCAAACGCTCCGGTTCATCGACGCGTGGTAACGCCGCGACATACAGCTTCCTCCACCGCCGCGCGGCGATCTCCTTGCCGTGCCAACCAGCCGACTCCTTGCTCAGAGCCAGCACCAGCAGGCCCTCGGTCAGCGCATCGATTCTGTGCGGCAGCACAACATCGGGCAACCGGGCTCGGGCAGCGTCGCTGAGACCGTCCGCTTCGAACGCACCAAGCCGCACCATTTCCTGGGCAGACTTCCCGTCCTTGCGATAGGTCGCCTCAGAGGGCAGACCCGCTGGCTTGTCAACGACCAGTTCGTGATCGCTCGCCCAGACAATGCGCAGCGGCTGCATGCTCAGCGCGTCTCGCCGACGGTCAGTTTCGTCGGACGACCGATCCGATCGACCTCGCCAGCCGCGATCTTCTCCATGCCGCTGCCGAGTTCACCGATCGGATCCGGCGGCACGATGTCCACGACCTTGTCGCCGAGCTTCGCCTCGCCCTTCTCCACCTTCTCCTGAAACGCCACGCACTCGGCGAGCAACCGATCGAGGATCTCCTCTTCGGGGATGTTCGCGACGCGTTGGCCCTGGACATAGATGATGCCGCGCTTGTTGCCCGCGAACACCGCCACATCCGCACCCTCGGCCTCGCCGGGCCCGTTCACCACGCAACCCATCACCGCGACCTTCATCGGGACGCGGATGTCCGATTGCAGCTTCCGACGAACATCCTGCACCAGCGTGAACAGGTCCACCTGGATCCGCCCGCAGGTCGGGCAGGCGATGAGGTCCGCGCCCTTCCGTTCACGCAGACCCAGCGAGTAGAGCAGTTCAAGCCCGTCCTCGACCTCGTAGATCGGGTCGTTGGCGTAACTGATCCGCAGCGTGTCGCCGATACCCTGCGTCAACAGCCCCGAAAGTGCCGCGATCGAGCGGATCGTGCCCGTCTCCTTCGGGCCCGCGTGCGTGACGCCAAGGTGCAGCGGGTGATCGAACCGGTCGCTGATCTCGCGATACACCGCCGTGACGAACGCGGCATCCATCGACTTCGCGCTTATTGTCACATCGTGGAAATCACGCTCATAGAAAATGTCGAGGTACTCCTCGAGCTTCGCGATGATGATGCTCATCAGGTGGCCGCGCTTGCCCATGCCGCGATCCGCGAAGAACTTACCGAGTTCGACCATCCGGCGCTGCTTGTCCTTACGCTCGATGATCGATCCCTCGTTCACGCCCACGCGGATCGGGATGCCCGCCGCCTTGCACGCATCGATCACTTCGTTGACCTGATCCCGCTCGGTGATGTTGCCGGGGTTCAGCCGGATCTTGTGCACCCCCGCTTCCACCGCCTCGAGCGCCCGCTTGAAGTGAAAATGCACATCCGCCACGATCGGAACTGACACCCGAGGCAGAATCTCCTTGAGCGCTTCGGTGTCTTTTCGCTCGGGTACCGCCACCCGCACAACATCGGCCCCGGCCGCGGCCATCCGATTGATCTCGGCGACACACGCCTCCACATCGTGCGTGTACCCCGCGGTCATGGTCTGCACGCTGACCGGTGCTGGACCACCCTGTTCGGGCGCGGAATCGGGCGTGGCGTCCGGGTGCCGCTCGGTCGGCTTTCCGCCACCGATGCGAACAAAACCGACCCGCTCATCCCCGAGAACAACCTGACGCGTTGGACGACGACTGTGCATGCCTGAATGGTATCCGCTCAAAGCGTCGCGGTCGGTGGGTTCGCGAAGCGGCACCGTCGTACCCCGGTGTACACCAGCATCTCGAACACCAGCATCCCGCCCAGAAAACCGCCCATCGGCAGCAGGTACCGCCATTCGATCGTCGACCGGCCAACCAAAGACCACAGGAACCCCGGCACGCCCACCCCCCCAGGCATCGTCACACCAACCCGGAAGCCCACCCCCGCAAAAATCGCCGCCACCAACCAACCCGCGCCGGCGTGCCCGACCACCGTCATCGAGACCGCCGGACTCACCCGCCAGCCGTTCCGCTTCCCGAAGAACCGAAGCCCGAAGTATTCAACCATCGAGAGCGCAAGCACCCCCGCTGCGAACAGCGGCATGGCAAGCAGAGAATCCGCGATCACCCCGTAGAGAAGCCCGGCGAGCGTAGCATTCGCCGCAAGCAGACCGAAAGAGATCGGTCCGGCGATTCGCACCCTGTCCCAGACCGACCGTGGATGCCTGAAAACCGCGAGGACCGTGCGCACCAGGCAGACCGATCCGCCCCCGGTTTGCCAGGGCGAGCCGGTGCGATGCTCGGGCAGGCTCCGCGCGACCGCTTCGCCGCATTCGCCACAGACCCCCTCCGGCGAGGTGCCGGTCAGGTCATAGCCACAGAATTCGCAGAGGACAGAAACCGCGTCGGGCATATCGGGACTCTACCCGAGGCACAAGGCCCGAGAATCAGCCCGGATGCGCGTCTCCCGGGGTTGTAAGTAAACGCTATCATGGGTTGTCCCAACGGAGGTCGACCCGTGATCGAATACTTGCGCATCGATCGGCAGCACCCGCTTTACGAGCAGGAAGTCGCCTTGCGTCAAAGCGTGCTCCTCGACCCGATCAACTACACGATGCAGATGCTGGAAGAGGAATTCCCCGGCTTTGAGGAGCGATTCGAGCATTTCGTCGCCGTGGTCGACCATCCCAAGGGCAAGCGGGTCATCGGGTGCACCCTCCTCCTGCCGCACTACCCCGATGACGAACCGGGCACGGGCAAACTCATGCAGATGGCGGTGGATCCCCAACGCCAGCGCGAAGGGATCGGTCGCCGCCTGGTCATCGAACTCGAACGCCGGGCCTTGGGCGAACTCGGGCTGACCAAGCTCTATTGCCACGCCAGAGCCGATGCCGCCCCGTTTTACGCCAGTTTGGGCTGGGTGCAGAGCGGCCAGGCGTTCAACGAGGCCGGGATCGAGCACTACAAGATGGTGTTCGATACCGCCCAAAAGGACGATGAAACCACACCAGCCGATGCCGCCGAATCCATCTGAATTCAGGCTCCGGATGTCGTTCCAGTGGTCTGGCCCCAATTTTTGCACACACTTCGGATGCACCCGAACCACTCGTATTTCCGACTGAGACAGCCTACAGTCTGTCGTAATTCGGAGCTGCCGTGACGAACCCTATCTCTCCCGAGGAAAAAGCCA
>CAZIXS010000034.1:0-26573 GCA_964543335.1 uncultured Phycisphaeraceae bacterium | reverse complement strand
GGTTTCGGTGGTGCCGCCGGTCGTGATGTTGCCGAGGTGGGTCACCTGACCACTATCGATGTTGCGCATGTCGTACACGCGGATGCCCTGGCCACCTTCGCTGACCGCGTAGGCGTAGTTGCTGTAGACCTTCACATCGTGCCAGAGACTGGTGGGCCCGGTGAAGGTCTGGACGATCTGGGCGTTGCCGGGTTCGGTGATCTCGACAAAGGAGATGCCGTTGGAGAGGGTGATGAGTGCGTACTCTCGCCCGGATGGGGAGGTGTAGCCCCAGATGTCTGCGGCACCCTCGGAGCCGATGCCGAAGGTGTTGACCGGGAGCCAGCTGAGCAGGTCGACATCGAGTGCATCGAACGCCGGAGCTCCGCGCCCGTTCAAATCGGCGCGGTAGGGATCGGCGATGACGGGGGGCAGCATGTCGAGGATCTTGGGATCATCGGGGTGAGCGATTGCCTGAGCACCGATGGCGAGCAGGGCCGTGATTGCGGATGCGGTTGAGAAGATGTCGCCGGGGTGGTATCGCAAGGCTCGCTCGCTTTCGATCATGCTTGGGGAGGCTGTCCGTCTTTCAACTCTACCCTCGGGTTCACCCCGATCGAAGCGTGAGCCAGGTCATTGGCCGGTTTTGGCCTGGTCCGATGGTGGCAGGGGAGAATCGGGAGGGCTGCGAAGCTCAGAATCGAGGGTTGTATCGGTCAGGGCATGGAGGAACGCGAGGATGGCGACTCGCTCCTCCGGTGAGAGGCTGAGTGGGCGGAGGAGCTGTTCCTGGGCATCGTGGTGATCCGGGGGGAGGGCGCCCTCGAAGGTGGAGTAGTGGTCGAGGACGCGGTCGAGTGTCTCGAACTGTCCGGCGTGCATGTACGGAGCGGTCAGGGCCACATTGCGAAGGGAAGGTGTGCGAAACCGACCCCAGTTGGTGCTCTGGTTTGTCATGAACTCCAGACGGCGCGCACGAGGCGCGTTCACATCGTCGCTGTAGGGGCCTGCGGCATTGAGATCGCTGCTGGTCAGGGTGGCCAGCCCATCGAAGCGTCCGGCATCTGTCTGTGGTGGGCCTGAGGTGGGTGCGACGCGCACGCTGTGGAACGCGAAATCCGAGAAGAACGGGCCGGCGTGGCACGCGATGCAATCCGCTCGCCCGCTGAAGAGTTTGAAGCCTTCGAGCTCGGCTTCGCCGAAACCCGGATTTCCCTGATTGGCCCACTCCTGCAGATCGCCGGTCGCGACCGCACTCGCGAAGCGATCGAACGGGGAGTTGCGAGAGGTCAGGCGGTGCTCGTAGGCGGCGATAGCCTTGCAGACATTGACGAAGATTTCCGTTACCAGCGCCCGGTCGGGTTCGGACATGGCCAACCACGCGAGCTGCTCGGGTGAACCGGTCTCGGAAACCGGCGTCGCGCGGTCTGGCATGGTCGCGAATCTGGACGCGGGAGGGAGTTGGCCGAAGATCGCCTCGTATGCGGCTCTTCGATTGGGTTCGAGGGCGATGGCCTTGACCACGGTGGTTCTGGTGGAATCGAGTTCATGCGCGGCTTCGAATGGTCGTGCCGCCTGCATCCAGAGTGTGTCGGCGCTGCCGTCCCAGTTCAGCCACGGGTAATGGGCCGCGTTGAGGATGCTGGGGGTATTGCGGGTTCCGATTGCCGCGGCATCTGCGACGGGCAAGCCGTCGGTAAAGGCGCGATCCGGCTGATGACATGTGGCGCAACTCAACGCGCCGTTTCCCGAGAGTGAGGTATCGAAGAAGAGGAAGCGTCCGAAGTGGGCCGCTCGGAGGTCGGAGGAGACACGGTTGGTCGGATCGGATGGCGTGGTTGGCGTAGGGCTCAGCGAGAGGATCAGGCGCGCGGTTTCCGGAGAAACCGCCAGAGGTGGCGCTGCCGGTGATGCCGAGCTTGAAGATTGGTTCTCGCACGAAAGCAGAACAAAGGCCGAGGTCGCCAGGGCGGCTGATACCAAGGCCGCGGAGATCGAGCGCATCGGCTTAGCGCGCCTCGACATGGAAGGTGACCCGCTCGGTGTAAGGGCCATCAACGACATCGATGGTCAGGTCCCAGGCGCCGGGCATGTGGAACATCATGCCCTCAACCTCAAAGGTGCCATTCGACGCGTTGAAGCTAGCTCGCGGCCGAACGGTCATGCCATGGGCGTGTTGGGGCATGCCGGCGTCCACGATGATGCTGAGTTGCTCGGTCGGGATATCCAGATTCGCCGCGACCAAGACTTCGAATGAGAAGAGGTCGTTCGAGGGGATGCTCGGCGGGAGGTTCCGGAGTTCGACCGTGTAATCACCGGAAAGAGTGGATGCGGTTCGGGTCTGTGTGTCGAGTGAGGGATCGCCGCAGTATTCATCGGCCTCGCCGGGCATGAGCGTAGCGACGGCAGGCGTGAGCGGGGGTGTGGTCTGCTGGCTGGATTCGGAGGATGACTGGTCGCACCCGGCCAGGCAGAGGAGCAGGAGAAGGATCGGAGAAGTGCTCGCCGGTCGAGTGGTCACGATGTGATGCTAGCACCGGATCGCGGGTATCGGAAACGCTAGTTTGATTTTGGCCGGTCCGACTGTGGCGGGACGGGGCTGCGTGGCGCAGATTGGCCGACTTTGGCCGGGCTGGTGTACAGGCGGGGGCCATCGATCACGGTCAGGGTCCAGTCCGGGTTGAAGATCTGGACGCGGTGGTTGCCGCGATCGATGACCAGCACACGATTATCGGGCAGTTGGCGAATCGAGGCGGGCTTGTGGAACATGCCCGCTTCGAGACCGGGTTGTCCGATGTATTCGAGGGCGTTGCCGTTGAGATCGCAGCGGACGATGCAGTGGCGGCCTCGATCGACAACCAGGATGTCGTCACCGCGATGAAGCAGATCCACGGGTTCGAGAATGTTGGGATCGGTGGGGATGGTCTTGGTCATGCCCGATTCTGAAACGATCAGGATGCACCGGTTTGCTCGATCAAGGAACAGCGTCTCGTCGTCGGCGTGTCGCCGGGCTGAAATCCAGTGGCTCGGGGTGGTGGACTGATCAAGTCTGAGCGGTTCGGAATCGATTTGGCGGAGGCGGTGATTGAGTGTGATGCTCCGGCTGTTCGCGGCATCCAGGAGCGTGAGCGTCTCGTCAGGGTTGGCGAGGATTGCGGAGGCGTCGGTGGGGTGCTGCTGGTCGAGTGCGCTGAGGTCGAATGTGCGAACGAGCGAGGCGAGAGTCGGGCGGAATCTCAACGGCTCTGCGGACGACCAGTCGATGGCGTAGAGGGCGATACGGGCGTTCCCCTGATCGGTCACGGCGAGACGCAGTGGGCGGCCATCCTGGGGTGGCAGGAATGCAACGGAACTTGGATGTGCGAACTGGGCCGGGAGGTCGCCGAATTCGCCGATCACACCGATGAGCACCGGGGTCTCGAGTTGAAGATCGAAGACACGGACCGTGTGGGTGTCCGGATCGGTGACGGCCAGCAGACGATCGAAGACATCGACGCCGGGTCCGAAGTGAACGAAGTTGTCGGCACCCAACGGGAGACGCTTCGGGACGGTTTCGTCGGGTGTGGCTTGTCGGAACCACTGGACGCGATCTTCCCAAGGTTCGGTGACGCCGATGGTGGTCGCGTCTGGGGACAGGATCAGTTTCGTGGGGTAATGCAGTCGGCCTTCGCCCTCGTGCGGACGGATGACATGCAGGCCCCACTCGTAGGCAAAGTCTCCGGTTTCGGGATCAAAGGCCTGAACGCGACTGTTCCGAGAATCGGCGACAAAGAGAAGATCGTCGTGGATGAGCAGACCGATCGGTCCGGAAAGGAAGCCGGGTTGTGAGCCGTGCTGGGCGATGGTGCGGACGAGTTGGCTATCGGCGTCCAGGACGAGGATCTGATCCGACCATGAGTCGGCGATGAAGAGGTGGTTGTTGTGTGTTGCGAGGCCGACCGGGCGGCGGAGTCTTGGGGTACTGAGGATGGTGATTGAGGATGGAACGATCGAGTTGTCTTCGATGTCCCATCGGAGGACGCGTCGGTTGCCGGTGTCTGCTACGAAGAGGTAGGTTTCGGTGAAGGCGATACCGGACGGGAGACGCGGGTGAAAATCTGCAGCGAGCAGTTCCGGCTGTGTTTCACCGATTCGCAGGAGCTCGATGCGGTGGAGTGCGGGGAGTGTGCGGACCATGCCCATCGGTGTGGAGACTTCGAAGCCCGGAACAGTGTCTGGCGCTTTCGGGTCGATCCGAAGGAGCGGCTCGGTGCGTTCGTGAATGCCGTAGGGGAGATTCTGTGCGGATAGCGAGGCAGCGTGAATGGCCAGAGTGAATAGGAGCAGGAGGACTCTGGGCATGGACTGGCCTTCGAGGCGGGAATGGGAAGATTCGCTCAGGGCAGGTCTTCGATACTGGAAGTGAGCGTGCCCACGACATCGCCGGTCGGCTGTTTGCGTGCGATCGGCGTCGCCCCGCCCGACCACGCCCAGCGGATCGTCCGTTTGATGTCATCGAAGATCATGAGCAGGCAGGGAAGCACGACAAGGATGATCAGGGTTGCGGAGAGCAGCCCGCCGGCGATGGTGATGGCCATCGGGATCAGGAAGCGAGCCTGGAAGGACTGCTCGAGCAGGAGGGGGAGAAGGCCGAGCACGGTTGTGACGGTGGTCAGGAGGATGGCCCGGAGTCTGGCTCTGCCGGTTTCGACGCAGGCGTCCTCGATGTGGGCACCGGCGTCGCGGAGTCTGTTGAAGAAGGACATGTAGATCAGCGAGTCGTTGACCACGATGCCGCTGAGCGCGATGAACCCGATGAACGACAGGATCGTCATCGTGAAGCCGAGGACATAATGGCCCAGGATCATGCCGATCGCGGCGAAGGGGACTGCGGACAGGACGATGAATGGCTGGGTGTAGCTGCCGAAGAGCCAGGCGAGGGTGAAATAGATGAGCCCTGTGGCCACGAGCATGCCGACCGGCAGGGAAGCGAGTGATTCGGCGTTGTCCTGCTGCCGGCCGCGCTCGAGGATGCTGATCCCGGGGTTTGCTCGCTGGAGTTCGGCGAGCTTAGGGCGGAGGTCGGCGATGAGGGTTTCGGGGTTGACGATGGCGCGGTTGGCTTCAGCGGTGACGCTGATGGCACGCTGGCGGTCGAGACGGCGGATGGTGGCGTAGCCTTCGGTTTCGCGGAGTTCCGCGATCTCGGAGAGCGGGACCGGGGTGCCACTGGGTGTGAATACATACAGGTTTTCGAGGGTTTCCAGCGAGCGCCTGGATTCCTCGGGGAGCATCACCCGGACATCGACATCCTCTCGGGTGCCGGCGAAGGTGTAGGCCTCCAGACCGAAGATCGCGCCTCGGATCTGGCGGCCGAGAAAGGTCTGGGAGAAACCGAGCTCACGACCCGCGTCCTTGAGTGTGATCTGCAGTTCGCGCCGTCCCGAGTCGGAGTTGTCGGAGATGTCACGCACTCCCTCGTATTGCGCGAGCAGGTCTTTGATCTGGCTGACGACGGGTGCCATCCGCTGTGGGTCCTCTCCGACGACGGTCAGAGTGATCGGAGGTCCCCCGGGACCGCCGGCGAGCTCTTCGATGCGGAGAGACTTCACTCCTGCCAGTTCACCGATGCCCTCTCGGACCGCGTTGATCACTTCCTGGCTGGAGCGATCCCGCTGCTCGACGGGCTTGAGTTCCAGGATGATCTGGGCGACATGAGACTGCTGCGATCCTTCGCTGCCGCCGTCGATCGAGTTGACCGCACCCACCTGCGCGAAGACCGCGGAGACTTCGTCCTGGGCCACGGCGGCGGTTTCGATGCGTCGCACAATCGCGTCGGTCTGGGTAGCCGGAGTGCCGATCGGCATCTGCAGTTCGATGTTGATGGTCTCGGCATCGGACGATTCGAGGAAGGTCGCCTGGACGACGCCGCCTGCCACGAGTCCGATGGAGAGGATCAGTGTGCCGAGCGCGGCGATGACGGTGAGGTATCGAGCGCGGAGGAGGATGCGGATGGTGCCGGTGTACAGTGGAATCAACAGTCCGTTGAAGAACTTGGTGCGATAGCGGTCGGCGACGGCTTCGGCTTTGTTGAGCGCACTTTGATCCTTCCCATCAGCATGGCGCCCGTGCTTGTGCAGGCTGTGGGCCATGTGAACGGGAAGGATGAACAGGGCTTCAACCAGCGAGACGATGAGTGCGAAGGCCACAACGGCCGGGAGTGCGCCGAGCAGGTCACCGATCTGCCCTTCGATCAGCGCCAGGGGGAGGAAGGCGCAGATGGTCGTGATGATGGTGGCGACGACGGGCCAGTTCACCTGGTTCGTGCCGTCCACGGCGGCGGTATCGGGGTCGTCGCCTTCTTCGAAACGCCGCGTGATGTTCTCCGCAACGACGATGGCATCATCGACCAGCAGGCCGACGACGATGATGAGACCGAACATGGTGAGCAGGTTGAGCGTGTAGCCGAAGAGGGACATCGCAGCCAGCGTGCCGAGCAGTGATACGCCCAGGCCCACGGCGGTCCAGAATGCCACCCGCAGATTCAGCAGCAGTACCAGCACGAGCAGGACGAGCACACCTCCGGCCAACGCGTTGCGGGTGAGCAGGTCCAGGCGTCCGACGATGAAGCGTGCGAGATCGGTGGTGATCGCGAGTTCGCCGGGAGGCGGGGTGGTGCGCGAGAGGCCGAGTTCGTAGGCCTCGATGCGGGGAGAGGGCGGCGTCGTATCGCCGGGTCTGCGCATCTTCGAACGCAGGTATTCGAGCGGCGTGTAGGTGATGGGTTCGGCTCGGCCCGCGGCGACCTCGCGCCCGAGCTTGTAGGCCTTGACCATATCGGCCATTTCGACGGCGTCTTGCTTCCCGACTTTGAAGACGGTGAGGGAGACACTGGGTTGGCCGTTGAGCCGTGTGTAGAGGTCGACATCCGAGAAGCCGCTGGTGACGGTGGCGATGTCGGCAAGACGGAGCGCCTGGCCGTCGCCGGCCTTGATGATGATGTTTCGGATTTCTTCGATTCGGTCTTCGACACCGACTGTACGGATGGCGGTGTTGAGCGTGGAGGACCGCACGGAGCCGGCGGGCAGTTCCCGCATCGCCTGCGATATGGCGTCGCTGATGTCCGGGAGGGAGAGCCCGTATTTGAGGAGGGCGTGCTCTGGTACTTCGACGGTGACTTCGTCGTTGCGGACCCCGCTGAGGACGATGTCACCCATGCCCGGCAGGCGTTCGAGGTCGTCGCGGATCTCTCGGATGGCGTTTTTGAGTGTGCGTTCGTCGGCTTCGCCATAGATCGAAAGCACACAGACCGGGAGGTTCGGTTCGAACTTGTCCACGACGATCCGCTCGGATTCTTCGGGCAGATCCTGGAGCGCATCCATCTCGCGCTTGATCTCGAAGAGCTTCTCGTCGATGTCGATCCCGTCGCGGAACTCGATGGTTACGCTGGCGACGCCTTCGGAGACCTGGGAGGTGAGTTCCTTGACATCGTCGAGATCCGCGACGGCATCTTCGATCTTGATCGCGAGTGTCTGCTCGACCTCGTCCGGAGCCGCTCCGGGGTAGGGCGCGAGGATGTTGACCTGACGGGCCTCTGACTCCGGGAAGAACTCGCGGCGAAGGCTGAGGCCGAAGACGACACCGGCCCCGATGATGGCGAACATCACCAGGTTCGCCACAACGGGTTTGCGAACTCCGAAGGCGGCAAGGCTCATGGGGCGACCGCGCTTCCGCTCGGCGATTCGAGCCGGACTGGTGTACCGGCGGGCAGTTCATCGAGATTGCTGACAATGACGAGTTCGCCGGGCTTGAGGCGTGGGGCTTGCCAATCTCGCGCATCGATGGCGGGATTCAGGATCGCCCATTGGTCCCAGCCGGGGATGTCCACGGGGATGCGGTCGGTGTAGAAATCGATCGGCGCGGTTCTGGGCTGAGCGGTCGCGGTTTCGGAGTCGTAGACCATGACCTGATCGGACTTCACCGCGAGACGGGGGACGGCGATGGATTGGCGGGTTCGCTCGGCAATGACCTGTCCGGATACGAACTGCCCTGGGAGCAGCAGATCGGTTGAAATGACCGTTGCTGCGTCGGGATCCTGCCGGACCTCCACGAAGACCGTGATGGTACGGGTTTGCGGATCGATCTCCGGCGACACTCGGATCACGGTGCCCTCGTAGGTGCGCCCGTCTGTCGTGGTCTCCTCGATAATCGCTCTCGCACCGGTCGTGACCTGGGTTGCGGCAGCGGCCGGCAAGCGCAGCGGCACCTCAATGACGGCAAGGTCCACGATGCGGCAGAGGGGGGTGCCCGGTGATACGGAGTCCCCCTCGTCTACCATGATCTCCGCGAGGATGCCCGAGATTGGAGCGTTGATAACCGTTCGCGACAGATCGATCCGGGCCAGCGCGAGTTCGGCTTGCTGAGACGCCTGGCGAGCTTCCAGCGAGGCCCGACGAGACGGGATGCCCGAAAGGATTTGCCTCAGGGATTCCCGCTCGCCTTCGAGGCTGGTGCGCTGGCGACGGAGTCGATCGACTTCGATCCTCACCGCAGCCCCACGCTCGAGGGCTGATTCGAGCTCGGTGAGTTCGCTGTCGAGTAGGGCGATCGCCTGCTCGGCCAGACGCAGGCGTTCCTGGGTGGATTCGAGGTCGACATCGAGCGAATCGAGATCGGCACCGAGCGCGTCCAGAGCACCTTGGGCGGCTCTCAGTCGCTGCTGGAAGACCTCGCCTTCCAGAGCGACGATCTGCTCTCCCTGCCGGATCCGCTGACCGGCACGCACGGAATCGGGGCGATCGGTGATGCGTGCGGAGATTTCTGCCGCCACGGTGGTTTCGCGGATAGCGCGGGTGCTGCCGAAGCCGGAGTAGAGCCTGGCAATGGGCATTTCACGGGCTTCGATCACGCTCACGAGGCGAGACTGAGCGGGGTCGCTGACGTAGGCGGGGGCTGGACGGTTCTTCGCGAGGTACCCGAAGCCTGCAAAGCTCACGAGCAGAATCACCGCGCCGAAGACGAAACGGATGGCCAGCCGAGCGATTTTCGAGCCGGATCGGGTTGAGGGGGCCAGCGGCTTCTTCACGGGTTGAATCTCTATTCGCAAGTGGGGCGATTCGGGCAAGGCGCGGTCGGGGTGAAGTTTAATCTGCAGCCGGAGGAATGTCTGTCGATTCGCCGACGAATCGTGAGTTGGATGCGGGCGTGGAAAAGTTCTGTGTTGCGAGCGTGTGCTGCCATTTCGGCACTCCAGAGCATGCGGCCTGTCCCGGTGATGCGCCAGACTCCACCGCATGGCCCGCTGGGCCGTGATCGGGCACGGGCCAGATGGTACGGGTATTGCACCAGTGCCAAAGCCACAGTCGTGGATTGAGAAAGGAATCGCATGGACCCCAACCGACTCACCCAGAAGACTCAGGAAGCCATTTCAGATGCCCACACCCGTTCGGTGAAGTTCGGGCATCTGGAGGTGGACACCGAGCACGTTGTCCTCGCGATGATCGAACAGCCCGAGGGCGTCGCTCGCCGGCTGATTTCCAAGATCGGAGCGGATGCCTCTGCGGTGGTTGGGGAGCTTGTCCGCGATCTGGAAAAACGGCCCAGTGTACATGGGCCCGGTGCGGAGCATGGCAAGCTGCTGATTTCGCAGAAACTGGCCAATGTGCTGGTCCATGCCGAGGAGGAGGCCAAGAGGCTGAAGGATGAATATGTGTCCATCGAGCATGTCCTTCTGGCGGTGCTGGCGGGAGGCACTGGCTCGGAAGCGACCAAGATCCTGATCAAGAACGGTGTGACCCGCGATGAGCTCCTGACCGCTCTGACGGCCATTCGTGGATCTCAGCGGGTGACCAGTGCCAATCCCGAAGCCACATATGAGGCGCTGGAGAAGTACGGGGTTGACCTGGTGGCGATGGCCCGGCGGGGCAAACTGGACCCGGTGATCGGTCGGGACGGGGAGATCCGGCGTGTGGTTCGGATCCTCACGCGCAAGACCAAGAACAACCCGGTGCTGATCGGTGAGCCTGGTGTGGGCAAAACGGCGATCGTGGAAGGGCTCGCCCAGCGAATTCTTCGCGGCGATGTGCCGGAAACGCTCAAGAACAAGACCGTGTTCGCTCTGGATATGGGCTCTCTGGTGGCGGGTGCGAAGTATCGCGGCGAGTTCGAAGAGCGTCTCAAGGCCGTGCTGAACGAAGTGAAGAAGTCGGACGGTTCGATCATCCTGTTCATCGACGAATTGCACACGATCGTCGGGGCGGGTGCGGCCGAGGGAGCGATGGATGCCGGCAACATGCTCAAGCCGATGCTGGCCCGCGGCGAATTGCGCTGCATCGGTGCCACCACGCTGAACGAGTATCGAAAGTACATCGAGAAGGACGCGGCTCTCGAGCGTCGCTTCCAGACGGTGCTCGTGGATCAGCCGACGGTTCCCGATACCGTATCGATCCTGCGCGGGCTGAAAGAGCGTTTCGAGGTGTATCACGGTGTGGCGATCCAGGACAGCGCACTGGTTTCCGCTGCGGAGTTGAGCCACCGTTACATCACCGATCGATTCCTCCCCGACAAGGCGATCGACCTGATCGATGAGGCCTGCGCCATGGTGCGGACCGAGATCGATTCGATGCCGGCCGAGTTGGATCAGGTGACCCGACGCGTGATGCAGCTCGAGATCGAGGAGACAGCGCTCAAGAACGAGAAAGATGCATCCTCCAAGAGCCGTCTCGAGTCGTTGCGTCGGGAACTGGCGGACTTGCGCACCTCTGCGGACGCGATGCGCGACCAGTGGGAACGGGAGAAGTCGGGCATCCAGCGTGTGACCGAACTGCGCTCGCAAATTGAGCAGGTAAAGGCGGACATTGAAGACGCCAAGCGCAGGTACGACCACGATCGGGCGGCGGCGTTGATGTACGGCGAACTGCCGAAACTGTCTTCTGAACTCGAGAAGGCCGAGGCGGCGATCGAGCAGTCTGACAACGCGCTGCTGCGGGATATCGTTTCGGATACCGAAATCGCCGAGATCGTCCAGAAGTGGACCGGTATCCCGGTCTCCAGACTGGTCGAAAGCGAGCGCGAGAAACTGCTGCGCCTCGATGAGACCCTGCACGAACGAGTGGTGGGGCAGGATGAGGCGGTGCAGTTGGTGTCAGACGCCGTGATCCGAGCTCGGGCAGGGATCAAGGATCCGAAGCGACCGATCGGATCGTTCATTTTCCTTGGCCCGACCGGTGTCGGGAAGACCGAGCTCGCGAAGTCTCTGGCGCAAGCCCTGTTCGACAGCGAGGACAACATCGTCCGCATCGATATGAGCGAGTACATGGAGAAGCACGCGGTCAGCCGTCTGATCGGCGCGCCTCCCGGTTATGTCGGATACGAGGAGGGGGGGCAGCTGACCGAAGCCGTGCGCCGCAAGCCTTACTCCGTGATCCTGTTCGATGAGATCGAGAAGGCGCACCCGGAAGTGTTCAATGTCCTCCTTCAGGTTCTCGACGATGGACGCGTGACGGATTCGCAGGGGCGAACCGTGAACTTCAAGAACACCGTGATCATCATGACTTCGAACATCGGCAGCCAGCATCTGCTCGAGGGTGTCACTCCGGGCGGGCAACTGACCAACGACGCTCGATCGGATGTGATGCGTGAGCTGCGGGCGTCCTTCAGACCGGAATTTCTGAACCGTGTGGATGACATCGTGCTGTTCAAGCCGCTCCAACAGGCCGAGATCCTCAAGATTGTGGAACTGGTCATCGACGAACTGCGTGAACGCCTGGCTGGGCGGCGCATCGCGATCACCCTGGATGGTCACGCAGCGGAGTTCATTGCCGAGCGGGCCTACGACCCCGTGTACGGGGCACGGCCGTTGAAGCGATTCGTTCAGCACGAGATCGAGACGAAGGTCGGTCGGGCGATCATCGCCGGGGATATCTCAGACGGGGACACCGTCGAGATCGTCGTTGATGGCGATCAGTTGGGTGTCCGGAAAGCCGAAGGCGTGCCGGTCACCTGAAATCCGCATCTGGCTCTTAGGGTATGTTTGTATTTTATTTGGTCTTCGGGCGATAAATTCTTGTCATCCGGCCATTTCGGGGGCAAGATTCCGGAACGGCCGGGCGGGAACTGCGTATCTGATCCTGCCAGGACCCCGCATCCAGATCCGGAGGAGTACTCCCCATGACGAAAGAACGAGCACGGACCGAGCGGCTTCACCGGCTGATTGATCTTGCGAGGACCACCCGTGGCTGGAGCCGCGCCGAACTCGCCCGGCACCTTCGTCGAGATCCCACCAAGGTGTACCCTGAGAGTGGAAACCCGAAGAGCGATTTCGTGGTTGCCTTGGCGAAGGCTTTGGATTGGCCGGTTGGTGCGGTGCTCGAGACCATCTGGAATGGTGATGCATCGAACGGGAGCCGGATCGTCGAAGCCAAGCCGGCTTCGCGAGGAACGGCGTCGGATAAGGCTTTCGAACTTTTGTACACCGAGGCCCGCGAGGCGCATGACGACGGTCGCTACCGCGACATGATCGAACTCGCGGGGCGCATGTATCGTGCCGCGGAGAGTGAAGAGCGCCGGGCGTTTTCCTGCGCGATGGAAGCATCGGGTTGGGACGGTCTGGGCCGGTACACCCAGGAGGTCGATGCCTGCCGAAGGGGTCTGGCGTGCCAGAGCGTGAGCAGTTATACCCGCAACATTCTGCGTTCCACGCTCGCGAACGCCTGGTACAGCTTGTGGGATCTTGAGCCGGCTCTGGGTACCGCGGAACTGCTCGCCAATCATTACGAGTCGAACCCGCCCAAGCGGGATGTCGATTGGAAGCGTGTCGCGTTCGTCCACTACCTCCGTGGCCATGTGCGCCGTCGGTTCATGTCGGTCGAGCCGGATGAGGCCGACCGTCACCGGGAACTCGCGATCGCGGATCTGACGATCTCAGAGCGCATGTACAACGAACTCAGCGATTCGCTCGGGGATGCGCAGCTCCGTGGTATTGCCGCGACCTGCCGTGCCGGCATCGAGGAGTGTCTGGTCCATCGGGGTGAATTGGATGGCCCATCGACCGTGGATGCGATGATCGCACGGGTGGAATCGGCACTGGACGCGAAGGTCCTGCCTCGCGGCGATGTGATGGAAAGTCTGGGCTGGACCTGTGTGTTCGCGACCAATATTGCCATGCGCACCATGGACGGATCCGACCTTCAGGCGGCCATGAAGACCCTGCTGGGTCATACCTTGGATATCGCGGACAACCTTGACCACTGGGCGATGCGCGAGCGAGCCTTTTCGATGCAGATGTCGCTGCATCGCCTGCTCAGCGAGCGGACCGGGCTCGAACTCGAATTAAGCATCGACGAAACCGATCGAACTCTGATCTCGGCAACCATGGCACGATTCCCGGCTTTTCAGCAGACCGGCTGGGCGATGTTGGAGAGCGCCTCGACGAGGCACTCCAACTCTGGAGGTGAACTGTGATGCGGATCCCACTTTTCTCTCAGGCTTGTGTTCTCGCCGCCGGAGCAAGCGGAGTTCTGCTGCTCAGTTCTCTGGCCGCCGCTGCGCCGATTGAACTCGAACCATCCACCGCGCACTTCCAACCGCCTTCAGAAGAGCTCATCGACTTTGGCGATGGCTTTGTCGGCTTGCCGCGTGTGCATACGGATGTTCCCGATCTTCCCCGGCCAGAGTTGCCTCCCATGCAGTTGGAACTCCCGGATGGATTGCCGAAACTCAACACGCCGTACGCCCAGCAGATCTGGCTCGAGCTTCCGGAGAATGACCTCTCGGATCTGTTTACACCGGGCCAGCCTCCCGTGCTGCACACCGACCTGCCGGACCTCCCGGATCTGATCCGACCCGAGGATCTGCTGTTGGGCGTGGGGCAGGGTGTGTACGCTCGCGGTGTCCTGCCTCTGGATGGCGGTGCGTACACGCTGCGTGCGGTTCCGGCACCCGGACCCATCGCCATACTGACGCTGAGCTGTTTGGTGATGGGGCGGACGCGACGCCGAGGGTGACCGTTTCCCGCTCTTGAATCCGCTGGTCTGTCCGACTAGAAGTTGAAGACCAGCATCAGGTGGTCGCTCGCGCCGGAATCAGATTTCTGCAGGCCGAGCGACTGGAGGATGGCGGGAGAAAGTGTCTGGGTATCCAAGACCGCGGCGCTGGATCGCTCGGCTTCGGGGGCGCTCATGGTGACGAGATCGAGCAGGCCGGGGCCGAAGTCGGATCGTGGGGAGATCCAGGTGTAGGTGTCTCCAGTGGCGGGATTTCTCGCCTCGATGTGACGCAGGGCGGCGGTTGTCGGGTTGGTCAGGAGATCGAGGGGAGTGCGTGAGCCCACCAAGTTCCAGTCTCCGGCCACGAGGACGGGGATATCCTGCCCGTAGCGTTGACGCGCGAGTTCGATCGTGCGAATCATCGCTCGGGTTTCCTCGATCCGCCTGCGATCTTCATCCGAGCCGATGTGGCCGCAGCATTTGGGATGGACGCTGAGAACAAGCCGGGGGGACTGGCCTTCCGGCTCGATGATCGCGGCGGCGTAGGCCTCGCTGAACGAAGTGAGCTTGGTCAGAGGCAAGGGCGAGACGATGACATTGTCGCGCGTCTTTACCGTGTTCCAGTCGCCGCCGAGTGCGGTTTCAATCGCGGTTTCGATGTCTTGGGCGGAAGTGTTGTACTCCTCCTGCAGCAGGATGATGTCTGGATTCTGGGACTTGAGGAGTCGAATCAGTGTGGGTGCCCGTTCAGCGTCGACCATCCCGTTCCGCAGGGTATTCAGTGAGACGACGCGCAGCTGGTTCCCGGCTGGCTCGGGCAGCGTGAATCCTGCGGTGCGCGGCGAGGTGATCTCATCTTCCAGATGGAACACGATGGGTTCATCGAGTGCGTCGCTGCCGTCGATGGAGAGTCGGATCTCGTCGGCCAGTTCGGCACCGATCGAAGAGAGGTCGATGCGGAATTCGAATTCGGTCGACGCGTAGGTCGGGGCGCTCCAGTACCCGGTTTCGTGCCAATTCGTCCTTTTGGTGTTGCCATCCGGATCGGTGAGCGAAACTTCCCGGTTGCGTGTGTCCACGACAACCTGGCCACCGGTCCGCTCGCACAAGAAGCTGAATCGGAGCGTACCCTCGGCATCGAGTCCGGACTGCAGGTTCAGGGTGCGCCCGACATCGAAGCGCACATGGACGATCGACCCATTCGACATGATCCAGACTCGGGTGATATCGAACGCACCCTCGGCGTCACCTGCGGCATCCACCGCGGCGATGTGTCCGTGCTCCCACTCGCTGAAATCACCGTCCACGACCGGCTCCGAAGCGAAACATGCTCCGGCGAAGAGGCCGATGGCAAGACCGACTGCCACGATGTGGGACAAAGCGCTTGAGCGTTTGGCTTGCAAAGTCATGGTGTCTTCCTCGCGAGGCGGTGCATCGAGACCGCGAGTTGAGCGGCCAGAGTGGTGTTGGATCGGATGAGTTCGATGTTTGCGTTTAGTGTAGCGCCGTCGGATAGACGGTGGAGGGCTGCGAGCACCGCCGGGGTTACACTTCGCCCGGTGGCTCCTTGCGACTCCGCCTCTTCTTCGGCCCGCTCCCGCCACGCCTCAAAGCGGTCCCGCGGGATTTCGTGCTGCTCGGGGATCGGGTTTGCAATCAGCACTCCTCGATTCGAACGGCTGAGTTCGCTGAGAAGAAAACCGGCGAGCGATTCCGCATCGTCGAAGCGTGCGTCCACTCCAGCATCTGACGATCGCTCGTAGAAAGCCGGGAAGCTATTGGTTCGGAACCCGACGACGCACACCCCGAGCGACTCCAATGCTTCCCGGGTGGCGACGACATCCAGGATTGATTTCACGCCGCTGGAGACGACTGCGACGGGAAAGCGGCTCATTGCGGACAGATCGGAGGAGATGTCCAGGTTGCAGGTGGAGCCGCCCGTGAACAGGTTCTGGTGAACCCCCCCAAGGCCACCGGTTGCGAAGATGCTGATTCCCGCACTCGCGGCAATTTCCATTGTGGCGCTGACGGTGGTTGCGGCGTTCGCGCCCCAATACTTCAGCACGCCAAGGTTGGACGTATTCGCTTTGGGAACTGATCCTGCCTCAAGGAGTTGCTGCAACTCGGCTTCGGTCACGCCGGCCACGGGCCGCCCCTCGAGCAGCGCGATCAGGGCCGGGTGTGCACCCTGCGCGGAGCAGATCTCGCTCAGTTCACGGTGGAGCCCAAGAGCGCTCTCTTTGGGAACGCCGTGCAGAAGCAGGGTGGACTCAAGCGCAACAGCTGGGGATGGGACACGGCGATGGACCTTCATAGAGGGAAGTGTAGCGGGTGCAATGAAAACGGCGGGCCGGAGCCCGCCGCTGGGTGCGAGATGGAATGTTGGGATCGTGTTAGACGACGCCTTGGGCGACCATTGCGTTGGCCACTTTGACGAAGCCAGCGATGTTCGCACCGTCCACATAGTTGCCGGCGGTCGAATAGCGTTCGGAGGCCTCGTAGGCGCTCTTGTGAATCGTGGCCATCATGTCTTTGAGCATGCTCTCGACCTTCTCGAACGACCACGCCACGCGCGAGGAGTTCTGGGCCATTTCAAGAGCGGAGCAGCCGACGCCCGCGGCGTTGGCCGCCTTGCCGGGGCCGTACATGATCTTCGCTGCGACGAACTTGTTGACGGCGTCGGTATCGGAGGGCATGTTCGCGCCCTCGCTGACGACGGTCACGCCGCCCGCGAGCAGGTTGTCCGCGTCCTTGCCGTTGATCTCGTTCTGGGTAGCGCAGGGGAAGGCGCAGTGGGCCTTGACCTGCCAGAGCGGGTTGTGGTCGGCGTTGCGATCGGTGTCGTGGTACTCGACCTTGCCCGGGTACTTCTCGGCGAGTTCGCTGATGCGCCCGCGCCGGTTGTTCTTGAGGTCCTTGATCTCCTCTAGCATCTCATTTGTGATGCCGTCCTTCACATGCACCCAGCCTGAGGAGTCTGAGACGGTCACCGGCTTCGCCCCGAGTTGGAGCAGTTTCTCGACGGCGTATTGCGCGACATTGCCCGATCCCGAGACCAGGCAGGTTTTGCCTTCGAGGGACTGGTTCTTGACCTGAAGCATTTCGGCGGCGAAGAACACCGTGCCGTAGCCGGTGGCCTCGGTGCGACCCAGCGAGCCGCCGAAGCCGAGAGGCTTGCCGGTGAACACACCGGTGAACTCGTTGGCGAGGCGCTTGTACTGCCCGAACATGTAGCCGATCTCGCGTCCGCCCACGCCGATATCACCCGCGGGGACATCGGTATCCGGGCCGACATGGCGGGTGAGTTCGGTCATGAATGACTGGCAGAAGCGCATGACTTCAAAGTCGGACTTGCCCTTGGGATCGAAGTCCGAGCCGCCCTTACCGCCGCCGATCATCTGCCCGGTGAGGGCGTTCTTGAAGATCTGTTCGAAGCCGAGGAACTTGAGGATGGACAGGTTGACCGAAGGGTGGAAGCGGATGCCGCCTTTGTAGGGTCCGATTGCGGAGTTGAACTGCACGCGGAATCCCCGGTTGACACGGGGCTTATTGTTGTCGTCGAGCCAGGGGACACGGAACTGGATCACCCGTTCGGGTTCGACGATCCGTTCCAGGATGGCGTGCTTCTGGTACTCGGGGTGCTTCTCGAATACCGGAGCGAGCGACTCCAAGACTTCATCCGCAGCCTGCAGAAACTCGGTCTCGTGGGCATTGCGGGCGTGGAGTTGCTCCATCACTTCCTTGGCGTAACCGTTGGCCATCTGTATCAAATCTCCAAAAACCCGGGGAACCGGGGAAGGGGGGTATCGGTCCGGAATAGGGTGGCATGGTATCCGACTCCCCCCTGTGAGAAAGGCGGCCGGGGACTCGCTGGGTCTGGTAAATCGCTACACTGGGGCACTGTGGGGCGAATAGCTCAGTTGGCTAGAGCGCTCGGTTTACACCCGCGAGGTCCTCGGTTCGAGTCCGAGTTCGCCCACTTTCCGCAGGACCGGATAACCTCTGCCTCGCCCTTTCAGAGGGCGGCGGACGGTCTTTTGCGGTCGGTTGGAACAAATCTCGCCGACTATGCGTATGCTCGGTAGGTCTCATGGCATCGAATCCGCTGCACATCCTGATGATTGTGGTCATCGCACTGGCCGGCATGGTTGGTCAGACGGTGCGCGCTTCGGTGTCTTGCTGCCATGGAGTGCCCGCCACGGTGGTCACCAATGCGACGGACGGTCCGGCTGGGGACTGCTGCGGTGGATGCTCGGGTGACGAGGACAGGTCGAATCCCGATCAAGATCAGGACAGACCCGAGGAGCCGAAACACAATCCGACGAACGCGCCGTGTGATGGCGACTGTGATTGCACACTCTGCGCAGCGGTCAGTGCCCCTGCCGGTGCCGTGCTGCCAACGCGATCGCATGGCTTGTTCCGCACGAGTCGCCCGGTTCTGGCGCCCGTCGAGCAGTCGCTTCATGCTCGGGACCAGCGTTTCGATCTGCTCCGTCCGCCTCAGTGCTGAATCCGTGGTCGTGGTGCGCGCTGCGCACCGGACGAATCCGGTACTCACGCTGAAGGCAACACATGAACAAGGACTCCCGAACGGGAAGCGTCCGCGCGAGGCGGAAGCTTATCCCTGCTCCCCATATTCTCATCCCTGCGGTGCTTGCCACGATCACACTGGGTCTTTTGGCCTGGTCGAGTCTGTCTTCGCTAACTCCGGCGAAGCAGGTGCGTGTCGCGCAGATCCTCCCGGCTGCCACGGAACAGGAGGTCGCTCGGTCTGAGGATCTGGCTCAGCGTCAGCCGTTCGGCAAAACCGTGCAAGCTCCGGGCTGGATCGAGCCTGACCCGTACGCGACCGCAGCGATTGCCCTGGCTGATGGTGTGGTGCGCGAGGTGCTGGTGCTCGAAGGCGAGAGCGTTCGAGCTGGCCAGCCAGTGGCAAAGCTGGTCACCGACGATGCACAGCTCGCTCTGAATTCCGCCCGCTCTGAGCTGCGGCTGGCTGAATCGGAGCAGGAAATGGCCGAGGCCCGGCTGATTGCTGCAGAAACGGACTGGGAGAACCCGGTGGAACTGGATCGCGCCGTTGCGACGGCGAAGGCGAACGCTGCAGAACTGGAAGCGAGGCTGCTGCAGCTTCCCTCGCAGATCAATGAAGCGAAGGCAACCTTGGTTGCGCGGACTCAGGAAGCTCAACTGCTCACCAAGGCGGCGGCAGCCGGCAGCGCGAGCGAGATCGAGGTCATCATCGCGGATGCGGCGAGAGAGGCGCAGGCCGCGATGGTGGAGTCTCTTGAGCGTCAGGAAGCGATCCTGAGCGCCCAACTGGATCGGTCGCGTGCGGATCTGAGGGCGGCGGAGGAAAACCTTCGGCTGCGCGTGCAGGATCGGCTGGCCTTGGACGGCGCTCGGGCCGCGTCGGCCTCCGCTGAGGCCCGCGTGGAACGCGCCCGTACTGCTGTGGATGAAGCCGAACTGCGCCTTTCTCGCATGACGGTGCCGGCTCCCATCGATGGGTTTGTTCTGCGGCGATTGAAATCGCCTGGCGACAAAGTGATGCTCGGCATGGATAACCCGTCGTCATCGCACATCGTGGAGATTTATGACCCGGAAATGCTTCAGGTCCGTGCCGATGTTCCGTTGGCGGAAGCATCGCATGTGGCCGTGGGGCAGTCCTGTGAGGTGTTCTGTGAGGTTTTGCCGGATCGAGCATTTCGCGGGGTGGTCACTCGGATCACGAACCTCGCCGACCTGCAGCGCAACACGCTGGAAGTGAAGGTGCGGATTCTCGATCCGGATCCGATTCTGAAGCCCGAGATGCTGACGCGTGTGCGCTTTCTTGCGGGCGGTGAGAACCAGCGGGTGAGTGATACACCCAAGCAGCTTGAGCGGTTCATGGTGCCGCGCGAGGCCATATCTGCATCCGGAACGGTGTTGGTCATCCGTGAGCGGC
Organism: uncultured Phycisphaeraceae bacterium; assembly: GCA_964543335.1. Taxonomy (GTDB): domain Bacteria; phylum Planctomycetota; class Phycisphaerae; order Phycisphaerales; family UBA1924; genus JANSXG01. The sequence goes on along the minus strand of CAZIXS010000034.1, from coordinate 6,683 downwards.
GCGGGCTGCGTGGTCGGGTGATGTCGGTGAATGTCGAGGAGGTTGATTCGGTGGAGGAGGACGAGTTGCTGGCGATCGTCAGTGGCCCCCTGCGTGCGACCGATCTGGTTGTACTCGATCGCGTCGAAGTGAAGCAAGGTGAGACGGTCCAGATGGCGAGTGCTGGAGGTGTGAAATGACTTTGATCGAAGCTACCAAATTGACCCGCGAGTACTCGAAGGGGGGCGAGATCATCCGGCCGCTCAATGAACTGGACCTGAAGGTGCAGCGATCCGAGTTCGTCGCCCTCATGGGCCCCAGCGGAAGCGGCAAAACAACCTTGCTGAACCTGATCGCCGGTATCGATTCGCCGACCCGCGGCACGCTGGTGATCGACGGTGTGGATATCGCCAAGCTCAGCCGCAACAAACTCGCGGCGTGGCGGTCGGAGCATGTCGGGTACATCTTCCAGCTCTACAACCTCGTGCCGGTGCTGACCGCGTTCGAGAATGTGGAACTGCCTCTGCTGCTGCACAACCTGTCGAGGCAGGAACGGCGCGAGCGTGTGCAGCAGGTGCTGGAAGAAGTTGGCATCGCGGATCGTGCTGGCCACTACCCTCGGCAGATGTCCGGCGGGCAGGAGCAACGCGTGGCCATCGCCCGGGCGATGGTGACGAACCCGACGATCATCGTGGCCGACGAGCCGACGGGCGACCTCGACAAGGCCTCCGCCGCGTCGATCATGGAACTCATGCAGCGTGTGAACCGCGAGCAGGGGCGCACGATCATCATGGTCACCCACGACCCGGGCACGACCCGGTACGCCGGACGGACGCTGCATCTCGACAGCGGGGTGCTGGTCGCCGATGAATTGATGGAACACGAGGAGGTGCTCTCATGATGCTCTCTTTCATCCCCCTCATTGTGAAGCAGGCGACGCGCAACCGCGTTCGTTCACTGCTGACGATTGCCGGCGTGGCGATCGCCATGTTCCTGTTCACCTCGATCCAGGCGATGCAGGCGGGCGTGACGAAGGCGACGACCGCGAGCGCGGACGAGACCAAGCTGGTGGTATATCGCAAAGACCGGTTCTGCCCGGCCACGAGCCTGCTGCCGCAGGACTATCAGAGCCGAATCGAGCGGATACCCGGGGTCGTCTCCGCGCTGCCGATCAAGGTGGTCGTGACCAACTGCGGCACTTCGCTGGATGTGGTGACCTTTCGGGGCGTGCCGAAGGATTCCTTCGTGCATGACCGGGAAGGCAAGATCGAGGTGATTTCGGGGTCGATCGAAGAGTGGAAGAGCCGATCGGATGCGACGCTCGTCGGCGAGACTCTCGCGAAGCGGCGCGGGCTGAAGGTCGGGAGTAGTTTCGATGCCGCGGGGATCACGGCCTATGTCGCAGGGATCATCAAATCGACGGAACTTCAGGATCACAACACGGCGTTTGCGTCACTCGATTTCATTCAGCTTGCTGGCAACAGCGGACTCGGTGTGGTGACGCAGTTCGATGTGAGTGTGAGTGATTCTTCGCAGCTCGAATCCGTGTCGGAGCAGATCGATGAGATGTTCCGCACTGCTCAGGAACCGACGATGACGGCAACGGAGAACTCCTTCATCGCGTCTATCGCGGCGGATATGATCGAACTGGTCGGGTTCGCCCGCTGGCTCGGCATCGGTTGCCTAGTCGCAGTGATGGCCCTGATCGGCAACGCGATCGTCCTGAGCGTGCAGAGCCGCATTGCCGAGCACGCGATCCTGCAGACGCTCGGGTACAAGGGCTGGCAGGTCGGGTTTCTGATCATCGGCGAGGGAGCTCTGATTGCAACCATCGGTGCACTGATCGGCGGCGCGATGGCGATCAGCGCGAGCCGGATCACAAGCTATTCGCTGTCGGTCGAGGGACAGTCGATCCCGATTCTCGCTGGTCCGACGCTGCTCCTCACAGGATTGGCTGTGTGTGCAGCACTCGGCATCGTGGCCGGTTTCCTACCCGCACTCCAGGCCTCGCGTCGTGAGATCGCGACCTGTTTCCGAGCTGTGTAAGGGAGAACTGAACGAATGAGACAGCTCCCCTTCGAATACGCCTTTCGGAACCTCGGGCGCAGCCGCACCCGTTTGCTGTCGTCGCTCATCGGCGCGACGCTTGTGGTGTTGCTCGCCATGGCGGCGACGGCGTTCGTGCGTGGGATGGAAGTGACACTCAGCCGGGGCGCGGGGTTGCACACGAATGTGATCGTGCTCGGGGCCGGGAGCGAGGAATCGGTTGAGCGGTCGCAGATCGACGCGAGCGTGGCCGGGATCGTGGCGTCGAGCGTACGCGGGCTGAAGCAGGCGGGCAATGTGCCGCTGGTCTCGCCGGAAATCAACACGATGCTGCCGGTACGCATCGAGCCAGCTGGCGAGGCCTACCAGAGCGTGATCCGTGGCGTGCGTCCCGAAATCGCGGTACTGGTGCATCCTCAGGTGGAGATGATCGAGGGACGCCTCCCCCGCATTGGTCACGATGAGATCATGGTCGGCAAGTTGAGTTCGGTCCGGCTTGGGCTTCCCGACGAGCGCCTGGCGGTCGGCCAAATGCTCTACTTCGACAACCGTGGCTGGGAGATCGTCGGTCGGTTCTCCGCGCCTTCCACCGTTATGGATGCCGAGATCTGGATGCCGATCACTGACCTGCAGATCGCGACGAAGCGAGAGGGGACGATCTCGAGCGTGGTCGTCGCGCTCGATACCGCTAAGCCCTCGGATATTGACCTGTTGACGAAGACCCGCCTCGATCTCGAGATCGCGTCCATGACCGAAGACGAGTACTACGCCGGAATCGCGGCGTTCTACCAGCCCATCCGCGTGATGGTGATCGTCACCGCAGTCCTGATCGGTCTGGGTGGGCTGCTCGGTGGATTAAACACGATGTACGCCGCGTTCTCCGCTCGCGTGCGCGAAGTGGGGATGCTGCAGTCGCTCGGGTTCAAGCGGTCGGCGATCGTACTGAATCTGACGGAAGAGTCGCTCTTTGCTGCGGCATGTGGCGCGGTGCTCGGGCTTGCCATCGGGTATCTGGTGCTGGACGGTTTCGCCGTGCGATTCTCGATGGGAGCTTTTGAGATGAATATCGATGGGGTGGTGATGCTCGTGGCTCTGCTATGCGCTGCCTTAGTCGGGCTTGTTGGAGCGATCCCGCCATCCATTCGTTGTTTGCGTCTGCCGATTCCGGCAGCGCTGAAGTCACTGTGATGTCTGTGAGCATATTGCTCGTCCTGACCTGTTCTCTTGATCTCTGAAGGAGTCTGATATGAAACTGCTGAAGCCAACCGTTCTCGCCCTCGCGTGTTCCTGCATCGCTCTGTCCGGATGTGGTAGCGAGCAGACCGGGGAAGCCTCCTCGAACAATTCCAGCGCGAATTCAACGGGAAATTCCGGTGCTTCAAGCCCGGCGTGGGTCCTGACGAGCGCCCCGAGCGAGTGGCGGGAGATCGGCGAGGCGAAGCGTGTTGCTGCGGAGGGCGAGGAGATCGTCCTGCGCGGTCGCATCGGCGGGAGAGCGAACCCGATCACCGAAGGATCTCCCGTTTTCATCATGATGGATGCGGCGATCCCGAGCTGTGCGGACAAGGAAGATGACCACTGCTCGATTCCCTGGGATTACTGCTGCGAAACCAAGGAGACGATTGCCGCGAACAGCGCGACGGTCATCGTGGTCGATGTCGATGGGAATCCGATCGGGTCTGGTTTGGACGGGTTGAAGCCTCTCGACGAGGTGATCGTGGTTGGCACGGTCGATGTGCGCCCGAACGACAGCGTGCTCACGATCAAGGCGACCGGGATCCATAAGAAATCCGCGGGCTGATTCGGACGCCCGTCAGTTCACGAACGGTGCAAGGTCGTTCAGGAGCTTGGCCAACACGAAGTTCATGATCACGATCGCGACGAAACTCGTCACGAATGCTTCTGTCGTGGCCCGTCCGACGCCCTGGGAGCCGGCTTTGCAGGTAAAGCCCTTGAAACAGGAGATCATCCCGATCGCGAGCGCGAAGAACACCGCTTTGATCAGGCCGGTGAGCACATCCCACCAGTCGATGAACTGCGCGGTGTACTGCCAGTAGGCCCCCGGGCTGACATCTTCGATGGCGACAATGATGATCCAGCCGCCTGCGATGCCGCAGAGGTTGGAGATGACTGTCAGGGCGGGGATCATCAGGACACAGGCGACAACCCGGGGCGCGACGAGCACGCGGACCGGGTCGGCCGCCATGACCCGCATCGCGTCGAGCTGATCAGTCACGCGCATCGAGCCGAGTTCGGCGGCGAGCGCGCAGCCCACACGCCCGGCGAGCATGACCGCGGCGAGGACCGGGCCGATCTGTTTGACCACGGAGATGTTGACCACTGCTCCGAGTCTTTGCTCAAGCCCGAACTGGGCGAACTGGTCGAAGCCTTCGATCGCGAGCACCGCCCCGATGAACAGGCCGGTCAGAGCCAGCACCGGTGCAGAACGCGTGCCGATGAGGTCCAGCTGCTGGGACAGACGCGGCCACTTGGCCCAGGAGCCCGGGCGGGTGAGGACCGCAATGACGACTCGCCAAGTGAAGTGCAGGAATTGCCCGAAGTGTTCGGTATGGCGCACGAGAAACGCCCCGAATTGCTCGATCGGCTCGAGCATGCGGGGCGTTGCGTCGGTGTTGGCTGGTTTGGCATCGGGCACGGGGGAACCTTATTCGCCCTGAGGAGCGGAGGTGCATTCCCGCACCAGATCACTTCATGGGAATGTCGTTGGTGGCCGGGGCTCGCTCGGCGGGAATCGGTGCTCCGCGACCAGTGTTCTCATCCGAAGCGGCCGAAGCGGGGATGTCCGTCATCGGAACCACGAAGATTTCGACCCGGCGGTTCGCGGCGGTGCCACCCGTCGGGTTGTTGGCCACCGCTGGGCGGTGGGGGCCCCAGCCGGCGACCTCGATCCGGTTGCCGGGGAAGCCCGCAGCCTGAAGGGCTTCGGACACCGCGATGGCACGGAAGACCGAGAGCACGCGGTTGTTGGCGAAGCGCTGGCGGGTGGCGGGGTTGGTGATCGGCTGGCTGTCGGTATGTCCGACGACCCGCAGGGCGTAACCGGATGCCGAGGAGGCCGAGAGGGATTGGGCCAACTGGCGGAGCCCGTCCTGAGCGCCTTCGCGGAGCGAGTCAGAGCCGGAGTTAAAGGTCAGGTCGCTGGCGACGCGGATCATGCCGCGCTGCGAGTCGTACTGGAGCAGGTCGGGGTACCGGGAGGCCAGTTGGCGCAGAGCCAGATCGGTCTGGGCGTCGAGCGCCGGGCCCATGTTCACATTACCGAGGCGGCTTTCCAGATCGCCGAGGTTCTGGGTCAGTCCGTCCAGCCGGTTGGAAAGTTGCCCGATTTGCCGATCCTTGGCGGCCACGGCGGCCTCGAGCTCGCCGATGCGTTCGGCACGGCGGGAGGCGATGCTTTCGGCGGTCTGCTTTTCCTGGAGGAGACGAGCGTTCTGAGCTTCCAGCGAATCGACCATTGTGGTGGTCGTGTCGTATTCACCCTGCCCGACACAGCCGCCGAGGCCGAGCCCCGCGACGCTGATCAGGGCGAGGGTGGTGCTGAGCTTGTTGACGGAACGGAAAATCGGGGCTTGACGCATGAGTTCGCCTCTGGATGGGATCGGACTGGATTACCCAGCGAAAGTCCGAGAATACGCCGGGTTGCTGTAAAGAATACCATGATCCGGGCGCGCGGGTTCGGCACGGAGCGGAACACGCCCGGTCACCGTTTCATCGGCCTGGGGCTTCTCCGGGCGTGAAAACCGATGAAGAGACCTGTTTTTTGAACGCGAAATTCCGACTCGATGTGAGTGACCCCATGTCCCGCCAAGTGCAAATCCTCGATCTGGCTGGGGCCGCAGACGGTCGGGATTTCGACCGGCCTGGCTGCAGCATGCTGATCGCTCTGGATCCGGCCAAGTGGCCAGCGGTGGAACTGCTGGCCATTGGTTCGCGGGAGGAGGTCGAGGCGCACCCTGAAGCGGGGCGATCGGGCACTCAACGCATCGATGCGAAGGACAAAGTCGCGATTCCGGGGCTGGTAAACGCACATACTCACCTCGATCTGACGCACATCGGCCCAATGCCCTTTGAGCGTGGGCAGTCGTTCGTGGACTGGGTTGACATGATCCGCTCGGGACGAGTGACCGTTCCTGAAGCGATCGCAACCTCAGTCCGCGATGGGGCTGCGAGGTCTCTTTCTGGCGGGGTGGTCGCGGTTGGGGACATCGCTGGTGTTTTCGGGCTGGAGGCCCTGAGAGCACTTGCCGGCACGCGGCTCAGCGGGCTGTCTGCGATCGAACTGTTCGGCATTGGGCATCGCCAGGACCTGGTGCTCGGGATGCTGGATAGTCTGGCTTCCGAGGCGGAGGAGATCACGGCGGCTTCCGGACAGGTCGCCTGGACCTGGCAGCCTCACGCCCCGTACTCGGTTGGGCCCCGGCTCTATGAGCGGTGTGCGCAATGGTGTGCGGAACTGGGCCTGCCCATGATGACACACCTCTCCGAAACACCGGAAGAATTGAGATTCGTATCGTCGGGCGATGGCCTGCAGCGGGACATGCTGGTGCGGCTGGGGGCTTGGGATGACACCTGTGCGGAGTCCATCGGTCGGGGCCAGACACCGGTCGCTTATCTTCAGCATGTTCTGGGCATGACCC
>CAZIXS010000033.1:20274-26666 GCA_964543335.1 uncultured Phycisphaeraceae bacterium | reverse complement strand
GGTGATCTGCCGGATCCGAACGGTGCGCGTCTGGAGGGCCAGATCGACCGGGAGAGCGGCGATGTACGGCTGACGCTGACCGGGCTGGATCTTGCGGAGTGGTCGTCGCGCACCGCGCCGACACGCATCCGCGAGTTCTGGCGAGCGCTCGATGTGAAGGGTGCGATCGACGATGCGACCTTCACATACGGGCCGAACGAGGGGTTGGCGGTTCGGCTGACGCCTCGCGATGTGGATCTTCTCATCCCGATCACGGTGGCCGACGAGAGCGAACCGACGGGGAGTCGGAGCGAGAAGCTGCAGATGCGCGATGTGCGTGGGACGATCGTGTTCGCGCAGGACGGCTTTACGGCGGAACTCGCCGGTGCGATCGAGGAATTGGCCTGCCGCGTGACGATGCAGTACGACTCGTACAGCATGGATTCGTCGTACCGGGCGCAGATCGAGACGGATTCGTTCAGTTTCGATGATGAGGGCCAGCTCAAGCGATTTGCGCCGGAACTGATGCTTCGTGTGATGAACCGGTTTGTGGATCCCGAGGCGGATCTGTCGGGCTTCGTCAGGGTGTCTCGCGGGCGCAGCGTGGACGGATCGCCGGGGCGCACGGTGACGCAGGGCATCCTGAATTTCGAGAATGGTTCGGGGAAGTTCGGCGAGTACCCGTACCCGATTCAGAACATCACCGGTCGGGTGCAGTTCGATGAGTACGAGGTTCGGCTGATCGACATTCGCGGCGAGAGCGCGAGCGGGGCGGAGCTGACGGCGGCGGGGCGGATCTGGCCGCCGAAGGACGGCGCGGCGGTGGAGATCGACATCGTGCTGCGGAATCTGCGGACAGACGAGCTGTTCCGCGATTCGCTCCCGGAGAACCGGCAATCGGTGTACCGCACGATCTTCAGCGATGCGCAGTACGAGCGGCTTCGCGCGGACGGTGTGCTGATCTCGGCTGAGGATCGCGAAGCTCTGGTGACCGAGCGTGTTGATCTGCAGTCGGCGCTCGATGCGATGCGCGAGGATGCGGAGTCTTCCCCGGTTGAGATCGAACGGGCTCTGGAACGGTTGGAGGCGATCGATGCGCGGCTTCTTCTGCCGGTGTTCGACCTTGGCGGGACGGGCACGCTGGATATCGCGATTCGACGCGAGCAGGGCGATGAGTCGGACTACGAAGAGACGATCGTCATCGATATTCCGGACGCCGGGCTGGTGGTGGATCGGTTCCCGTATCCGGCGATCGCCGAGCGGCTGCGCCTGGTGATTTCGGACGGATCGGCGACGATCGAGCCGAGCGAGCTTCGCGGTCTTCGCGGCGGGACCGGAGAGATCGCGGGTGTGGTGCGCTACACGAGGGAGGATTACACGCCGGACATCCGCATCACCGCGTCAGGCGTTCCGATCGACGGGATGCTCGTGCAGGCGCTCCCGGGGCGTGCGCGTTTCGAGGAGCGGGCGGCGATCAGCGAGGGCGAGCCGGATCCCGGGTTCTCGGTGCACCGGTTTCTGCGCCGGCTGAATCTGGTTGGCACGGCGTCGTGCGTCGCGCACATTTTCGCGTCGGAGAATAGCGGCACGGACTACCGCGTGGATGTGCGATTCGAGGGGGTGGAGGCGCACCCGAGCGGCGCGACCGGCGTGAGTGATGCGCAACTGAAGAGCATGGAGATCGGGAAGGCCGGGAGCGGTCCGGCGCTGCTGACATCGCTGAGCGGCGCCTTCACGGTGACGGATGACTGGTTGGATATGCCGCGGCTTGAGGGGAAGGTGGCCGGCGGCGATGGCGACTTCACGGGCCGGGTGCGGGTCGCGTATCCGAAACGCGAGGGCGAAGAGCGCCGGGTGACGGAGTCGATCGAGGTGGAGTTGGTCGGTTCTTCCATCGCGGTGGAGCAGCGTCTGGAGCGTGTGCTGGATGCGGCGGATGCGAGCAAGGCCGCGGTCGTGACGGAACTGCGTGAGCGGTTCAAGCCGGTGGGCACCGTCGATGCCCGTCTGGTGCTGAACGGAGACGAACGCGACCTCGGGTACGCGATCGAGGCGATGAACATCGATCGGTTGAGCTTCGATGCGTTCGGCGGTCGTGCGGAGGTGGTGAGGCCCAAGGGTGAGATCGGTGTGGTGCCGGGTCGTGTGGATGTGCGCGATCTCGAGGGTGTGCTGCGTTTCAACGATGCGCTGGCCGGGCGACTATCGGTGGACGGGGCGTACCGCCTGGATGTGCTTGGCGGAGGCGGTGGGCAGACGCTGGAACTGTCGGGGTCGGTGCGCGAGGCGCTGTTCGAGTCTCCCTTGCCGGCGGCGGTGATCGGGGTGTTCTCGACGCAGCTCGGGGATCGGCTGGCGGAGATGCGTCTGGCCGGGTTGTTTGATGCGGATTTCAAGGTGCGCAGCGGTGATGAGCCGTCGCTGGAGGCCGAAGTGCGGCCGAAGACGCTCGGGTTGACCCGCCATGGTGAGACGACGCTGTTCGATCGCGCATCGGGTTCGATCGAGGTGAGTGAGTCTGGCGGGGCGGTCGATCTCGACTTCGAGTCGACCGCGGTCGGCGTGAGTGTGGATGGGCGATGGACGCGATCGGCGGAGACTCCGTTCGGGCTTGATGCGCTGATCAACGCGAACGCGGCCTCTCTGGGCACGGAGGTGCACGCGCTGCTGCCGGAAGTGGTGCTCGAACTCATGCGTGCGACGGAGATGTCCTCGGAGCGACCCGTCTCGATCCGCGATGGCCGATTGCGGATTGATTCGAGCGGGGCACGCTTTGAGGGAACAGCGGGCTTCGAGGCGCTGGGGATGCGTGTCGGGCTGAGGCTCAGCGATCTGCTGGGACTCGCGGAGATCCGTGCGGTGGTGCGTGAAACTGAGGAACCCGAGGTCGAGGTGGATCTTGTGGGCGAGCGGGCGGAAGTCGGCGGAGCGCAGCTGGGGACGATCGCGGCGCGCATCGAGACCGGCGCGCGGTTCCGGACCGCTGAACTGGGTCGGGACGCGGATGCGTCGGGCACGGTGTATGTGCCTTCGGTCTCGGCGGAGCTTGCGGGCGGGCGGTTCGCGGCGCGTGGTGCGATCCGACCGGTCGCGGCGGGGACCTACGAGGGTGCGCGGTGGCAGGCCGATGCGGATCTGAGCGGGGTGAACTTCGGGGCGCTGCTGGCGGATGTGGCGACGGATCCGCAGCGCGCCGAGCGTGCACCGGAGAACCGAGGTCTGCTTGACGCGAACCTCTCGATCACGGGGCGGATTGGCGATGTGGAGTCGCAGCGTGGCAGGTCGCTGGTGCGGATCCAGCCGGCGCCGGGAGCCGATGGCACCGAGGTGCTGCGACTGCCGGGGCTGATCGAGTTCGTGAAGCTGTCGAGTCTGCAGGCACCGGTGAGCGAGCCGATCGACTTTGCGTACGCCGAGGCGTTCCTGGAGGGGCGTGTGGTGCACCTGCACGATCTGGCGGCGGAGTCCAAATCGGTCTCGATCAGGGGATCGGGCACGATGACGCTGCCGGAACTGGGGCTGGATCTGACCTTCACGACGGTCGTGCTGCGGGATGTCTCGCTGCTGACGGAGATCGTGGAGCGGGTCCGCAACGAGCTGGTGACGGCACGCGTGGGCGGGACGCTTTATGATCCCAAGGTTGAGGTCCAGCAGCTCAGCGCGACCCGGCGACTGATCGACGCGATCATCCGCGGCGAGCAGCCGCTGCCGGAGCCCTCGCCTCCTGCTGCCTCGCCCGGCCAGCCTCGCCCGTGAGCGGAGCGCCGGTCTGTTTACACGATATGAAAGAACGAATGAATCAGAACGACTCCGAGAAGATCAACAACATGTCCCGCCTGGATTCGGTGACTCCGGACCCGACGCGCGAGGATGCGTACCCCGCCATCAACTCCCCGATGCGCGGCAAGCGGCGCGTGGATCAGCCCGACTTTCGCGAGAAGCTCGATGCGCTGATCGCCGAGTGCGGCGGTGACACGAGCGTGTACGAAGGCGAGTTGATCCGCGAGCAGCTCATCACGGCGCTCAAGCTGATCACCGACGACCGCGACACGGGAGAGCTGAAGCTGCTGACCACCGCGTTCAAGGAGCTGCGCTACGCGTATCAGGTGTTCAGCAAGTATCCCGATCAGCACAAGATCTCGATCTTTGGTTCGGCGCGCACGCCGCCGGAAAACCCGGACTACCAGGCCTGCGTGGAGTTCAGCCGGCTGATGGCCGAGAACAACTGGCTGTGCATCACGGGTGCGGGCGACGGGATCATGAAGGCCGGTCACGAGGGGCCGGGAGCCGCGGCGAGTTTCGGACTGGCGATCCGCCTGCCCTTCGAGACGACGGCGAACGATGTGATCGCGGGCGACGATAAGCTGATCAACTTCCGCTACTTCTTCACGCGCAAGCTGATGTTCGTCAGCCAGTGCGAGGCGGTGGCGGTGTTCCCGGGCGGCTACGGCACGCAGGACGAGATCTTCGAAGCGCTCACGCTGGTGCAGACCGGCAAGTCGGCGATGGTGCCGATCGTGCTGTGCGAGGCCGAGGGCTCGACCTACTGGGAGCACTGGGACAATTATGTCCGGCGGTCGCTGCTCAACAACGGCATGATCTCTCCGGAGGATCTGAACCTCTACTACATCACGCGCGACATGCAGGACGCGGTGAACCACATCAAGAAGTTCTACCGCAACTATCACTCCTCGCGCTATGTGAAGGACGATCTGGTGATCCGGATCAAGAAGCCCCTGGAGCCGGGCGATGTTCGCCGGCTCAACGAGGAGTTCTCGCAGCTGGTGGCGTCGGGCGAGATCGTGCAGCGCGGGCCGTACGACATCGAAGAGGAAATGCTGGAGCTGCCCCGGATCGCCTTCCATCACACGCGTCACAACATCGGGCTCGTGCGCCGCTTGATCGATCGGATCAACGAGTTCACGCCGGCCAGCCATGAAGATCTTCACCCTTCGGAGATCTACTGAACCCGTGGGCGCCCGGGGCGTCCAATTCGGGATGATCGGTCGGTGTCGCAGTGATCGTGGCTCGGTTCGCGTGCTCGCCCTCGCGGCGTGCGTGGCGGCGGCTATCTCGGCTTTGGGCTGCGCTTCCGGTGGCGGCTCGGGTGAGCCGGAGGCCTCGGATCGGGATCCGAACCTGCGCATGGTCCCGGACCGTGTGTTCGATGGGGAGCGCCCGTTCATCCGGGGCAATCCGGTCGGTGTGGAACTGCACTGGTGGCTGACGCAGGACAGCGACAGCGTGATCGCGCGGGCGCTCGCGCCGTACGATGATGCGACGGCGTTCCTGCCCGAGGAAGTGCGCGAGCGCCTGCGCTTGAGCGGTGTGCGGGTGGTCGCGGTGCCGCTGAGCGAGATCGTCGTGGTGCATCAGGTGGCGCCGCCGACTTCGGCGTGGTCGAGGCGGTGGCTCGGGCAGTCCCCGGAGTGGCTGCAGATCATGCGGTCGAGGCGCATCGCCGAGAGCACGCGGAGCGTGGTGTACGGATCCGAGCAGCGTCTGCCCGAGGGTGTGCTGCGCCTGTTGGGCAGGGCGTGGATCGTGCCGGAGCGTGTCGAGCGGGAGGAAGGGCCAAGCATCGAGGCCTCGATGCGGATCGAGTTGGTCGCGCAGGTGCAGCAGCGTGATCCGGTGACGGAACGCGACAATCGCTTTGCGATTCCGCGCACGGATTCGGTCACGCCGGCGCTGGAGGGGCAAGGCCCGCTGCTGGAGGATCTCCTGCTGGGCCTGACGGTGCCGCCGGGGTATGCGCTCGTGCTGACGACCGCGGCCCCCGAGGCCGACTGGTCTCAGGTGGAAGGGGTGACGCGCGAGAACCTGATCGAGGAACTCGAGCGGCGCGAGAGCGTGGTTACGGATGAGGCGGGGGCTGATGACGCTGAGGGCTCGGCGCCCGCGCGCTTCGGGCCGACGGTGGGGCCCAGCGATGTGCCGACCGACGCAGAGAACGATGAGGCGCAGGTCTTCGAAACGCTGGATGCGCCGATGCCGTCGCTCGCGAATTCGTTCGGGCCGCGGGCGGCCCCGCTGCCGACGGTGGGGCAGTTGCTGCTGGAGAGCCGGGACCGGCTATCCCGCCCGATGCGGGGGGTTGTGATCCTGATTCCGCGGCTGCCGGATGAGTTTCGTTTGCTGCGGTAGTCATCGCTTTCCCGGAGCCGCCGGTATGGCGCTCGCGGGCATGAGCATGATCGGCCTGCGTCGCCGCCGCTGAGTCGGCTCGACCAACCTGACTCGCTTCAAACCGGCCCTTTCGGGGCCGGTTTTTCGTTGCGCCGATGCGGCGGCGGGGCAGGCGAGCGATGACGAGCTGGCCACGATTATCCGGAAAAACGCGTCGCTGGCCCCGACAAGGCGGATCGGCCGCTGGCATCGGGTGCAAGAGCCAAGATTTGGTGATTCTTCCG
>CAZIXS010000033.1:0-20174 GCA_964543335.1 uncultured Phycisphaeraceae bacterium | reverse complement strand
GCGATGACGAGCTGGCCACGATCGTCCGGAAAAAACGCGTCGCTGGCCCCGAAAAGGCGGATCGGCCGCTGGGATCGGGCGGAAGACCCCAAGATTTGGTGAATTTCCGATTTTCGTGTTGCACCCGCCCCCCATTCGGGCACAATAGGGGGACATTGACCGCCCTTCCGGCTCTGAAGCCGAACGAGATTTGTTGTCGCAGGCGTGTGTTCTGCGGCATTTCGGGGCGAAGACGAGATGAAGGAGTTGAGAGAGATGAAAAAGGGAATTGCAGCCGCGGCGATCGCGGCAACGGTGGGCCTGACCGGAGCGAGTGCTTCGGGGCAGACGGTGTACTTCCAAGGATTTGAAGATTCGGGATGGACGAGTGGAAACGCGGTCGATGGATACGGCAACGACTGGAATGATCTTAGCGGGACCATCGTTCGCGAGGAATCCAACTCGAATGGCGTTGCGTCCTCCAGTGGCGCGGCCCATGCTCGCTTGAATGGCCCGGCATTCACGCGTTTCGGAGGCTACAACTCGAGCTTCGGGCAGGGATTCACATCCTCTCTCGATGTGTACTTGGACCCTAGCGCATGGTCGGCAGGGCAGGGATTCGATTACACAGTCGCCGCAAATCGCCAAGATGGCAGTCACCTTCGCGATTTCATCTGGCATGTCGGCGTGGTCGAGGGTGAGGGGTTGCTCGTCAACGCCTCAAACAACTCAAACGGGTTCTACGCACCCCATCTCACGGATGCGAACGGCGGGAACAACTACAACGTCACGACGGCCGGTTGGTACACCTTGCAGCAGCAGTTTGTGGACAACGGAGGCGTGCTGGAAGTCATCTTTTCACTGATCGACTCCGGCGACAACACACTGTACTCCATTACCCGTTCGACGAGTGATGACATCGCCACAACCGTCGGAGGAAACCGCTACGGGTATTTCACCTACAGCAATGTCGCTGGTGGTCTCGCGATTGACAACGCCGAACTTGCGTATTCCGTCATCCCGCTCCCCGGGGCCGCCGGCATGGCGCTGGCGGGCATGGGCATGATCGGTCTGCGTCGTCGTCGCTGAATCGGCGAAGCTGATCTCAAGTCACTCGCAGCCGGCCCGATTGGGCCGGCTTTTTCAATGGGATCAGTACGCCCGCCGCAGCTCGGTACCGGGGTAGTAGTGCATGAGGATGGCTTCGGCCCGCTTGCCCTGGCGGGCCATGCCCTCGGCGCCGAACTGGCTCATGCCGACGCCGTGCCCGAAGCCGCGTCCGGAGAAGATGAGTTTGTCGCCCTCGCGCCGGGTCGTGAAGTCGCCGCTGTTGATGCGCTGGTCGCGGGTGGGGGAGGCGAGCCCGCTGTCGCCGGTGTGGTTCATGGCGAGGCGGGTGTCTTCGGCGGAGAGCTCCCACCAGCGTCCGCCCTGCTCGATGATGCGGTAGCGCTGGGGGCGGCCGAACTCGTTGAAGGCGACGGGGTCCACCCTGGCGACCTGTGTGATGGTCCGCATGCCCATGCGCCGGCTGTCGGCGAAGGCGCGGATGCGTCGGCTGAGTTCGTCGATGTCCCGCTCGACCTCCCAGCGGAACAGCGGGCTGAAGGAATCGATGTCGTCGCGGGGCGAGGCCTGGATCGGCGGCATGAGGTTGAACTCGAAGCCGGGGCCGGTCGGCCAGGTGTCGCGGGCGCTGGCGGCGCGTCCGCCGGTGGTCGAGCTGTAGTAGGCGCGGACGATGTGGCCGTTCCAGGTGAGGATGCGTCCGTAGGTCTGCTCGACGGCCTTGAGCGCGGTGGGGTTGGTGGTCGCGCCGCCGTAGACCTGGTCCTGCGTGGTGGATTCGAGATCGAAGTGCGAGCCGATGGAGAGGCGGCGCTGGCGCTCGTGCATGGCGTAGCTGCGGGCGGCGATGGCCTGGGCTTTGAAGGTTTCCAGGCCCCAGTTGGGGTAGAGCTCCTTGGCGATGACACCGGGCAGGTAGACCTCGATGGGCAGGTGCTCGACGATGTCGATGGAGTTCGCGGCCTCTGAAGAGCCGGAGCGTCCGTGCAGCCAGAGGGCACCGGGGAGCTGCTTGCCGTCGATGGTGAGCATCTCGGAGGTGAGCGAGGTGATGCGGAGGGCGTCTTCGTCGATGCCGCGTGGTGAGCGGGGCATGCGCCGGGTGTTTCCCCGTCCGTCGGTGATGCGCCAGGCCTCGCGCCCGACGGTGATGGTGATCGGCGTGGGGACGACCTGGCTGGAGGCGCCGTAGTCGTCGTCGCTGGCGGCCCTGGCGCGGATGCGGTGGCGGCTGGGGCCGAGGATGTGGACGGATTCGGGGCCGCCGATGGTGACGATGGGCTCATCGCGGACGATCCGCACGCGGATGAGCGGTTCGCTCTCGTGGCCTATGGTGGAGGGGTTGTAGGCGGGATCTGTGGTGACGATGGGGGCGGGCGCGGTCTGCGACGGGCTGGAGGGCAGCAGGGAACTGCAGGCCGAGAGGGCGATGAGGGCGGTGACGACCAGCCCGGCGGTGAGCCAGACGAGCTTCGCCGGTGCCACGCCGTGCCAGCGGGTGGGCAGGACGGGGTGGTCCTCGGGGGCATCGATATGGGGCTGGCCGGGCATCTCGGTCATCGCACCATCATCGTCGATCGGGGGTGGTTTGGTCGAGGCGCACAAAAAGGCCCCGTGACTGCATCGTAACGGGGCTCGTGAGTGCCGGTGTATTGCCTTGCTTAGAAGCTCAGCTCCCGAAGGCCCAGGCCGAAGGCGTTGAGGCGCTCCTTGACTTCGTCGAGCGAGGTCGAGCCGAAGTTCTTGACGCCCATGAGTTCCGCTTCGGTGCGGGCGGCGAGGTCGCCGATGGACTGGATGCCCAAGACCTGCAGCGCCTTGCGAGCACGGACCGACAGGCCGAGTTCGGAGACCGGCTTGCTGAGGATGCCGTCGTTGCCGCCGCTGCCCTTGACCGAGTCGGACACGCGGGCACGCATGCGCCGGTGCTGCTCTTCGAGGCCCTGGCCGAGGCGGAGGTTCTTGGCGCTGAGCATCTGCTTGATTTCGATGAGGCTGGCCTCGCCGAAATTCTTGTAGCCCATGAGCTCAGCCTCGGTGACGCGGAGCAGGTCGCCGAGGGTGCGGATGTTCATCTTCTTGAGGCAGTTGCGGGCCCGGACGGTGAGCTCGAAGTCGGTCACCGGGGTGTCGTAGAGGGCGTTGCGCTTGGCGAGGTCGCGGTCCTGCTCCTCGTCGATGTACATGTCCTTGGAGGCCACGACATCCTCGAAGAAGAGGCGGGCGCGGGGGTGGTTCGGGTTGGTGTCGAGGACCTGGCGGAGGCACTTCTCGGCGGAGCGGTAGTCGCCCTGGTCCTCGTAGAGCACGGCAAGGTTGATGAGCACATTGACCGGGGCGGGGCGCTGCTCGGAGGCACGCTCGTAGAGGGCGATGGCCTCGTTCTCTTCGCCGAGCAGGTCGAGTTCGTAGGCGAGCTTGAACAGAGCCCGGGGATCGTTGGGGGCGGCGTTGACGGCCTTGCGGTAGGCCTGCATGGCCCCGACGCGGTCGTTGCGCTCGCGGCAGGCATCGCCGTCACGCATGTGCTGGGCGGCGGCGGCGGTGTCGCCGGCGGCCTCGCTGGCGCCGATCATGATGTCCATCGGGTCTTGGTTCTGAGCCATGAACGCGTGCTCCATTGCTCCGGCCTGGGTGGCCGGGCGGTCGAAAGTGTGGTCGATCGCGGTTGTGGATGCCCCCCGGGGCGACTCCGCGACGGGATATCGTAGGAAAAACGGGGAGAATTCTCAAACCGAGGCGATTTCCAGCACCAGCGGGGGGACCCGACAGCTCAGGACGGCGACGGGCCCTGCTGAGGCGAGACCGAGGCCGGGTCGTGGCCGGTGAGGTCGTAGCCGCTCTCGGCATCGGGCAGGGCCCCGGCGAGGCCGGCTTCTTCGGCGTCGTGCTCACGCAGGATCTTCATGTGCTTCCATTTCCCACCGAGGAAGCGGGCAAAGAAGGCGATGGAGAGGGCGATGATGTACACCGCCGCGGCGATCCAGGGCCCGAGCGAGCCGAGGTCTTCGTGGTAAGCGATGAAGTACTTGCCGCCACCCACGATGATGCCCCAGCTGAGGATGACGGTGACGATGCCGGGCCAGACGGTATCCCCGGCCCCGCGCAGCACGCCCGAGAGCGAGATGGCGATGGCATCGAAGAGCTGGAACATGGCGGCGAGGATGAGCAGCTTGGAGCCGATGGCGATGATCTGCTCGGTGGTCTGCGGGTCGTATTCCTCGCCGGTGAACAGTTCGACCAGCCCGTGCCGGAAGAGCACGAAGACGGCGGCGCAGATCGACATGTAGGCCACGGTGATCCAGAGCCCAAGCCAAGCTCGCTTCACGGCGATATCGAGTCGCTTCGCACCGATGTACTTGCCGACGATCGCGGTCAATGCGATCGAGATGCCCACGGCGGGCATGAAGCTCAGGTGCATGTACTGCAGGGTGATCCAGCCGGCGGCGTTGTTGACCGCGGGTTCACCGGGCTGGTCGAAATGGGCCACAAAGCCGGTCATGAAGATGAACCAGCAGAGCAGTTCGTTCGCGCCCATCAGGCCGGCGGGCCAGCCGATGCGCACGATGTCCTTGAGGTGCGCGCCGCTGTAGCGCCAGGCCCGGCGGGTGTGGTAGGCGGCGTCGGTCTTGGGTGCGAGGAACAGGGCGAGGGGGATGAGCAGCTCGACGATGCCGCCGGCGACGGTGGAGAGGGCGGCGCCGAGCACGCCCATGCCTTCCCAGCCGGTCTGCCACTCCATGCCCGGGAAGGGCAGGCCGACGCGTCCGAGGACGAGGTAGTTGCACAGGAGGACATTCGTGATGTTCGCGGCCATGGCGGAGTACATCACGACCGCGGGCTTGTGGATGCCGTAGAAGAAGTGGCCGAGGGCGCGGCTGCCGAGCGTGAAGATCATGCCGAGCAGCAGGATGCTGCCGTACTGGTTCTGCATCAGCGAGACGGCCTCGGAAGGGGAGTCGAGATTGAAGATGTTCTGCTGAGCGAGGAAGACCTGGGGCAGGAAGATCGCGAAGGGGATGAAGACCAGGATCCAGGACAGGACGCTGAGGTACAGCCCGTTCCAGGCGTAGGCCGAGCCCCGCTCGGGGCGCCCGGCGCCGAGGTTCTGGCTGACGAAGGTGTTGATGACGCCGAGGAGGCCCATCATGGCGGCCCCGGGGATGAACGCGGCGATGCCGCCGTTGCCGACGGCGGCGAGCTCGTCGGGCCCGAGTTCCTTGACGATGAGCTTGTCCACGAACTGCATGACCGTGTAGGAGGTCATGGTGATGACAGCGGGGAGGGCGACGCGCAGAATCTCGCTGATCGCGCTGTCGTGTCCCGACGCGCGTTCGCCCGCAGGCGCGGCCTGCTCCTCCGGGGACGCGCTTGGCGCGTTCCCCAGATCGTGTTCGCTGGTGTTCTCGTTCATGGGATGTTCACAGATCGGCTGCGGGCCGCCACGCCGCGAGTCGAGCGGCGGAGTGTACCGGAGCAGGCGGAAGGGGTGGCGGCCCGGGGCCATCGGGTCGAAGAAAAAGAGTCCGTTCGGAGCGAACCCGGGGTACATTGCGGGGGTGTCGAAGCACTACAAGAACCCCGGCCGCAACTTCGGCGAACCCGAGCGCATCGATTCCCATGGCGCGGCCGACCCGATGTCCGATCCGCGCATCGAACAGGAACTCGACGATCGGGAGGAGCTGATCTGGGCGGGAACGCCCGACCCCTCGCTCATGAGTCGGCGCGCGCTGCCCATCCTGATCTTCGGGATCCCATGGACGGCCTTCTCCGTGTTCTGGATTCTTGGTGCGAGCGGGGTGCTGTTCGGGCGCATCGGGGGCGGCGGAGCGCAGATCGTCCAGATCGTCTTCTCCCTCTTCGGCGTGCCGTTTGTTCTGATCGGTTTCGCCATGCTCAGCGCCCCGATCTGGGCGAGGCGCTCGGCGAAGAAGACGCTGTACGCGCTCACCGACCGGCGCTGCATCATCTGGCAGCCGAGCCTGCGAAGCACCACCGTAAAGTCGTACGGCCCGGATGACCTCGGCAGCATGAGCCGCCTCGAACGCAAGAACGGCGCGGGCGATGTGATCTTCGTGCAGTCAATCCGCATCCGCGAGCGCGGCAGCAGCAGCGACACCGTGACGACGCCGGAAGGCTTCATGGGCGTGGAGGATGCGCGATCGCTGGAACGGCTGATCCGCGACACGCTGCTCACGGAGTTTGAGGTGCCGGGGGAGACGAGTTACTGATACGACGGGGCGAGACTCGCCGTGCCGCTCACCAGCGCTTCGTCGCCTTGCCCGAGGGCACGGCCAGCACCTGTTCGCGGATCTGCTTGGCGTGCTCCTGCATGATGCGGGTGAAGGACGGATCCAGGTCGGCACGCCGGGCGTGCTCGGCGACCTGATCGGCCATCCAGAGGGCGACGCTGCGGGCCGCGCGTTCTTCGGGATTGTTGATCGCGCGCTGGGCGTCGCGCTGCGCCAGGTCGAGCAGGGTCTGCTCGTAGGTGGGCAGCGCGTGGATCTGTGATGCGTCGGCCTGCTCTGTGGTGTGCTGTGCCATCTCTCGGGGTCCTTCATCTGGACATTGCCGCGACCGAGGCCGCGGCGGAAAACACCGGATGCCGAATCACCCGGGAAGTGTGAACTTGGCACTGGATCGGTGTCCGTGCAAGCGATGTTTGTGAAACTACGACGATACCCCGCACATTGTGCGATCTCGACGCTGCGATCAGCCTAATTTCACAGGTCCGGAAAATGGGTGGCGATGCGGAATCCGTGGCTGGGCGGGGGTTCGTGAAACAGTAGAATGACTGCATGAGCAAAACCGCGACCGATGAACCGCAGGCAACGGCCCCCACGAGCCCGGAATCCGCGAGCGAGATGACGGATCAGAAGCCGCCGTTCTCCCCCGATCGGATCCCCGGTGCGATCGAGGCGCTGCTCCTGACGATGGATAAGCCGCTGGCGGCGGGCAAGATCGCCGAGGCCACCGGCATGCGCGATCACCCCGGCGTATTCCCCAAGCCGAGCCAGACGATCGAGGCGGCGGTGGAGGTGCTCAACGAGTACTACACCACCAGCGGGAGGTCGTTCCGCATCGAGTCGGTCGCGGGCGGTTATCGGATCATGACGCTGCCGGAGTTCGCCCCGGCGATCGCCGCGATCCAGGGCCTGCGCGAATCGAGCAAGCTGTCTCGGGCGGCGATCGAGACGCTGGCGATCGTCGCGTATCGCCAGCCGATCACGCGCGTGCAGATCGAGAGCATCCGTGGTGTGGCGTGCGGCGAGGTGCTGCGGGGGCTGATGGAAAAGAACCTGGTCACCATCGCCGGGCGGGCCGAGGAGCTCGGTCGCCCGATGCTCTATGGCACGACCCGGCGGTTCCTGGAAGTCTTCGGGCTCTCGGCGATCAAGGATCTGCCGCCGGTGAACGATGTCTTCCCGGGTCTGTCGGGCATGATCACCGAGCAGAAGCCGGCCTCGAAGAAGGCCAAGCCCGAGCCGGGCGATGTCGAGCCCGCCGAGACCGAATCGGAAGCTTCAGCGGAGCCGCAGGAGGCCGAGCAGGCTATCGAGGCCGATGAGACCGTGGAGCAGGCCCAGTGAACAAAGCCATCACGATCGCGTTGTGCCTGATCGCGTCCCTCGTGCTGCCGGCCTGCTCGGGCGGCGGATACGAACTGCAGGGCCGGGTCATCCGTGGCGACTACTCGGCGGTGTTGCTGGTCGATGCCAACGATGATCGCCTCAGCTCGGGCGAGGGCATCGTTGGCGTGGGGCTGCATGTGCAGCAGGATCCGGCGCAGCTGAACCGACGCACGCTGGCGCGGAGTAACTCGATGAGCGATGGATCGTTCGCACTGCCGATCGATCTGATCGGCGCGGGGACATTCCACTACGACATCGGCGTGTTCGCGCGGCGCAAGGGCTACGAGCCGGCGAGCGGGTACTTCCGGCTGCCGCCCAAATCCAAGCGGGTGCTGATCGTGATGAACTTCGGGACCGACCGCGACCTCGGTGAGGAGCGGGAGAACCCGTACGACGACTACGAGCGGTTCAAAGACAGTCCGTGAGGGCAGGGACCTCTCGAGCGAACTCGCGCAGTTCGGCGGCGGAGATTTCCTCGCCGTCCATGAGTCGGCGCTGGTTCTGTTCGCCGATGTCCGAGCGGAACAGGGCGTACTGCTCGACTTCGCCGGTGCTGTCGTCGCGGAGAGTGACGACATTGAGGATCTCGTCCTTGGCGCCGACGAAGCCGCGGGCGAGGTAGTGGCCCCCTTCGGCCTCGATCTGCTCGCGGAGCAGGCCGCAGGCGTTGCGGACGGTCTCGATGCTGTTGGGAGCCCGTTCGATCAGTCGCTCCACATTCTCGCTCACCATCACGCGCAGATTCATCGCCGGTTCCTTTCGATTCGGGTGCTGACCCACCCCGCATCGGCGCGATCGCGGCAGGAATGAGGCGTGAAGGGGCTTTTGAGGCAGATCGGACCCGTGATGTGGTGATGGCGGTGGTGGATTCGGCAGGAGTTGCGCTGCGGGCGGCGAGGGCGAAAGCGAAACCCCCAGCGTGTTCCGTGCGTACCCTTGTTCAGGCGTGCGGCCTTCGTGTGGGGGCGACGCAGGAAAGGAACCCGTGAGCGCACTGCGAACCACCCTGCTCTCCCGACCGATCGGCAGTTCCAAGCCGGCGAAGAAGGTGCTGTCCCGGCGGTACCACATGCACTCGGGTGGTGTGTTCTACATCGTGGTGACGGTTCTCCTTGGGATCGGCTCGATCAACAGCCAGAACAATCTGCTGTTCATCGTGTTCGGGATCGCGCTCGGGGCGATGCTGGTGAGTGGTGTGATCTCCGGCGCGATGATGATGGGGCTGGAGGTCGACCGCAGGCCCGTGACCCCGGCTCAGGTCGGCACGAACGCGCGGTTCTCCTACCGGCTGACCAACAAGCGCAAGCGCGTCCCTGCGATGGCGGTGGACCTGATCGAGGCCGATCGTCCGCGCCGGAAACTGCGTCGCAAGCAGCGGGGGACCGCGATCCCGGAGGCCTTCGTCGAACTGGTGCCCGCCGCGGCGACGGTGGATGTGGCCGCGGTGATGCCCTGCACGCGGCGCGGGCTGATGCGCCTCGACCCGATCACCATCTCGACAATGTTTCCGTTCGGTATCGTCCTGAAGTCGGTGACGGTGACCGAACCCGATGAACTGCTGGTCCTCCCTCGCGTGGTTGATCTTCCTGACAGCGTGCTGCTGGCCGGAGGCGGTCGGGGCAGGCATGAGACCGAGCGGCACGACCGCCGAGGCCTCGGTCTGGAGTTCTATGCGATCCGCGAGTACCAGCCGGGCGATCCTCTGCGCCGCATCGCGTGGAAGCAGTCGGCGCGATCCGGCACGCTGCGCACACGCGAGTTTGCCTCGCCGGTGGCGACTTCCGTGCTGATCGATGTGGCGCTCGAACGCGAAGAGACGCCGTACTCGCCGGAGGCGGAGAGCGAAGGCGAGCGCGTGATCTGCCTCGCGGCGTCGCTCGCGGCTCTTGCCGCGCGACTGGGCGTTTCGGCGGGACTGCGGATTTCGCAACTGGGCATCGATATTCCTGCTTCGCAGATGCAGGGTCGCTCGACGGCCATCCTGGATGCGCTCGCCAGAGTCGAACTGGACGACCCCCGCCTTGCCACCCCGGCTCCGGCCGGTGAAGCACCCGCCGAATCGCGCCTGTTCCGCGTTCAGGGTGTCCGGAGCAACGCGACCGCCTCACCGAACGCCCGCGTGCTGACGCCTCAGATGCTGCAGGAGGTCGCGCGATGACCACTGCCTACCGGCGCTATCACCTGGCCTCGCACTTGGCGGTGTTGACAGGCATTCTCGCGAATGCGGTGGCCGAGGTTGACCCGCTGATCTTCCTGATCGGCCTCTTTGGCGTCGGGATTTCGTACTCACTGTTCCGCAACCGGCTGACCTCGCCGATGCCCCGGTGGGTGGCCAATGTCATGCTGGTGGCGGCCCTCGTGCTGATGTTCCGCGCGGCGACGGGCCAGCTTGAAGATGTGGTCTCGGTCGTTGCGCAGTACCTGGTCTATCTGCAGCTGATCAAGCTGTTCGAATCGCGCACGCCACGCGATCAGGCGCAGCTGCTCATGTTGAGCTTGCTGGTGGCGATCAGTGCGGTGTTGACCTCGGTGACGCTGCAGGTGGCGCTGGTGCTGTTGATCTACATGCCGCTGGCGTTCTGGACGGTCGTGCTGTACCAGGTGTACGCGGGCCAATTGCGGACCCATGCGCAGCGGGTGCGCGCCGGGCTGGCGGACGCGCAGAGCCCTCCGGATATGCCGCTGGACCGGGTGGCCCGGCGGACCGTGCGCCGATTGGTGTTCGTCACGCTGGTGGGGGTGAGCGTGACGGCGGGCGTCGTGTTCATGCTCATGCCCCGTGATATCGGGAGCGGCGCGTTCGGCGACTGGCAGCCGGCCAACTACGGCGCGACCAGCGGGTTCAACAATGAGGTGCGACTGGGGCGTCCCGGGACGCTGACCGAGAACCCGACGATCGTGATGGAGGCGCAGGTGCGTGTCCGGATCGATGGGCGAGAGCCCACGCCCTACCGGCCGGGCCAGGTGCACCGGCTGCGTGGTGCGGTGCTGGACGAGTTCGATGCGGACAGCGCGGTGTGGCACCGCAGCCGCGAGGCGGAGCGTCGGCAGCAGGCGATGCAGACCTTTCCGAGCGACAGTTTTCCGCTCAACTACGAGGTTGAGGACGCAAATGTCGAGCTGCTCGTTTCGGTCAGGAACCTGAATTCATCGGAGCTGTTCACGCTGTGGAAGCCCGAGAAACTGGCGGTGCCGGGCCCGCGTCGGCGCGCGACCATCAGTCCGGTCGACGGCGTGGTGCGTCTGCGCAATCATCGCGGTCCGATCTCGTACTCGGTGCTGTCGAGCCCGGACGCGCCGGTCAGCGTGAATCGCTCCAACCGCGCCCCCATCCTTGAACGTCCGGAGCGGAATACCTTCGCGGTCGAGGGGTCACGGATCCGCGAACTCGCCCTCGAGATCATCGGGGATCGCGTGCCCGGGTTCGATCCGGAGGATCCGACCTCGGTGCTGAAGCCGGGTGTGGCCGAGTTGGTGGTGGCCTACCTCGATGACCACCTGAGCAACAACTACGCGTACACGCTCGACATGATGACGGTGGGGCCGGATGAGGACGCGATCGAAGCGTTCCTGTTCCGCAGCCGATCCGGGCACTGCGAGTACTTCGCTTCGGCGCTGGCGGCGCTGTGCCGCAGCGTCTGGATCGATGCGCGGGTGATCACGGGATTTGTGGCGACCGAGTTCGATCCGGCCACACAGACCTACACCGTTCGCCAGTCCCACGCGCACGCGTGGGTCGAAGCGCTGGTCGATCGCCAACTTGATACAGATCCGCAGGGCGGGGATGTCGATGGGGACATCTTCTACGATCAGCGCACCGAGCCGGTGTACATCGAAACCTGGAAGACCTTTGACCCTTCGCCTCGGCAGAGTCTGGAAGAGATCCACACGCCGCCCTCCGGGCTGGTGGCGCGACTGGGGCAGTGGTTTGACCAGTTGCAGTTCGCGTGGTCGAGCAATGTCATCGGCTTCGATCGGGAGCGTCAGTCCGAACTGTTGAACGCGGATTCGGACGGTCCCTTTGGCATGTTCCGCAGAGCCCGTGAACTGGCGGATCGGGTCGGGGCGGATCGCGTGCCGCGGTCGATCCGTGAAGACCTGATGCGTTCGCTGGTGTCCTTCGCGAGCCTGGGTGCGATTGTTGTTCTGGCGATCGGCGGGTTCTACATCCTGCGCCTGGTGGTCCTACTGATTCGCAGGAAGCTGCACCTTCTGCATCACCCCGCGGACGCGCAGGCCCTGCAGCGGGCCAGACAGACCCGGTTCTTTGATCAGGCGATGTCGGTGCTGGAGAAGGCCGGTGCGGGCAGGCCACGCCATCTTCCGGCGGGCGCGTACGCCTCCGACCTGTGGGCCGATTCGCCCGAGGCGGGTGCGGCACTTGCCGATCTGTCGCGGTTGTATTACGAGTCCCGCTATGGCCAGCGGCTGCTCACCGAAGCGGAATTGCGTGAGGCGCAGGCGATGCTCGAGCGTTTGCGAATCGGTCTGCGCGAGCGTGCGGCCTGATGCCCGGAGCGATTACTGCGAAGCGGAACGGTAGTCGTCTTCAGGAAGGTTGCGCTTGTACCGCCGGCTGCCGTTGAACTTCATGTAGTCCCGGAACTCCGGGAACACGAAGTTGAAGTTCTGCTTGTGGCCGAGCGGGTCTTCCATGAGCACGAGGTGGACATCGCCCCGGTTCGTGAGGATGCTGACCGGGTTGGTCCCGCCAGCGAGCACGGTGCGGATGACCGAACCGTCGGTGCCGCCTTGGCTGGTGGTGGTGTAGGTGTTCGTGCTTTCGGAGAGCGTGTTCTTGTAGATCGCGCGGCCATCGAGGGTTTCGAGCACGACCTCGCCCTGGGAACCTTCCGGCACGAAGTACCAGATGTTCGAGTCGGTGGCCAGGATCTGCACCGGGTCGAGGATCGGGTTGGAGGAGCGGTAGACGATGCCGCCGGAGTAGTTTTCGACTTCGATCGCGCCCGAGGCGTCTTCGATTTCGACGAAGCCGTCGTGATTCACGATCCGCAGGCCGTCGATGCGAGGGGCCCGAACGACGAGGCGGACATGGTGATCGAGGAACTCGGAGTGCTCGGAGCTGGTCCGGACGCGCAGGATGGCGGATCCGGGTGCTTCGGGCGAGCGTTCGACGCGGGCCTGAATATCCGTCAGGGCGTAGGGCTCGTCGCCACCTTCGTCGATGGTTTCGGCGCTGAGCCAGATCCAGCCGTCGACGGTGATGTTGCGGGCCGAATCGTCGGCGATGACTTCGACATGGCCGCGGTAGTTCTCGATGTCCACACCCATGCGGACCACGCCCTGGGGCATGGTGAGCGAGTAGGTGTGAGCCTGCGTGCCTGAGCAACCGCCCAGCACCAGGCCCAGAAGGCCGAGCCCGAGCGCAAACACACGGAGCGGGGAGGTCAGCGGGGTTCGTTGAGCGAGCCAGCCAGTCATACGCGGTCTTCCCGGTCCCAGAGGTCACAGAAGAAGGGGTACTCAGCCTTTCTGTAGGCATCTGGCCCGCAGAAGGTTCGAACACTGTACCCGATCGGTCCGTGAAACCATCGAAGCCGGGGAGGCAGCGTCCGCAACGCGTTTATCGGCCACCTGAGAGCATCTCTCTACCGTTCCCGCCGGGCCCGGAGGACAAAAACGCCGTAGCCAGGCCCCCCGGCTCGCCAGTTCCAGTCCAGATCATCCCCGAACTCGTCCACCAGCCCCACCACCTCCATGCCGGCTTTCTCCAGCACCCTCTGGAATTCGTCGGCGTTGTAGGTCCGCAGGGAGAACGCGTGGGAGACGAACACTTCCCGGCTGGGTGTGGTGACGGCGAGTTGGCTGATGACCCGTTCGTTGCGCTGGGGTTCGATTTCCGAACCCCCCTTTCCGACTATGAGATTGGGCGGCGGCAGGTACTGGGCCATCTGCGTGACGGTGCAGGTGCCTCGGGATCCCTTCCAGACATCCTCGGATTCCCCTTCGCTGCCGTAGGAAGACATGCCGATGCCCAAGGCGTAGACGCCCTGTTTGCCCAGAACGCGCTTGACCGACCGCAGATGGCTGACCATGGCCTCGTCGGTGGGCAGGTGGCGGACGCTGTTGATGAAGCAGAAGGCGACATCGATCCGCTCGTGTCCCAGTTGCAGATCGTCAGCGGAGAAGGCCGCCATATCGAGGTTCAGGATTTTCGCCTTGAGCCCGGCTTCGCTCAGACGGTCCCGAGCGTACTGAAGCATGGGTTCGGCAACGTCCAGGCCCCAGCAGCGGTGGCCGCGCCGGGCCGCCACCCGCAGATGGCGTGCGGTGCCGCAGGCCGGTTCGAGCAGGTTGAGGTATCGATCATCGCGGTCCCAGCCGGCGAAGCGTTCGGCGATGGTCTCGATGCCCGTCACTTCCGCCGCGGTGCCCCGGGCGTGCAGGATGTCGTACCACTTCGGGTGGTCGTACCAGTCCTGTTCCTTGAGAGAAACGGTCTCGGGATCTGTGGGCTGGGGTGAATCCTGAGGCATGGCTGCGGGTAGGGTACGCGGTCGGCGCGTGATCCGCCGCCGTTTCAGAAGGACTCAGCCATGCCCGTTGCCCGTTTCCTGTGTGTTTGCGTGATCTCGATGCTGTGCGCGACCGTCGGTCGCGCGCAGACCAGCCTCAGTGTGTCGATCGATCCGGAGGTTCGCGATGCGCCGGCCAGCGGTCGCTTGGTGGTGTATCTCATCAGCGAAGCGGACGCGTCGCAGAACATGCGCTTGCGTCGCTCCTCACCGTCGAGCGGGCCGTTCTTCTCTTCGCCGCAGCCGATGTTCGGCTTCGATGTGAAGGATCTGAGGCCCGGCGTGGATGTGCGGCTGACCGATCAGGCCACGGCCTTCCCGGTGAAGTGGAGCGAGCTGCCCCAGGGCGAGTATCGAGCGCAGGCGGTGCTCGATCTGCATCGCCAGGATTCGGCATGGTCGCGCGAGCCGGGGAATCTGGTGAGCGATGTCATCACGATCACCGTGGGGCAGGAAGGGGCCCACCGACTGATCCTGAACCGCGTTGTCGATGTGCCCGAGCGCGACGGCGCGGCTGCCCGCGCCATGGGGGTCGAGATCGTGGAGTTTCGCTCCGAGCTGCTCTCGGAATTCCGCGGCGAGGACACGCTGCTGCGCGCCACCGTGGTGTACCCCGTCGATCATGATCCCGCTCGCGCGTACCCGGCGATCTACAACATCCCCGGCTTCGGCGGCAATCACCTGGGCGGACTCAGCGAGCCTCGCCAACGCCAGCGCACCACCGACGCAGACGCCAAGCGGCTCGATCGCGCTGCGTTCGTCATCACGCTCGACCCCGAAGGCCCCAATGGGCATCACCTGTTCCTTGACAGCGCCTGCAACGGGCCGGTCGGTGAAGCGTTGACCACCGAACTCGTGCCGCACCTCACCGAGCGGTTCAATCTCGCCGACCAACCCGAGGGTCGCATCCTGCGCGGCCATTCTTCGGGCGGCTGGACCGTGCTGCACCTCGCGCTGACCTATCCCCAGGTGTTCGGTTCGGCGTTCTCGAGCGCTCCCGACCCGGTCGATTTCCGCGCGTTCCAGGCGGTGAACATCTATGAAGCGCCGAACATGTACGAGCGTCTGTCGGCCTCCGGCGAGCTTGAGCCCTACCCCTCGTACACCTCGGGCGGCGTGGTGGGCATGACGATCCGCGAAGAGAATGCCATGGAAGAGGTCATGGGCCCTGACAACACCTCGGCCCAGCAGTGGGACTCCTGGTTCGCGGCGTTCGGACCCCGCAACGCAGCGGGCAACGCGGCGGCGCTGTTCCATCCGCAGACGGGTGTGATCGATCCCGCGATCGCCGCGGCGTACCGTGCGCACGATCTCTCGGCGAAGCTGGCCAGCGATCCGCAGCGCTACGCCCCGATCTGGCGCACGCGCATCCGCCTTATCTGCGGCACGGAGGACAACTACGATCTCGACAAAGCTGTCTCGCTGCTGCGCGACCGACTCGATGCCCTCCAGCCGGCCACCGCGAGCGATGCCGGCTACATCAAACTCGTCGAGGGCACGGACCACGGGAGCGTCATCGGTTCCGCCGAGGGGCGCGCGTTCACACGAGAGATGCTTGGGGTGCTCCGGGCGGGTGGATTTCTGAGCGAGTGATCGCCTCGGGATATCCCGGCATGTCCTTCGGGTCGTTCTTTTTGCACATGAACGCCGCTTCATGCCTCGCTCATGGTTCGGTCACGATTGGACGCGATGGTTGTGACATCGCGTGACCGGTTCCTTGCCGGTCGCGTCAGACTCACACTCAAGTCGCACCACGCGACCCACTCACGGAGGTCTACACCATGCCGAACACACTCAAAGACCACAAAGTCGCCGTCCTCGCGACCGATGGCTACGAGCAGAGCGAACTCACCGAGCCCATCAAGGCCCTGAAGAACGAAGGGGCGACCGTGCATGTGATCGCTCCCAACGAGGGCCAGATCAAGGGCTGGACCAACGGCAACTGGGGCGACCCGGTCGATGTTGACAGCACGATCAAGAACGCCATCGGGCGGGCCGACGAGTACGACGCTCTCGTGCTGCCCGGCGGGGTGATGAACCCCGATGCGCTCCGCATGCGGGAAGACGCGACCACCTTTGTTCGCGAGTTCTTCAAGTCCGGCAAGCCCGTCGGCGCGATCTGCCACGGCCCGCAGATTCTCATCGACTGCGGCGTGCTCGAAGGACGCGAGGTCACCAGTTTCCCGTCGATCAAAAACGACCTGAAGAACGCCGGTGCCCGCTGGGTCGATATGGAGTGCGTCTGCGATCAGGCTCTGGTCACCAGCCGCACGCCGGACGATCTGCCCGCGTTCAACAAGAAACTGATCGAGGAAATCCGCGAGGGTGCGCACAAGCACCAGAAGACCGCCTGAGCCGCGGTGCTGAACGACTCTCTACCATACCTACACATTCCAACTGACCCCTCTCCGCACAGGGCAACGCAACACAGGCGTTGCCCTGTTGCATTTTGGATGGATTCCGCGCGTATCAGTTCGAGGGGGTGCAAGATGGCAAATCGGGAGGAAGCGGTGGGGGGTGGAGTAAGGGTGGATCACTCCAGCGGTTCGCCCATGGCTACCTTGAGGATCTCGTCCGGTTCCAATTCACGCTCGAATCCGGCGAGATTCGGCCAATAGATGACGTCCGAGCCGCCAGGGTGTTTGCAAAAGTTGTTAAAGAGCCAGACCAAGTACTCGCCCTCGCGTTCCGTTTGGAACTCCACATCCAGCAGCGTCTCGATCAAATTCTTCATCTGATCTCGGCTGAGTTCCATCGGGGGATTTTGGGAGTCGAAGCCAAGTCTCGCGTTGATCTTCTGGTTCATCGGTTGCTTTAGTCTTGGCAGCTGCTGTCCACATGGCCTGCGCCCGACGTTGTCGGGCTCCGACCATGGCACCCAAATCCAATTGAAGCTGAGTTATCCGTGCCCCTTCAGCTCCCACTCCCGCGGCTTCTCCGGGTCGGCCACCGCCTCGTACAGCGGGTTCTCCGCCGGGTCGTGGTTGGGCAGCAGGATCCACTTCTCGCTGGCGGCCTTCTCGAGCAGCGCGATGCGGGACAGCATCGAGGTGTAGGGCTCGACATCGTACGCGAGGTTCGTCGTCGGCCGGGCGTGGTAGTGCGTCGGCATCACATCGCTCACGAAGCACACGGTTCTGCCATTCGTGCCGTTGCTGCTCGCCGCGCTGAACTTCACCGACTGCTGGCCCCAGGTGTGCCCGGGCGTCGGGAACACGGTCAGGTTCGGCAGGACCTCCTGCTCGCCCTCGATCAGGCGCACGCGCTCGGCGACCTCCGGCGTCAGGTGGCTGGGCAGGTAGGTCTTGTTCATGGTCGAGCGTCCGGCGATCGCGTCGTCCCACTCCTGGCGCTGCACGATGATCTCGGCGTTGGGGAACACCAATTCCGGCATGTCGTCCTCGTTGCGTCCGCGCCTGGTCAGCCCGCCGGCGTGGTCGAAGTGCAGGTGCGTGAGCACGACCGCCGAGATGTCCTTCGGGTCGCAGCCGATCTCCTGCAGCGAGTCGTGCACCGCCCGACGCGAGCACGAGTACATCTTCAGTTCCTTGTCGGACAGCTTGTCGCCGATGCCCGTCTCGATGAGCACCAGCTTGCCGTCGGCCTCCAGCAGCAGGGCGTTCTGCTGCAGCTGCATGCGGTTCTTGTCGTCCGGCTCCAGCCAGCGGGTCCAGATCACGCGAGGGATCAGCCCGAACATGCAGCCGGCATCCAGATAAAACTCACCGTTGCGCAGGAGCGTGTGGGACCAGGTCATAAGGGCTTCCGGGGAAGAAAAGGGTCGATCGGCCGCAAAATCCGCCACGCGGCGGAGCCGGATCGACGAGGGTAGCCGATCGCTGGTGTACACTCCACCGTATGGCCACCGAACGCTGGGTCTCAGCCACGAAACAGCCCATCGACCTGCCGGAACTCGACCCGGGGACTGATCCCAGTTTGGGCAACGCCCTCCGTCCGACCCGCTTGGACGAGTACATCGGCCAGTCCGAGCTCAAGGAGCGCCTGCGGATCGCCATCGAGGCCGCGAAGAGCCGCACCGAGCCGCTCGACCACCTGCTCCTGCACGGCCCACCCGGCCTGGGCAAGACCACCCTCGCCCATGTCGTCGCCGCGGAGATGGGCGCGAGCGTCAAGGTCACCTCCGGCCCCGCCCTGACCAAGGGCACCGATCTCGTGGGCGCGCTGACCCGCCTCGAGGCCAACGATGTGCTGTTCATCGATGAGATCCACCGCCTGCCCGTCGCCGTGGAGGAGTTCATCTACCCGGCAATGGAGGATCTGCGGATCGACATCGCCGTTGACGCCGGGGTCCACGCCCGGACGGTCACCGTCACGCTCAAGCCCTTCACGCTGATCGGCGCGACGACCCGCGCGGGCCTGCTGAGTTCACCCCTCCGCTCCCGCTTTGGCCTGACGCACAACCTCAACTACTACGAGCCCGGCGAACTGCTCGACATCCTCGTCCGCTCCGCAGGGCTGCTGGCGATCGCCGCCGATCGCGAGGCGCTCGAGCGTGTGGCCCTGCGCAGCCGCGGCACGCCGCGCATCGCCAACCGCCTGCTGCGCCGCGTGCGCGACTACGCCCAGGTCCGCACCGGCGGCGTCATCAGCGCGACCACCGTCGATGAAGCCCTCGCCCTCGAAGGCGTCGACGAGATCGGCCTCGACGAGATCGACCGGCGCTACCTGACGACCATCCACAAAACCTACCAGGGCGGCCCCGTCGGTCTGGAAGCGCTCGCCGCGACGATGGGCGAGGACGCCGGCACGCTGGCCGATGTTGTGGAGCCCTTCCTCCTGCAGCGTGGTCTGGTGGCGCGGACGACGCGCGGGCGCGAGCTCACCAAGGACGGCAACGACCGGGTGCGCAAGATCATCGCCGGAACGGTCTGGAAGTAAGGGGTCTGGAGTTGAAACGCCAGATCACCCCCGAATGGATCGACGACCCGGATGTCGATCCGAAGCAGATCGAGGAAGCCTTCGAGTTCATCCGGCGCATCAACAAGCGTCTGGGCGGCGTAAAAGCCCTGACGAACCACTTGGAGAACTGGTCGGCGAGCTGGCCGCGCGATCGCGAGGTGACCATCCTCGATGTCGCGACGGGCCTCGCGGATATCCCGGTCGAAGTGGTCCGGTGGGCGCAGCGCAGGGGGCTGCGTGTGCGGGTGACCGGCATCGATGTGCACGCCTCGACCCTCGCCGCGGCTTCCGAGCATGTCCGGGGCGAACTCGGCGACGACGCCCCGATCGAACTGATCCAGATCGACGCGAAGGATCTCGTCGATCGCTTCGGTCCGCTCTCGTTCGACTATGTGCACGCTGGCATGTTCCTCCACCACCTCACGGAGATCGAGGTCCTCACGATGCTGCGGATCATGGACCGCCTGGCACAGCGGGGACTGGTCTGGAACGATCTGATCCGCTCGCGCGTGGCCGTGATGGGCATCTGGGCGCTGACGCTGCGCGAGCCGCCGATCACGCAGCACGATGCACGCGTGAGTGTCAAAGCGGGCTTCACGAGGAAAGAAGTCAAGGACTACGCCCGGCGCACCTCGCTGGGCTACTGCCGCTACCGGTCGAACTTCTTCACCCAGCGGTTCACGCTGGCGGGGGAGAAGCAGGGGGCTTGGGTGATTGGGTGAGGCCCTCCGGCGGGTGGCGTGGTCTACGCGTAGTGTAGCCCACGAGGTTTTCTGAACTTTCATGAACCCGATAGATCCGAGAGGTTCTATAAAAGAGATTCACCTCGACTCACACGCAAGGAGCAGCCATGAAAGCATGCAAGCAAGACTACTCAGTTCTCTCGATGGTACTTACAATCATCGCATTGACGATGCTGCCGGGCTGCTTCTATGACAACCCGTACAATCATGTGCGGTGGTCGTCTCCCGAGGCATCGTATTCTTTGGTTCGAACCGACGCATATGCACGGTCTGATGGCGAACCGGTGCCATGG
>CAZIXS010000032.1:0-26806 GCA_964543335.1 uncultured Phycisphaeraceae bacterium | reverse complement strand
ATCCGGTTCGATCCCCCTATCCCCGCCGGACAGCGTGCGGACCTGCTGATCGATTACTCCGTCACCAACCCTGTCGACGGAATGTTCTGGCTCCACGAGAACGAAGCATGGCCCGGTCGCCCGGCACAGATCCACACCCAAGGTCAGCCCGAGACCAACCGGTTCTGGTTCCCCTCGCACGATTCACCCAACGAGCGCCTGACGACCGAGATCATCGTCGCCGCACCATCCGGCTACACGGTGGTCTCGAACGGACGACTGGTCGGTGAACCGTCAGACACCCCGGGCCGCGATGGATTGAAGACCTGGCGCTGGCTGCAGGACAAGGACCATGTGACCTACCTGGTCACGCTGGTGGTCGGCAAGTTCGATGTCGTCGATGTTGCTCCGCCGAACTCGGACATCCCGCTTCCGGTCTATGTGCCCGAGGGCAAGGGACCACTGGTCAAACAGACCTTCGACAACACCGCACGCATGCTCGAACTGTTCGAGCGCCGCTTCGACGAGCCATACCCCTGGGACAAGTACGCAAACCTTGTTGTGTGGAACTTCGGCGCAGGCGGCATGGAAAACACCAGCGCCAGCAGTCTGTACGACACCGCGGTGCTCGATGCCATCGCGCTCAACGACTCGGATATGGACGGTCTGAACTCGCACGAACTCGCCCACCAGTGGTTCGGGGACCTGATCACCTGCAAAACCTGGGAGCACATCTGGCTGAACGAGGGGTGGGCGACCTACTCCACCAGTCTCTGGCTCGAAGAACGCGACGGCTACCAGGACGGGTACCTCCGCAACCTCTACGGCGCCATGCGCGGCCTCGCAGACCGCGATCAGCTGGACCCGAACTCCACCGCCACACGACCCGGGATGGTCAGCCCGATCTACGCCCACCCGTGGGAGGTCTTCCGCCGGACATCCAACCCGTACCCGAAGGGTGCAGCGACGCTGCACATGCTCAGATCGATCCTCGGCGAGGAGCTCTTCTTCGAGGGAGTTCGCGAGTATGTCGATCGCTACAAGTTCAAGACCGTGGAAACCGATGATTTCCGCAAAGTCCTCGAAGAAGTCAGCGGCCTCTCGCTGGAGCACTTCTTCACGCAGTGGTGCGACCGCCCCGGCACACCGAAGGTCCGGATCCGCAGCTCGTGGGACGAGTCGACCAGATTGCTGACGATCACGACCGAGCAGATCCAGCGCATCGACTCCGAGCATCCAGCCTATCGGTTTGATCTTCCGATCGAGATCCATGCCGCTCCGGGAACACGCATGCCGCAGATCATCACGATCCCGGTCCGGGAGCGCATGCACCAATACACCGTCTCGCTGGACTCCGCGCCCGCGATGGTCGTGGCTGATCCCGATCTCTCCGTGCTGATGTCTGTCGAGATCGATCAGCCCGCAGAATGGCTGCGAAACCAGGCTTCGCACCGCTCCCTCGCCTCGCGCCTGGAAGCGACCAAGCTCCTGCGGGATCACCAGTCCACGCTCACCGTGCAGGTACTCGAGCGAATCGCATCCGATGCGAACGAGCACTGGTCGGTACGCCAGATGGCCGCGGAATCGCTCGGTAAGCTGGGCGCGCTCGAGTCGCTGCTGGAAGCCCGAGCCGCGACGGCCGACGACACCGAAGGGGATCGCGCCAAAGTCACGAGCGCGATCCTCAGGGCCATCGGCGACGCCTGGGATCGACCCGCGAACCAGCTCATGCCGATCATCGAGGAGTCGCTCGCATCTCGCGAGTGGTCATACGAAGTCGCCGCGGTCGCGATGGAACTCGCCGGCCGTCACGGCGACGAGTCATTCCTGCCTCTCTTCGAGCGTGCCCTGAGCTACAACTCGCAGCACGAACGGATCCGGCGTGGAGCACTCCGCGGGCTCGCCGAACTCGGCCTGGCCCAGGGCATCGAACTCGCAGCCTCGTACACGCAGTTCGGCAACCTCAACCGGCTCCGCCCGGAGGCCATCTCCGCGGTCGCGACGCTGAGCCACCACGATCCGCAGCGAGCGCTCCAGATCGTGGCTCCACTGCTGCGGGACACCGAAATTCGCACCGTACGCGGCGCGATGGATGCTGTTGTCTCCATCGGTGACCGCGACGGCGTACCCGAACTCGAATTGCTCATCACCCGCCTTCAGCACCCCGTGCACAAGGAAGAGGCCCGGGGCGCGCTTGAGAGGCTTCGCAAGAAGATCGGCAGCTGAGGCGGAACCGTGCTTAGCCGCCCTGCTCGGCATTCCAACGGGCCAAGAAGGCTTGGTACTGCTCCGGCGTGTCGATCCCGCTGCGACCTCCTGACTCGGGGTCGTCCAGGACTGCGATCGCGATGCTGAATCCGTGCTCGAGCACGCGGAGTTGCTCGAGCATCTCCGTCTGCTCCAGGGGCGTCGGGCGGAGCGAGAGATAAACAGGCAGAAACGAGCGGCGGTAGGCGTACAGCCCCAGATGTCGGATCGGACGAGCGTCGGGCAGGCGTTCGGAAGCGTCGCCATCACGATCGTGAGGCACGCGCGCGCGGGAGAAATACAGCGCCCGTGCGCCATCCGCCGTCGTCACCACCTTGACCACATGAGGGCTTTCAGCCTCGCGGCAGTCGTCCAGCCGAACACCCACGGTCGCCATCGGACAATCCGATTCTCGCAGGGCCCTGACCACCTCTCGCACCGCCGTCGGGTCCATTTCTGGCTCATCGCCCTGAACATTCACGACCAGATCGTCAGCGGCAAGGCCGAGCAGATCCGCAGCTTCCGCGAGCCTGCTGGTCCCGTTCGGATGCTCCGGATCGGTGAGAACCACCTCGGTTCCGAAGCGATCGAGTGCGTCCCGGATTTCGGCGTGATCCGCGGCCACCACAACCCGGTCCACCACTCCGGAACCGATCACGCGTTCCACGACATGTTGCACTAGAGGTCTGCCGGTGCGGTCCGCAAGCACCTTGCGCGGAAAGCGCGTGGAGGCCAGACGAGCGGGAACAATCGCAACGACGCTCATGACCTACCCCCTGGTCCAGCCGAGGCGACCGGACCGCTGTTAATCCTTGAGTTCGTTGACCAAGGTCTGGAGCTGGCGTCGACGCTCGGTGATGTCCTTGTAGCCGAATTGCTGCATGGCGATCTGGCCGGCGAGCGTCATCGCTTCCTTGGCGGCATCGATGTCTTCTTCGCTGCGTGCCTTCTGCTCGAGCACTTCCATCAACCCGTAACGCAGCTGCAACGCCAGATCCCCCGAATCATCCGAACGTGAAGCGATCGCTTCGCGGAAGGTGTTCTCGGCCTCGCTGATGAAATCCAGCTTGAGGAAACATTGCGCGAGGTAGTAGCGGGCCTGCCCCGAGATGCCGGAGGCATCCTTGGCGAGCTGGAAGTGACGCACCGCCTCCTCGTAGTTCCCAATCTGGAACTGGCGTTTGCCGAGTTCGTATTTCAGGTTCAGGTCGGTCGGGTAATTCTTGGCCCGCTCGCTGTACTCTTCGATCTCAAGCTCGACGAGTTTACGCATCGCGGCCTTGGACTTAGCCTGAAGTTCCTGATCCTCGGGGTTCTCGGCGGCGGCATCGGTGATCTTGCGCACCTTGCGGCGTGCCACCCGCATATTGATCTCACCAGCCTCCATCTTGAACTTGTAGTTGCTTGTTCGCTCGTAGCCGCCCATGAGCACGCGGAACGCGAGCTTCTCGTCTTCAGGGGTGCCACGCTCGCGCAGCAGTCGCGCGAGCTTGCCGATCACATTCTGATCGTTCGGGTTGTCCTGGAGGCGCTGCTTCTCACGCTCGATGACGCGTGCAAGCGTTTCCTCGGTCTTGACGACCGCATCGTCCTCGGTGAGTTCACGCTGCTTCTGGTCGTCGCGGATGTTCTTGCGGAAGCCGCCCTCGGTACGGTTGTCGTAGCCACCGGCGCTCATCGTGGCCTCGGCGGACATGTTCTTCACTTCGGCAATCAGCTTGGAATCGGTCGGATCCATCCGGATGCCCATCTCGCCGGCCTGCACCGCTTTGTGATACGAACCGGCATCCCGGAACAGGCGCATCAGCGTGACGAAGTGATCCTTCTTGGCCTTCTTCTGGTCGTTCGCGGCGATGGCGAGCACCTTCTCGCCGATCCAGTGGATCTGCTCGCCCATGTCCGTCTCGATCTTGTTGGCCGCCTCCATCGCTTTCAGACCGGCCTGCCAGTCCGCCGGACGCGTCCCCCACTGCAACAAAGCCACGAGGTACCGGTCAACCGCGGTCTTGCCCCCGAAGTTCTTGAGCTGGTCCTTCGTTGGACCCTTCGCCTTACCCGAGGCCATGAAATTCTGAGCGCTGTCGAAGAAGGACTCGAGCCCGCTCATGTCCGCCGGGTCCCAGCGGAGTCCCTGCAGCCACAGGGTGACGGCGTACTCATAGTTCGTCGACTCGTGGACGGCTTTGGCGTGCTGAAAGAACTTGGCGGCCTTCGCGGCATCCTGCTGAAAACCGCTCGCGGTCTCAGCGGTCGCGGTCGAAGCTTCACCGTTTTCAGACTCGTCTTTCTTCTTCCCGAACAGCGCCAAGATGTGGCCTCCAGAGGCTTGCAGAGGTCGGTCACCCGCCCGATCGGCGGCAAGTTGCCATGGTACGCCATACCAGCCCCACTCGCCAAAGCAATCGTCCCGATCCGGAGGGCGGAAAATGGCCGGGAGAGTCTCGAAACCCTACACTTCGAGCATGTCCGTGGATGTCCACAACCTGCGAATCGTGAAGTACCCCGCCGCTGTCCTCCGCCAGAAGGCCCAATCGGTCCCTGAGATCACCGAGGAGGTCCGGCAGATCGCCGAGCGGATGGTCGAACTGATGTACGACGCCGAGGGTATCGGACTCGCCGCACCTCAGGTCGGCCTGAACTGGCGGATGTTCGTCATCGACATCCCGGAATCCGAGGAGGACGACGAGCGTTCCGCGGTCGCGGATCCGCCCACCGCCACCCCGGGCCCGATGGTCTACATCAACCCGACCCTTTCCGGATTCAGCCGCGACCTTGTCTCCTACGAAGAGGGCTGCCTGAGCATCCCAAGGGTCACTGGGGAAGTCCGCAGGCCCTCCATCTGCACTGTGACCGCGCTGGATCTGGATGGCCGCGAATTCACGCATGAGGCAGACGGCCTGCTGGCCCGCTGCCTCCAGCACGAATTCGACCATCTGGAAGGCGTGCTGATGATCGACAAATTCGACCTGACGACGCGCCGCAAGATCAAGTCTTCCTTGCAATCCCTTGAACAATCCGCCCGAGTGGTCAACTGATCATGGCAGACGCCCGGCGTCCCGAGCATGGGGATCGGCTCAGAATCGTCTTCTTCGGTTCCGGGGGATTCGGTTTGCCCACGCTCCAGCGTCTGGCGGCTCAGCACCATGTTCTGGCGGTGGTCACACAGCCAGACAAACCAGCCGGACGCAAGCAGGTGCCAACGCCGACTCCGATCGGTCAGTGGGCCGCCGAGCACCTGCCCGACGCTGAACTCATCAAGCCGGAGAATGTGAACGATCCACAGATCCTCGAGCGTGTTCGCAACTTCGAAGTGGGCACCGAGGACCAGAAGCGCGGCGCTTGGGTGGTGATCGCCTTCGGCCAGAAGTTATCCCCTCCGTTGCTCGCCGACCGATTCGCCATCAACCTGCACGCTTCGCTGCTCCCACGCTGGAGAGGCGCAGCGCCGATCAACCACGCGATCCTCGCCGGCGACCGCATCACCGGAAACTCCGTCATCACCCTCGCAAACCGGATGGATGCGGGGCTCGTGCTGGGGCAGTCCGAACGGCCGATCGACCCGGCGATCAGCACCGGCGAACTGCACGACAAGCTCTCCGAAGACGGACCGGATCTGGTGGCTCAAGTGCTCTCCGACTATGCCACGGACCGGCTCACGCCCCAGATCCAGGACGAAGCCAACGTGACCCTCGCAGGCAAGCTCCACAAAGCCACAGGCTACATCGACCTCAGCGCCATCGACGCCGAGCAGGCCCGGCGACTGATCCACGGCCTCAATCCGTGGCCCGG
The DNA here is from genome assembly GCA_964543335.1 of uncultured Phycisphaeraceae bacterium. Taxonomy (GTDB): domain Bacteria; phylum Planctomycetota; class Phycisphaerae; order Phycisphaerales; family UBA1924; genus JANSXG01. The sequence continues at coordinate 20,791 of CAZIXS010000032.1, read as the reverse complement.
AGTCACCGTTGGCTTCCGAGAGCAGCCCCTGAAGCTCCATCGAGCCCAAGTCGTGAGCGGCACAGCAAGCCGGGCTCCGGGCAGTTTCGAAGATGCACGGCAAGGCCTGATCGCCTGCGCTGGCCACAGCCTTCTTCAACTGATCGAAGTGCAGCCCCCCGGCAAGAAGTCGATGAGCTACGAGGCCTTCGCCAACGGCGCGTGCATCGAGCAAGGCGAAAAGCTCCTGCCGTTCCAGACCGCCGAGGCACGCTAGCCATGCCTGGTTCCCGCCAGCTTGATCTCTGGAGCCTGCTCCCTTCGCGCTGGAAAACCAAAACCCCAGCCGTCGAGCCGATTCCTACCCCGAATCTATCGCGATCCAGACCATCGTCCTCCAGAACACCCAAGCCGGGCAGCATGCAGCACAAGTACCTCGCCATGGAGCGAGAACTGCTCGCGCAGTATGGCGTTCGGGTGCGCAAATGGCGGAGCTCCATGTCCGGAGTCGCCTGGGAAGTGCATTACCGCGATGGAACAGTCAGCCGCCTGATCGAGTCGCCTCGCCCCAAGGGCCCGATGTCAGCCGCGGTGTTCTGCCACGAAATCGGCCACCACGCGATCGGTTTCAAAACCTACCGCCCCCGCTGCCTCGAGGAGTACCACGCGTGGGCATGGTCCTTGCGCACCATGGCGCAATACGAGCTCAACATCACGCAAAGTGTGCGCGACCGTATGCACGACTCGCTGCACTACGCCGTGCTGAAGGCGGCTCGCCGCGGGCTGAAAACCCTGCCGATCGAGCTTGAGCCGTTCGTTCGCCCCAGAAAGGGCTCTCCCAGAGCCGCAGCGGAGATTGGCAAGCAAATTGCGTGAGTCCCAACACCGCGTCGCGCTGACGCGGCGTCCGGACCCCCGTAAAGAGGTGCTGCCATGCAAGTTTCATCCGCTTCCTCACCCGCTCAGGAACTGCTGATCTCAACCGCGAAGGCTGTGGGACGCTCCGAAAAGGTAGTTTCCAAGGAGGTCTTCGGGACGACCCGGCAAGCCGATCGCTTCGAGAAAACGCTCGCGATCAAGGAAAGCGCTGGCACATACTCGCCGGAAGCCACCCAGAAGAATCTGCTCAACACCCAACTCTCTAGCAGCAACGCGCCCGATGCACCCAAGTCGGAGACCGGTGCGGAGACGTGTGGCGACTTCATCCAGTTCACCCAAGCCGACATCGACTCGCTGCTCAACCTCTTCGGCTCCACCAACGCTGACAGCGACTTCAACGAGCAGTTCGACTTGGATGGCAACGGCACCATCAACCTGCAGGACCTCAACGCCATGCTCGCGCAAATCTCGCAGGTCCAGCCGCAGGGCATCGAGGAACCCGAACCCAGTTTCACACAGGAAGATCTTGACCTCCTGCTTGAATCCTTCGGTGCGCAAGCCGGCGACGAGAACTATTCCGATGCACTCGACCTCGACGGTGACGGCATCATCGGCCTGCAGGACCTCAACGCCATGCTGGCGAACCTCAGCGCACAGCCCCAGCCGGCAACCTACACCCAGTCTCACATCGACCAGCTTACCGCTGCGTTTGGTGCCAGCACCGGGGACGAGAACTTCGTGGCTCAGCTCGATCTGAACGAGGATGGCACCCTGAACCTCGCCGACCTCAACGCGATGCTCGCCTCCATGAGCGCGTAATTTCACTCTGTCCGCAAGGACTCTTGGCTCAAACCCCGCTCCGATGCGGGGTTTTTTCATCCGATAATCCCGCTGCTGCTGGATGCCGGGGAGCCAGAGCAAGGAATCCATAATCCGGATCGCCGAATACCCGACGTGCGCAATTTTTGCGTATACGCTGGGAGTATGCGCCCCAGACACCGCGTCATCGCCTTGTTCTTGCTCGTCGCCTCGGGATCCACCTGGGCCGCACGAGATTTGCCCCAGATCACCCTGGAATCGGTCTCCGGGCCGACCCTTCCGGTGATCGCCTCAGACCTGCGGGTGCTGCTCGGAGACGGACGACTGATCATTCTGCTGCCGGAACTCGATGCCGCCATGCTGACCGACGCGACTCTCCCCGGGGAACCCAGCGGCACACCCTTTGACGCCGGAGGACTGGCCCGCTTCGGTGTGATCGGAGACATCAACGCAGACGGGCGAGCCGATCTGCTCACGACCGCCCCGATCACCGGTCGGGCTCATGTCCTGACGCAGACCACCGATGGCGCATTCCAACTCGGCGCGGTCCTTCCCGTGGGAGCCAGCCCGTTTGCCCCCGCGCTCGCGGAACTGACCGGAGACGACAAACCCGAACTGATCATCCCCCTTCGAGGCGAGGCCAAGATCGCGGTGCTCTCGAACCTAGGAGGCGGCTTGTTTGCCGCAGGGGATCGCATCAACTGCGGCGCACTGCCCGATACAGTGGGCGTTGCTGACTTCGACAAGGACGGCGTGCCCGATCTCGCGGTGACCTGCACCGGCCTGGGCTCGATCCAGATCTTTTACGGATCGCGGGTCGAGAATGTTGTGCAGTTCAGCACCGCCCCCATCACGCTCACGACCGGCAGTTCCCCGGTCGGCCTGGTGCTGGAAGACCTGGACGGTGATGGCTGGCTCGATGTCGCCACTGCGAGCACGGGATCGGCCTCGGTTCCGGTCTACTACGGCGGGGCAGGACGCAGCTTTCAGGCCGGAGGCTTCCTGTTCGCCGGCACTTCGCCGCAGTCGATCGTCTCCGCAGATCTGGACCGCAACGGCCTCGACGATTTGATCGTCGCCAACCCCAGCACGCAGATGATCACGGTGCTCCAGAACACCGGAAACCGATCGTACATCCGCTCGACGATCTCCTTGCCCTTCCGCCCCTCCCGCTTGGCCGCGGCGGACTTCGATGGCGACGGGAAACCCGACCTCTTTGCCTCGAGCCAAACCTCCGTCGCCACACGCCTGCTCATCAATTCAACCGAAGTCATCGAGTGTCCGGGTGATGTCACCGGCGACCTGCGTGTCAGCCTGCCGGATCTGAACCTGGTTCTCGCCAACTTCGGAACAAACGACCAGCGATCCGACGCGAACGGCGACGGCCAGGTCAACCTCGCCGATCTCAATCTGATCCTCGCCAACTTCGGTGCCGTCTGCGGCGATGTCTGAGTCCGGCAGCGCTCGCAGCGCATGAAAAAACGCCCCACGACGGGGCGTTCGAATCGTTTGGACAAGCCAGAGATCAGTCGACTGACATCACCTGATTGCTGCGACGCTGGCTTTCGGTCTGCGTGTCCTCGTCGTATCGCCGGTTGATCTGATCGAAGATCTGATCGTGCGCGGTGTCCTTGCCACCGATCCATTCCACGCTGCCGTCGGTGTATGCGAAGTTACCACCAGCGGAACCATGATTGTCCTGAGGCTGGTAACCGGTGCGGTCGCGGTTGTTCCCAAAGAACGCGAGGTTGGAGCGCAGCGTGCCAGCGAAGCCGCTGGAGAACTGGCCGCCGCCGATATCGTTGGCGTTCGTCTCATCGCCAAGGAAGGCGACGCGGGCTGCTTCGTTGTTCTTCAGACCGGCGACATAGAAGTAACTGATGTTGTACCAGACGACATCTTTTTCTTCCTTGATTTCGCCCGGCGTGGCAAAGGGCCAGCGGGCCGGATCACCACCGGCTTCGGCGGTGTCGCCGTCGCTGTCATCGGCGGGGTTTTGGAGCACGGCGAAGTCGCCGGGTCCGTCTTCCATGTAGTTCCGGAGCAGTGGCTTGCGATTTGGAGAGTTGAAGGCCACCGCGTTCCAGCGGCCGTTGCTGTACACCGGGTAACCGGCGTAATCGCGCGTCCAATTGGTCGCAAAACCATCGGCCGCCGCACGCTCCTGCTGATCAAGATTGAAGAAGCCCGCGAAACCGCCGTAATCCGACTGACGCGTGAAGAGCGTGGTCGGCGGGAGAATCCGGCTGGTCTGGCCTACCACGCCGCCAGGACCCGGTGTGACAATCGGGTACACGCCATTGAATTCATTTGCGTACACCTGCATGATGAGTTGGATGTTCTTCAGGTTGCTCGAGGACTGCACCCGGAACGCCGACTCGCGCGCCTTGCCGAGTGCCGGCAGGAGGATGCCGATGAGCAGCGCGATGACCGCGACGACCACGAGGAGTTCGATCAGGGTGAAGCCGCGACGGGCTTTGGTGAGAAGGCGATGAGATCCGCGTGTCATAGCCCGGTCCTTTTCAAAGGCATCCTTGGGTGCGTCACGCACCCCGGATTTGGAATTCCGACCTCAGCGAAGAGCAGGTAAAATGTTTTACCAACTCTTCAAGTGTACTGGTTGATTGACTCGGTTCAAGTGTGAAGGTCCGTGAACGCACAAATTCTTTTTGCAGCACCAAACCTATTACACATATCTGAATAGGCAATGTAAGTGGCTCTCTGGACTCCACTAACCGTTGCCTGACCAAAACCGTCCGACCGGCTCGGCAAGGCATGATTTCGGGCTTGGATTCGGCTGGACCCTCGGCATAAATGCAGTAAAATGTTTTACCGGCGATGTCGGGCATTCCCTTACCGACCTGCCCATGCATCGACGCCGACGAGGGCCCCATGGCGAAGCAAAGAGCGAATATCCGAGATGTTGCCAAAGAGTCGGGGGTCTCCCTCACCACCGTCTCCCTGGTCATCAACAAAAATGATCAGCGCATCTCCGAACCGACCCGCCAGCGGGTGCTCGAAGCGATCGAAAAACTCGCCTACACCCCCTCACGACTCGCCCGAGGGTTGCCCAACCGACGCGCGAACACCCTTGCCATTCTCGTCCCCCAGCTCCAGAACGCCTTTGCGGATGTCTACTTCGGTGAACTGATCTCCGGGATCTACGAGCAGGCAGCCGCTCGAGGCTTTCGAATCCTGCTCGAAGTCGCACGCCGCGACTACATCAAGCGGCGCGAGTACATGCAGCTTCTCGAAGACTGCTCCGTGGACGGGATTTTCTTCCTCGGAGCCACCGAGGAGCACAAGTTCCTCAAGGAATTCGATGGTTCCGAGCGCCCGCTCATGGTGGTCAACAACCACTTCACCCAATGGGACCTCCACCATGTGGTCTGCGACTACCCCGCGGCTGGTGTTGCCGCCGCCGATCACCTGATTGAACTCGGACATACCCGGATCGCCCACATTTCAGGGCCCAGCGATGTGGTGCTCACCACTCGGGAACTGACCGAATCGTTTGTGAGACGACTCGACCAGCACGGCGTGCGCTTGAGCAAAGCCATGATCGCAGGCGGCGAATTCCAAGTCGAGACCGCAAAGATCGCGTGCGATGAGCTGCTCGAGCGGGACCCGAATCTCACCGCGATCTTCTGCGCCAACGACAAGATGGCACTGGGTGCCTATCAATCCCTGCGCGCGAAAGGGCGCACACCGGGCAAGGATGTGGCGGTGGTGGGTTGCGACGACATCCCGGTTGCGGCCCTTTCCGATCCGCCGCTCACTACCGTGCGTATGAATTTCTTCGAAGTCGGCGCCGAATCCTGCCGTCAGATGATCAAGTTGATCGATTCGCGAGGTGAAGAACGCACCGAGCGGGTCAGCGAACGCATCCCCGTCGAGCTCATTCGCCGGGCCTCAACCTCCGCAGTCAAGTAACCCTGTACCCAGCGGTATCGCAGTCCGTTCAGACACACCACAAGAGATGACCCACGGCCATGCATGACCGTCCACCTGTCGTCCAGACCCTCCTCCTCGCCCTGTGCCTGCTGTGGGCGATCCCCGGCCACGCGCTCGCGCAGCAGAGCGACACCTGGCGCCTCGCCGGCACCTTCAACGGCTGGAACGCATCAGACGACGGTTGGCGGATGGAGCCGCACCCCGACCGCTCGTGGATTTTCCGTCTCGAACGCCTTCTCGAACCGGGGTCCTACCGATTCAAGTTCGTGCGCAACGGCGACTGGAACGACCAACACTTCGGCGGTGCAGCCGAGCGGGCCAGCGCACTTGAGCAGCCCGGCCAGGACATCCTTCTGGATGTCCCCGGTCTCGGTTTCTACGCCTTCGAGCTGAATACCCAAGACCGCACCTGGTCATTGAGCGTGGCATCGGTGGATCGACCGATCGTACTGGGAGAGTGGTTCGGTTCCCGCCAGAACGGAACCACGCACACCCTGTTGCTCGCCGCCTCGATCACCAACACCCCGCTCTCCGACATCGATCAGGTCTCGGCCCGGTTCCTCTCGACGCCCAGCGATCAGACGCCCTCGCTCGAGCGAACCGCACCAGACCGCTTTGCGTTCACCCCCTCCGATGCGGGGCTCTACACCGTCGAGGTCAGCGTCACCGACGGCGATGCACAAACCGTCGAGCGCTTTGAGCTCGAAGTGGACGATCGCAAAGCACCGGATGCCCAGGATCCGAATCTTGTGGTCTTCGAACATCAAGGCGACCTGAACACACTCCGTGTCGAGTTGGTTGGCGAGGTGGCTTCGGTCCTGCGCGCCGACCAGGCGCGAGACCTCATGCCTTGGGCGGTCCACGGCCAGACAACCGTCTTCAAGCGTGCTCTGCACGTACCAGAGGGAGCGTTCAGCTACGGATTTCGCATCAACGGCGGCCTCGAAATCGCCGACACGAGCGAGGACAGCGCCCGCCTCTCCCCCACTCGCAGCCGCCTGATCGTTGGACCAACACCATCGGACTTTGCACCGGCGAAGACCGGCGCGATCGTTCGCGAGGGGATCCGCTTCGATCCGGAGTCCGTGCTCGATTTCAACCCGATCTCAGACGGGCTCGGTCTCGTAGATGTCAGTCTTCGCACGCTGCCCGGTGATGCCAGTGCGGCCGCATTGGTGTTCTACACCGTCGATCCCGAAGACGGCATCCTCGCTCCCAACCTCGTGCCCATGCTTCGCAGCGACGATCCCACGGGCTTTGATCGGTGGAGCGCACGGGTGCAGACCGGCTCACCGGAATTCGAGTACGAATTCCTGATCTTCGATCTCCCGGCCCGGATCACCACGGCGCGGTATTCCGCATCGCTCAAGCCCGATCCGCGCCTCGATCTTCCCGACTGGGCCAAGGGTGCGGTGTACTACCAGATATTCGCCGAGCGTTTCCGTAACGGAAACCCGGCAAACGACCCGCACGGCCCGGGCGTCTTCGCCATGCCGTGGAACTCGGACTGGTACCGCAACCAACCGGGCGAGGAAGAGCAGTGGCGAATCCGTGCCGGCCTGACTGCGGACGAGCCGCTGCCCACGCGTCAGGGTGGCGACCTGTTCCACTGGGTGTGGGACCGGCGCTACGGCGGTGATCTGCAGGGCGTGGTCGAGAAGCTCGACTACATCCAAGCGCTCGGCATCGATGCGATCTACTTCAACCCCGTGTTCGAAGGCGACTCGATGCACAAGTACGACGCCACCGCGTTTCACCACATCGACGACAATTTCGGCGCACCCGGTTCGGTTCCCGCATTCTGGGAGCACACCCCGGATCTCTTCCAAGACAATCCCGCAACATGGCAGTGGACCGAGGCGGATCGGTACTTCCTGGATGTGCTGCTGCCCGAAGCGCGGAAGCGCGACATCCGCATCGTCATCGATGGTGTGTGGAACCACACGGGCCGCAACTTCTGGGCATGGCAGGACATTCTTCGGCAAGGCGCAAACTCACCCTACGCCGACTGGTTCTATGTGAACTTCGCCGACGACGGCAGCGTCGAATCCTGGCAGGCGTGGGACGGCCCCAACGGCTGGCTCCCGAAGTTCCGTCAGACGGCGACCGGTGATCTCATCCCGCCGGTCAAGAAGCACATCGAAGAGGTGACGCGCCGCTGGATGGACCCGAACGGCGATGGCGATCCGTCCGACGGCGTGGACGGCTGGCGCCTCGATGTGCCGCTGGACATCGGCCTCCCCTTCTGGGAAGACTGGCGCGAACTGGTGAAGTCCATCAACCCCGACGCGGTCATCATCGCTGAGATCTGGCAGCCCGCAGACCCCTACCTCACCGGCAAACACTTCGATACGCAGATGCACTACCCCTTCGCGATGGCGGTCATCGACTGGCTCGGCGTTCAGCCTGGCATGACATCGCGCGAACTCGGCAACCGGCTCAAGCAGGCGTTCAACGATTCGCCGCAAACCAACCTGATCCACCAGAATCTGTTTGGCAGCCACGACACCGACCGCTTCGTGTCCATGCTCATCAACCCCGGGCGATCCTACGACCAGGGCAACCGGCCCCAGGACAACGGCCCCAATTACCTCGATGTCCGCCCCGACCAACGCACCTACGCGCTGTCGCTGCTGGGTCTGGCGATTCAGGCCACCTACACCGGTGCCCCGATGGTGTACTACGGCGACGAGGTCGGCATGTGGGGCGCCGATGACCCCACCAACCGCAAGCCCATGCCTTGGCCGGACCGTGGTCCTTACGAAAGCAGCGACGACCGCTTCGACGAGGACCTGCTTGCGGACTACACGCGGTGGCTCCAACTTCGCCACGACGACCGGATCGGACCCGCGCTCCGCTACGGCAGCGTGGGCCATCTGGAAACTGGCAACCCGGATGTTTTCGCCTTCGAGCGGCGTCTGAACGCTGAGCGTGTCGTGGTCGTGATCAACAGGGGCGAGGAACCCTTTGATGCCGCCGAGATCCTGCCCGCGGGCACAGCAGACACGATCGTGAACCCGATCTCGGCTCGCCACTGGGCCCAGCGGGTGACGCTGAAGCCCTGAGGCATGAAAAAACCCGCCATATGGCGGGTTTTGAATGGGCAGACCCGGCAGAACGCGTTGGGCGCATCGTCGCGAGAATCCTCCACAACTGGGGCGTTTTGTGCGACCGAAGAATTGGAAGCCGCTGAGGGAGGGATCCGAATCGGGGACACATTTGGCCACAGCGATCTTCGACGCATCGCCGAGGCGTGGCCGCACCTGTCCGAGCCGATCCGGGCTGCGATTCTGTCATTGATCCAGACAGGCCCGCAGGCCGCGTCTGAGGCTGACTGAGCCGCGAGGCATCCCGAACCCCCTACCGCCGCCGCGTGGCCTGTACCGGGCTGCTCGGCGGTGTTGTAATTCGGGCTGACCGATACTCGCCATAGGGCATCAGCGAATATGCCGACCATCGCCAATGAAAGCGTAGTAAAGCATATAGACAGCCATTACAAGCAGATACGGAATCGCGAGCAGTGAAATCAAAACACCCGTGACCAACACGACGAAAGCGACTAGTAAAAAGTACAGCCAGCCCCAAACGCCTGCTGGTTCCGGGGGGGCGTTCGTTCGCTGGCGCTTCTGCCACCCCCTTGTACCATTCCAGAGGTCACCGGCTTCTTGTCTCACATATCGAAGAAAGTCAATGCCCCCTCTCATCCCGGAATCAACCCAAACGGACAAGGCGACTCAGGGATGTCATTCCGGGGAGCCGGGCCGAAGTTGGCGAGTAGCAGATTCAGGTCTTGGAGGTTCACATTTTCGTCGGCGTTCGCGTCGGAGATCGCGGCGCGACCCTCATTCGGATCAGACACGACAATCCACGGGGAAACGCAATCGGGCCGCGATGTCGAGAGACAGCCCTGATTCCTGCTGAAGACCCGAACGGCATCGTATGAACGCGCTTCGATCACCCCGTCGGACCACGCCCGAAGAATTACAAAGTTGCCGTTGCCGGTCCCACCACCACCTGCCAATTCCTTGCTGTCATACCAGACGATGAACGGCTCGCCGGATTCCTGCATGGCGACACGCTCAACCGACGCGACGGGCTGGACATCGGCAACCGGCGCGGGCTGACGGTCTGAGATTGAACTGAAGACTTGCGAACCGGCGACGGCAAAGAGGCCGAGGGCGATCGCTGACGATGCGAGTGTGTTGGACTTCATGGTTTCCTTCCGTTGGGTGCTATTGGGTACACAAGACACGCGGGAAGCGTGACACCATCGGGGGGCGTGGTCAAGAACGAATCGTTACCCGCTGACACTGACACGGCTGGCGCTATCAAAAACGCCGTCGGTGTCAGTGGCAAGCGGCACACGCTCACGGGGTTATCCGAGAAAAACGGGTTTGAGTACCCAATAGAAAACAATGCCCCGAATCCGCCCCGAAGCACTACGCGACGCTGAGGCCGCAGGACCATGCAAAGGCGGTTGGTCCCCAAAATGACTTGAACTCTGACTATTCCGGGGACCGTAGCGGGGACACAACAGAAAACAGGGGTGATACCCAGAATCCCACAACCAAAAACAATAACCACCAAGACTCGCCGCAAATCCCGCAGGACGGGCGAGTTATGGTGGTTGATGGGGTCCGTTGGGTTCCGTTGGGAGACTTGCTAGAAGTCCAAAATGGGCAGACCCGGACTTGAACCGGGGACACCGGCATTTTCAATGCCGTGCTCTACCAACTGAGCTATCTGCCCGCTCCGTGGCCGCTCGCGGCCGGTCGGGTCGCGGAGCATACCAAAGCGCGTTCTGTGTGGTCAACAGTTCGCATACTTTCGGCTCCCGAACGACCAAGATTGAGCACGATCGTCTTTCGCGACCCCGAACCACTGGCAATACACCGGCCTGGGCGCCGTTGTGCCGATGAGATGGCAGTGCACACCACCATCGCTCGCGGGCTTTCGTCCGCGGGATCGAGCGGCGAGGTTTCGCCTCCACCGACTCGCGCGGAACCATCCGGGTCAGGGGATACTGCTGGCATGGACGACGGCACGGCTCGCCGCACTTCGGTGGAATCGGATTCCGGCGCGGACAAAGCGGCGGTGGAGTCCCTGTTGGTCCGGGCCAGCGATGGCGATCAGCAGGCTTGGCGTGAGCTTATCGGACTCTATTCGCGCCGCGTCTTCGCCATGGCCAAATCCCATCTCCGCAGTGATGAACTCGCGGAAGAGATCACGCAGTCCGTCTTCGTCACCGTTGCCCAGAAGCTCCCCGGATCGGATTCCGGCGGCTACCGTGAGCAGGGCAGCTTTGAGCCCTGGCTGTTCCGGATCACGATGAACCGGGTTCGCGACGAGGCCCGCAGAGCCAAGCGTCAGGCCCGACCGACCGACCCGGAGACCATCGCTCAAGCCATGCCGGCCGCCGACCTGCCTCCAGGCATCCCGGAGCCAGATCCCATGCAAAAGCAACTCCGGGATGCTTTGGACCGTTTGGATGCTCCTGATCGCGAAATTATCGACATGCGCCACATCGGCGGGATGTCCTTCAAGCAGATCGCCGCAGTGCTCGATGCCCCCATCGGGACTGTCCTCGCCCGCCACCACCGTGCTCTGAAAAAACTCCGCAATACCCTGGAAACCTGATCGTTGAGCCCCTGATGGCACGCAAGAATGCCATGGAGAACCCCATGACCGACCCCTCGAAGCACCACTCCTACCAGCACCACGCCGCGGGCCTCACCCCCGATGAGCGCCGGCTGGCGCAGCGGCTCGACGCGCTGGGCGAATCGGAGCGTGGTTCGGCCCCATCCGGGCTTGAAGACCGGATCTTCGCCGCCTCCGCCCAGCACCTCCCGGCTCCCAAGCCCTTGGGGGGTGCGGCGGTTTTTTCCGCGCGTTCGTGGCATGGCTGGGTCGCTCTGGCGGCCTGCTTCCTGATCGCCACGGGCATCGGATGGGTGACCATGGTTCCGGGCCATCCCACCGCTCCTCAGACGCCCGGAAACGGTTCGTCCATCGCCCTCGCCGATTTGGAGGCCGAGGTCGGTTTTACCTTGGATGCTCTGCTGACCGCGTACGAATTCGAGACCGCCGGGACATCCGGCAGCCAACCCCTCCCTGCTGCCTCGAACGATACTGAATCATTCTGGGGCTCGGCGATTGATGACGACTTCCTGAACGGCCCCGAGACGGAGGTATCCCTCTGATGTCGAACCCGAGCCGCTTCATTGCTCCGCTGCTGGCTGCGGTGCTCCTTCTGGTGCCGGCCTCCGCGGCCATCGCCGCTCCTCCCGCGCCTCCAGGGCGCCCGGGACCAGCGGATGGCTCCGCCGGGGGGCCTTCAGAAGCCGAACGGGAATCCGCAGCCCGTGAACGAGCCCGACGCATGATCGAGGCGCGCCTTGAGCGCATCCGAGCGGAGCAGGCGAGTCTTGAGGCCACGCTGGCGGCGATCGAGGCCGGTCAGCCGCTTCAGGAACTCCGGATCCCCGGGCCTCCCGAACGAGGACCCGGTGCCTTCCCCGAAGGTGAGCGTCCCCGCGAGGATGGGGATCGCGAGCGGGACCCTGCGGTGCCGCAGGAGGAGTTCAGCGACCAGCAGATCGAGGCCTTCATCGCCGAGGTTTACCCCGAGTGGATGGAACAGATCGAGCGAATCCGCGAACGCGATCCCGATGCACTTCAGAAGTTGCTTCGTGATCGTCGCCCTCGCCTGGTCGAGTTGATGATCGAGCGCCGCGACCACCCTCTGGTCTTTGAGGCCAGGCAGAAATTCGCCCGCTCAGAGATGATGATCCGCAGGGTCGCCTGGTCTCTGGCCAGAGCCGACAGCCCTGAAGAGCGTCAGGAAGCGGAATCGAAACTTGAATCGCTCATCGGCGAGCAGTTCGACCTGCGGATCGGGGTGCTCGAGGCAGAGTTGGCCGAAGTCGAGTCCGAGGCCTCCTCGAAGCGACGGGAAATCACCGAAGCCCGGGAGAACCGTGACACCCTGATCGCCGAGCGCAAAGCCGATCTGATCCGCGCGATTCGCGAGCGTCGCCCCGACCCTCGGCGCGACGGCTCACCCGAGCGGCGGGACCGCCCTAGTCGACCCGGCACGGACCGGCCCGACGGGCCACCTCGACGCTGAAGGCCGGATTTCAACCTCTCTGGCAGAGTCCGGTATGCTCTGGGCATGAGTGAGCGTGCCGGACGCAGGCGGAAATCCAGAGGCAAGGACGCCGATCAGCCCGAATCCGTGATGGCGATGGCGGCGCCGCGCGTCCAACGGGACAACCCACTCACGCGCTCGACCGCCGGAGTGATCGGTTTGGTCGTCCTGACGGTCCTCGTGCTCGCGAGTCTCGGCACGACCCCCTGGACATTTGCACCGGCGGAGCGTCCGCAGCAGGCCGCGGTCGTGGATGGCGAGCTCATCCCGGCAAGGCTCGGTTCACCGGTCCGGTACAACGCCGGCAACCTCGACGCCACGCTGCTCCCACCGTCCTGGTGGAAGCACCAGGACGAAGATCTGGAAAAGATCGAATACGCCGCGACCGAGGCGGCCCGCCAGGCTCTCCGCCAGCAGCTGCTGGATCAATTGAACCAGTCGCGAGTCGACGCATACCTCGCTGAAAACCCGGGCCAGACGAATCTGAACGCCGAGCAACTGACCCAACTCGGGCTGCTGCTCGGGGAATTGCCCGCTGATGTCGAGGTCCCGGCTCCGACGCCCGACCAGATCGAATCACACAAAAGCTTCCACCTGTTCGGCACCGACAACCAGGGCCGCGATGTCTTCGTGCGAACGCTCGCGGGTGGCGCCATCTCCATCGGTATCGGGCTCGCCGCGGCGGGGCTCTCCGTGTTCATCGGCACGCTGTACGGCGCACTCGCCGGCTACATCGGCGGGGCCGTCGATTCGTTTATGATGCGAGTCGTCGACATCCTGTACGGCCTGCCCTACATCCTGCTCGTGGTTCTGCTCGCGGTCGCGGGCGATGCGATCGTCGATCGATACGACAACTCGATACGCGTCAGTTCTTCCAACGATCGCTACTCGTGGATGTTGGTCGAGGCCAAGCGCATCGCGCAGAGCGAATCCATCGCGGCTAACCCGGAACTGAGAGTTTCACTGCCGCTTCCCGAGGCCGACTCGGGCGACGACGAGATGATGCAATACGAAACGGCTCGCGATGAGCTGGCATCCCTGCAGGACAACGATATCCCGTCGCGTGATGAAGCGCGACGCGCCGCCCGGGCGGTCCAGCAGTACACCCGGGGTTATGAACCGATCGAAGCCGAACTCGCGGCCACGCTCGGCGGCAGCGAGGAGCAGCTCGCCCAACTGGTCGAGCGTGCCACCTCCGAACAGGGGCTCGAGGTCCGCTCGCTGAACGCCGGCACTCGGATGCTGCTGGATGTCTTGATTCTTCTCGCCGCGATCGGCGGTGTCTCGTGGCTCACGATGGCGCGCGTCATCCGAGGCCAGGTGCTGTCGCTGAAATCGCAGCCGTTCATGGAGGCCGCCCGCTCCATCGGCACGCCGATCCGCAAGCAGTTCCGCTGGCACCTGCTGCCGAACCTGCTGGGGCCGATCATCGTCTACGCAACACTCACGGTGCCCCAAGCGGTGCTGCAGGAGTCGTTCCTGTCGTTCCTCGGCATCGGCGTGCAGCCCCCTCTGCCCAGTTGGGGAAACCTCGCAGCACAGGGGCTCAACGAGCTCAACACCATCCGCTCTCGCTGGTGGTTGCTCCTGTTCCCATGCTTGATGCTGGGTATCACGCTCCTCGCCCTGAATTTCGTCGGCGAAGGACTCCGTGAGGCGTTTGATCCCAAGCGTGCCCGCAAGTAGTCTGAACACAATCGAGAACCAATTTTCACACCGCCGTGAACCCGAGGATCCATTGTCATGCAGAGTAAGTTTGGTCTCAAGGACTTCATCCTCTATGTGCTGGTGTTCATCCTCGCCGTGATGGTGTTCCTGCAGATGCGCCAGAACGACCGCAACTTCAAACTGCTTCAGGATGTGGTCGCGGAGAACTCCAGACTGGTCACCACCGCGGGCCAGCAGCGAGACGAAATCATCCGGCTTGGCGAGCAGCAGCGTCTGGCACTGCAGACCGCGCTGCGTGAAGAGGTCATCCTGCTCCGCGACCAGATCGATCGCCTGGGCGATTCCGGGTCAGGTCTGAGCGTGCGGGAAGACGACAGCGACCTCGCGCTCTCCGATGAACCCGTTGAGGTCGATCCGGATACCTCCTGGGCCCGCCCCGGTGTGCCGGTGGTGTTCCCAGAGCTCTACACCTGGGTCAGCGATCCCCGGCAGCAGGCGAACTTCTCTTACGGCGGTGAGTTCGTCGAGGTCTTCGAGGCCCAGTTCCCGAAGATCACGCCCTACTTCTACAGCGATGTCTACGGACGACGCATCGTGGAAGAGTCGGTCTGCGAACAGCTCGCTCGCTACGACCCGGAGACCCTCGAACTCGTTGGCCTCCTCGCCGATGCGTGGCAGATCGATCCCAACGGTGAGTGGCTCAGAGCACGCATCAACCCCCGTGCCCGCTTCTCCGACGGTGTCCCCGTCACCGCCGAGGACTTTCGCTGGACCTTCCACGAACTCATCATGAACCCGCAGCACGAGACCGCACGATTCCGCTCGACCCTCGACGGCATCGAAGAGGTCATCGCCGTCGATGAGCGGGTCGTCGAGTTCCGGTTCCGCACCAAGCTCTTCTCGAACACCTCGGCGGCCCTCGGCCTGACCGTGGTCCCCAAGCACTTCTACGAGCAGTTCCAGCCCTCTCAGCTCAACCAAGCGACCGGTCTCCTGATCGGCTCCGGCCCCTACCGCCTCGAGCGACTGGACATCAACAACCAGTGGACGCAGGGCCAGCAGCTCACGCTCGTCCGCAACGAGAACTACTGGGGCACGCGTCCTCCCATCGACCGCCTCAAGTTCTACTCCATCACGGACAACGTGGCCCGCCTCACCGAGTTCGAAAACGGCGATGCCCACATGATCCGTGGCGTGGCTGAGCAGTACCGCAACAAGACCGACGATCCTGACTTCATGAGCCGCTTCTACGCCGAGCAGTGGATCAACATGCGGTCCGGCTTCGGGTTCATCGCCTGGAACTGCGGCAATCGCAACGGCGAGCCCACCCCGTTCGTCGATGCTCGGGTCCGTCGCGCGATGACCCTGCTGCTCGATCGCGAACGCATCCTGCGTGACTTCGGTGAAGGTCTCGGCGCGGTGGCCACCGGCCCGTTCCCCCCGTCGGGTCCCATGAACAACCCGGAGATCGAGCCCCACCCCTACGACATGGCCGAAGCCCGGCGTCTGCTCGACGAGGCCGGCTGGATCCTGCGCGACGACGGCTTCCGCTACAAGGACGGCAAGCGCTTCGAATTCGAGTACACGATCTCGCAGGGATCGACATATTCGGAAAAGGTCGCCGCGTACCTGACCACGCAGTGTGCCCAAGTCGGCATCGTGTGCACCACCCGCAAGATCGACTGGGCCATCTTTGCCGAAACGCTCGACAACCGCGACTTCGATGCCATCACCATGGCCTGGTCACAGAACGCTCCGGAATCCGATCCGCAGCAGCTCTGGCACTCCAGTTCCATCCCGAACCGCGGCGACAACTTCATCCAGTGGGCCAACCCCAGAGCCGACGAACTCATCACCCGCGGCCGATCCACGCTCGACGACGCCGAGCGCATGGCGATCTGGCATGAATTGCACGAAGTCTTCCACGAAGAGCAGCCCTACACCTTCCTGCTCAACAGCCCGTGGATCCGCTTCATCTCGCGCGATGTCAGCAATGTCAACACCTACCCGATCGGTCTCGATCGGAACGAGATGTTCTTCGCGGCTCCCATGAACTGAGACCGGCACCGCTCAACCCCGAACCGCACCGATCCGCCGCGAACACCAGAGCGGGAACCGACCGCTGAGGAATCGAAAGTCGAATGACGACCTATATCCTCCGACGCCTGTTCTTCATGATCCCCACACTCATCGGGATCACCTTTCTCGTGTTCATGCTGATCGCCAACGCGCCGGGTGGTATCGGCGCTGGCCTGGCGCTCGGCGGTGGCGACGGTGCGGACGCCGGCCAGTCCCGCGCCATCCAGCAGGCCTACCTGGAGGACCGTTACGGGCTGAACGACCCCGTCCTCAAGCAGTATGTCCGCTGGCTGGGACAGGTCTCACCGGTCAAGTTCGGCACACCCGATCAGCAGGAGGTCGGTGGCGAGATCATCCCGCCCCCCGCCGCGCTCGATCCGCCACCGTTCATGGGCCGCTATTTCGGCTCGGAATCCGATCTGCGGGAACAGCCGAATGTTCCCCGGATCTCCGAAGGCCCCGACCAGGTCGACGAGTCGGTCGCCGCCCAGCGCGTCCAGCGCTACCGCGAAGTCAAGAACACCTACACCAACGCGCGGGCCAGCTACATCGCCGCCCTCGAGCGCCTCAAGATCGCTCTTGAGAACTACGGGCTCGACAAAGGCCTGCCGGGCGACAGCTCGCTCGGCATGATCGACAAGAAGCGCAACCTCCGCGAGAACCTCTTCCGCGGGCACGAACTTGATACCGACAGCCAGCTCGGTCAGTTGGTCGTGCAGGCGGGCAACGAAGCCATCGCGGCGTACCACGCTGCGGTCGAATCGAGGCAGGAACTCGCCGAAGCCTACGCCCAAAGACCTTTCGAGGATGCGGTCTACAGCATCGCGGGCATCCCGCTGGGCATTCCCGGCTTTGTGTTCATCGGCCCGCCCGACCTTGGCATGTCCTTCTCCAAGAGTCGCCCCGTCCGGGTGCTCATCGCCGAAGCACTGCCGGTCACCCTGCTGCTCAACTTCGTTGCCTTCCCGATCATCTACCTCATCGCGGTCCCGTCCGGCCTGCTCGCCGCGACACACCGCGGCAGTTGGTTCGACACGCTCAGCGGCGCGTTCTATGTCGCGCTGTGGTCGATCCCAGTGGTGTGGGCCGGTGTGCTCGCGGTGGGTTACCTCGCCAGCGAGAAATACTTCCTCGGTGAACTCCACTTCCCCGCAGCGGGCCTGCACAGCAGCGATGCCGACAGCATGCTGTTCCTGCCGTCCATCGGTCCGGACGGGCAGTTCCAGCGCGGCTACATGCTCGACTCGCTGTGGCATCTGTGCCTGCCGGTCGCGTGCCTCGTGTACACGGGCTTCGCGATCCTCTCCAAGCAGACCCGCGCCGCGATGCTCGACAACTTCAACGCCGACTATGTCCGCACCGCGAAGGCCAAGGGCGTCGCCAACAACGACATCGTGTTCCGCCATGTGTTCCGCAACTCGCTGCTGCCTCTGATCACCATGTTCGCTTCGATCTTCCCGGCGATGCTCGCCGGCTCGGTCGTCGTCGAGCAGATCTTCTCGGTCCCCGGCATGGGACGTCTCGTGCTCGAAGCGATCAACGAGCGAGACCGAGACCTGCTGCTCGCCAATGCCCTCATGGTGGGCGCGGTGAACCTCCTGGCGCTGCTGCTCGCAGACATCCTGTACGCACTCGCCGACCCACGCATCACCTTCGATTGATCTCCGCCACAGCCCTGCCCGCACGAACCTCTCATCACTGACACGGAGCCCTCGACCACTATGCCCCAGGCCGGAAACAACAACCCAGATCAGCCGAATGCCATCACGGGTATTCAGGCGATGCAGGGGCACGGCGTGAAGCAGGCCCGAGGCTTCTGGGCCGAGGCATGGAGCCAGGTGATCCGGCGTTTCAGCGCGATCGTTGGCCTGACTTGGCTGAGCATCGTTGCCTTCTTCGCCGTCTTCGCACCGTTCGTTGCCAGCGGCCACCCCATCCGCCTCGTCACCACCAACGACGATGGCTCGACCACGGTGAGTTACCCGCTCTTCGTGGCCCTTACGCCCGCCGATTGGCTCCTGCTGATCGCGACCGTCGTGGGCGCAGTCTTCATGGCCCTCCCCCTTGGGGGCTTCAAACGGTCGAGCCGTCTGGGCTGGCTGGTGGTCGCGATGCTCTGCGGCACGCTCGTCACCCTCCTCATCACCATGCTCCGCTCCGGCGCGATCGGCGACTGGTTCTTCGGTCTCCTGGACTCGATCCGTCAATTCGAGCGCGATGACAATGGCGTCGCGAACCACGCCTACCCGCCCGTCGTGCTGTTCTGCGCTGCGTCGATCGGCGTCGTGGCGCTGCTCTGGGTTCCGTTCAGCCAGAACATACTCAAGCGGCTCGCCTGGCTCAGCGTGACCGCCGCGGTGTGCGCCTCGGTGATCGGGCTGACCTGGAACAACCGCCCCCCCGCCTTCGATTACATCCAGCAGGAAATCCGCGGCACCGCAGAGGCGACCTATACCATCATCCCCTGGTCACCCAACCAGCAGCCCCCGGACCGGAACGCACGCACCCTCGGACCGGGCCAGACCGATGCGCAAGCCCTGATGCGCAACTTCAGCAACACCCTCTCGAACTACTAGAGCGAGAACGGAAAGACCGCCACCGATCCGATCGGCCCCGAAGGGTTCGAGGTCGCGCGCCGCGTGCTCAACCGCCAACCGCTCCCCGAAGCCGACAAGATCCGCATTGCCGAGGCCCTCGACCGATTCCAGGCCGAGAACCCCGAAGCGACACGGCGCGACCTCGGCGTGATCGATTCCGGGATTAGCAAGGGCATGCTCGCCGACGAACTCGGTCTGACCGGTCAGACCTACCCCCTCGGCACCGACAACCAGGGTCGCGACATGCTCAGCCAGCTGCTGCACGCGTGCCGCCTGTCGATTTCCATCGGCCTGGTCTCCACCGGCATCTCGCTGCTGATCGGCATCACCGTTGGTGCACTCATGGGTTACTTCGGCGGATGGGTGGACCTCGTCCTCTACCGCTTCGTCGAAATCTTCATGGCGATCCCGGTTCTCTTCCTGCTGATCGTCGCGGCGGGCGTCTTGCCCAAGAACATCTATGTGATGATGATCATCATCGGCTGCTTCAGTTGGACCGGCGCCGCCCGATTCATCCGCGCCGAGTTCCTCAAGCTGCGCAACATGGACTTTGTGCAGTCGGCTCGTGCCACCGGACTGCCGCTCCGCTCGATCCTGTTCAAGCACATGCTTCCCAACGGCATCACCCCGGTCTTGGTCGAGTCGTCGTTCGCCATCGCCGCGGCGATCCTTGCCGAAGCCACACTCTCGTACCTCGGGCTCGGCCCGGACAACCAGGCCTCCTGGGGCAAACTGCTCGCCTCCGCGACCGGACAGTCCGGCGAGTTCTTCTGGTGGCTCGCCATCTTCCCCGGTGCCGCGATCTTCCTTACCGTGCTCAGCTACAACCTGATCGGCGAAGCCCTCCGCGACGCCATCGATCCGAAACTCAAGAAGGCCCGCGTGTAATCGACCCATGACAGCGACCACCACACAAGCTCAGTCCAAGCCGGCGGCGTCGAAACTCGACCCCACCAAGCCGCTCATGCGGGTCGAGAACCTCGCCGTGTCCTTCGACAACGGCTCCGGACCACGCATCCAAGCGGTCGATGGGGTCCGCATGTCGGTGTACCCTCGCCAGACCCTCGCGGTCGTCGGCGAATCCGGCTGCGGCAAGTCGGTCACCGCCATGAGTTCCATGCAGCTGGTCCCCCGCCCGCCGGGGCGCTTCGATCGCGGACGCATCATGTGGGGCGGGCAAGGCGTCGAGATCGACCTGCTCACGCTCTCCGAGCAGCAAATGCGCCAGATCCGTGGCAACGACATCGCCATGATCTTCCAGGAACCCATGACCTCGCTGAACCCGGTCTACACGATCGGTGATCAGATCATCGAGGCGATCCTCCTGCACCAGCATGTGAAGGTCAACGAGGCCGTCGAGATCGCCGTGCAGGCGATGCACGATGTCGGGATCCCCGAACCGCGCGAGCGCATCAAGGCGTATCCCCACCAGTTCTCCGGCGGCATGCGCCAGCGCGTGATGATCGCGATGGCCCTTGCCTGTCAACCCAAGCTGCTGCTGGCCGACGAACCGACCACCGCCCTCGATGTGACCATCCAGGCGCAGATCCTCGAACTGCTCCGCGATCTCCAGCAGGAGCGCGACATGGCCATGATGCTCATCACCCACGATCTCGGCGTCGTGGCCGAGAACGCCAATATCATCTACATCATATACACCAAGCACATA
>CAZIXS010000031.1:0-27062 GCA_964543335.1 uncultured Phycisphaeraceae bacterium | reverse complement strand
GCTCGCTTCGGTCGCCACCGATCAGGAGCTGGCCAAGTACGCGGAGCCCGGATACCTGACGGAAGATCGCCGGCTGCTGCTGGAATCGCTGGTGCGCACGAGACTGCAACTCAAGAACGCGCAGGGAGCGTTGCGTGTGATCCGAGGGTTGCCGGCAGAGGTGCGGACTTCCTCGCTGCTCAACGACGAGATCGCCTGCCTGATCTGGCTCAATCGCCTTGATGAAGCGGTGCAGCAGGCCCGCAGCATCGGCAACCCGGCGGGCACGGATACGTGGCTGTCGACGCTGGAGCGCATCGAGACGATGGAGCACGCGCCGGATGTCCTGGCGCGCCTGGTGACCGAGTTCGACAGTGTGCTCAACGAAATCCAGCGCGAGCGCCTGGAGTCGCTTCGCGAACGCGTGGCCTCGCTGCACCCCGTGCCAGAAGGCGACCCGACCGGCGGGGACGGGCAAGACCCTCCGACGGCTGAAACCGTCGCGGACGCGGATGACGCGTCGGAGACGAAGACCGAAGCCGAGCCGGATGCGGAAGCTCCGGAGTCTGCCCCGAGCGACGGTTGAACCTGCACTCTGACCGACCGACTCAAACGAAAAGGGCTGCCCATGGGCAGCCCTTCGGTCTGTACGGATCGGGCACCGAGTCAGTTGCCCTGTGTGGTCCACCAGCGGAATGGCTTGGTCTGCGTGGCGTGGGCTGACGGGCCGAGTTTCATTTCGACCAGGGACTGGCCCTCGAACATCGATAGCGCTTGCTCGGGGCAACTGAAGCCGGCGCGTTCATCGAGGCCCGCTTCGAACCAGCGGTCCCAGGAGCGGTCGAGCTTCTTGACGACGCGGGATGCCATGCCACGAGTGCCTGCGGAAGAGCCACCGGTGAGCGACTCGTAGATCACCTCCACGGCGGAGCGGAGTTCGGCCCGAACGAGGGCGTCGTGGTCCGGGGTGCCTGGAGCGGGGACGTCGCCGGAGAGGCGGCGGCGCAGGCCGTAAAGCTCGAACATGAGCGAACCGTGCCGATCAACGAGGAGGTCCCGCGCGGAGAACCCGCCGTGGACCACGCCGCGAGCGTGTGCGGAGGCGATGGCACTGAAGATCTGGCGGACCGCGGTGCGGGCTTCGTAGACCGAGAGGCGGTTTTCGCGCTTGGCGCGGCGAAGTTCATCGAGGGTCAGCAGGCCTTCGGAGGCGCCGACATACGGCGTGACCAACCAGTGCCAGCCGGCACGATCAACGACCGCGTCGGAGATCGGCAGGATGTGGGCGTGCTCAAGGACCCGGATGGGGGCGATGAGCTCGAGGAAGCGCTTGCCTTCTCGCCCGTTCGCAGAGCCGCTCGCCTGGGTGGAAAGCGAGCGCCGGACGGCGTGGAGGACAACGCGGGCTCCGTCGTGGGTTTCGGCGAGGCAGCGCTCGCCGTACGACCCGCGCAGGAGCGGGCGAACCAGGTGGTATCCGCCGAGTTGTTCGAGTTGTGCGGGATCGATCCAGGCAGGAGTGCGTACTCGTTGCGTGGTTTCGGTCCGTTGAGCTTGGAACATGCGTATTTGAATCCTGTTCGACGCGCTGACGAGTAGACGGGTACTTGGACTCACAAACAGCGCGGGCGGGTCGCGGACTCGTAAAGATTGTGCGAAGCGTGAAGTAGGAAGGCGACCGAGCCGGGGACAGTAAAGGGAATGAGAATGGGCCCTATGGTAGCAATATCGACCCGATGGGGCGTTGGACTTGGAAGCCGGCGGATCGCACCGGGATATATGCCTATTCGCAAGTAGGTATTAAGCGTTATCGAGGACCTCGACGCTCTCGAAGGTGTGGCCCGAGAGCATCTCCAGGCTGGCCCCGCCGCCTGTAGAGACATGGCTCAACTGGTCGGCAATGCCGAATTTCTCAGCGGCGGCGGCGGAATCTCCCCCACCGACGATGGAGATGGCGTTGTGCTCGTTGGTGGCCTGAGCGATGGCCTCGGCAACCTGGCGGGTGCCGACGGCGAAGAGCGACCACTCGAAAACACCCATCGGGCCGTTCCAGACGATGGTTCGGCTCTTGAGCAGGGCATCGGCGAAGCGTTCGCGGGTATCCGGACCGATGTCCAGGCCCATGAAGCCGTCGGCGATGTCGCCGGTGAAGGTCTTGTGGTCGCCGGTAGTCTCGGCGAAGGTCGTCGAACAGACATGGTCGGTGGGAAGAAGGATGTCGCAGCCCTGATCGCTGGCGGCGGCGATGAGCCGTTTCGCTTCGGGGAGCATTTCCTCCTCGACGCGGCTGATGCCAACCTTGGTGCCCTGGGCCTTCAGAAAGGTGTAGGCCATGGCCCCGCCGATGATGATGGTGTCCGCTTTGGGGAGCAGAAACTCGATGGTTGGGAGTTTGTCGCTGACCTTCGCCCCGCCGAGGACCACGCAGAAAGGACGGGCAGGCTTGGCGAGGGCATCGGAGAGGTAGCGGATTTCCTTCTCAACGAGCGAGCCGGCAACCTTGGGCTTGCTGCCCATGAGCTTGGGCACGGTGTACATCGAGGCGTGCGGGCGGTGGCAGGTGCCGAAGGCGTTGTTGCAGTAGACATCGGCGAAGGCGGCGAGCTTGGCGGCGAAGGTCTCGTCGCCCTTGGTTTCGCCCTTGTGGAAGCGGAGGTTCTCGAGCAGGAGGCACTCAGAGTCGGCCAGGCGATCGACCGCCTGAGCCGCGAGGTCATCGACGCAGTCGTGGCTCGGGAAGCCGACACCGCCCCGGACTTTTTCTCCGAGCAGTTCGCTCAGGCGCTTGGCGACGGGTTCGAGTGAGTGCTCGGCCTCATAGCCGTCGCCGGTGGGGCGGCCGAGGTGCGAGATCAGAATGAGTCGGCCCCGGCGCTGGAGGACGCTCTCGATGGAGGGCAGGGCCATGCGGATGCGACGGTCGTCGGTGATTTGGCCGTCCTGCATGGGGACATTGAAATCGACGCGCATGAGCACGCGTCTTCCGGCGACTTCGATGTTGTCGATGACCTGCTTGGGCATGGCTGAGCTCCTGAGCGAACAAGCCGCGGCGAGCGCGGCTTGGGGTGGGTATAAACGCTCTGATGCTACCTCGTTTTCCGGTGATTGTGGGTGCGACGGCGAGCGGGAAATCCGCGCTGGCGGTTGAGGTGGCGCAACGGATCCGGGAAGCGGACCCGGGAGTTGGCGGCGCCGAGATCCTGACGATGGACTCGATGCAGGTCTACACCGGGCTGGACATCGGGACCGCAAAACCGAGCACCGAAGAGATGAGCGGCGTCCCCCACCACCTGATCGATCTGGTGGACCCGGCGGCGGAACCAGCCGAGCCGTTCACGGTCGATGACTGGCTCGGCCGGGCGGAAGCCCTGATCGAGCAGATGAAGGCATCGTCACGGGTGCCGGTCGTGGTGGGCGGGACGCACCTGTACGCCAAGGCGCTGATGGAGGGTCTGTTCAAGGGACCGGACCCGGATCCGGTGCTTCGCGCGGAACTGGGCGCGATGGATCCGGCTGAGCGACGGGCCGAACTGGAGCGCGTGGACGCGGCGGCGGCCCGGCGGATCCACCCCAACGATGCGCGACGGACGGTGCGGGCTCTGGAGATCCATCGGCTGACCGGGATCCCGATCTCCGAGCACCAGCGCCAATGGGACAGCCAGGCGGGGCCTCGGACGGACGCGCTGCTAGTCGGGATCGATTGGCCGGCGGAAGCGCTGTCCCGCCGAATCAATGAGCGGGTGCGCGAGATGGTGGAGCGAGGGCTCATCAGCGAAGCCCACGCCCTGTACGACCGGGGGGCGCTGCGGCCTGGGACTCAAGCGGCGGAGTCGCTGGGGTATAAGCAACTAATTCCCTACTTCGAGCGACGGTGTTCGAGGTCCGAAGCGGTGGAGCGAATAAAAATCGAGACCCGACGGTTCGCCAAGAACCAGCGGACCTGGCTGCGTCGGCTGCGGACGACCCCCGGCTCGGTCTGGATCGACGCCGAGAAACTGGATCGTGGCGAATGGGCGTCGTTTGTCCTTCAGCGGCTGCGTGAAGCGGATTAATCGCCCGTGGATAGTGGAAAATGGCCGGATGCACGCGTCGGTCGGCGATTCGCCTTCAGACCGGGGGCCTGCGGGGCCGAGTGAGGTGACTTTGCACCTTCTGAGGCCTTCGCGCTTGACATTCGGGCGCAAGGTCGATCAAGTCCGGGCCGCACGGTGAGGATCGGGAATTGCCTTGTTCTGACCGGGATATACCAGCACCCCCCGCTTTTCGGCGAGTTTGTACCGACGCACATGGCCAAGAAGAAGACCACCAAGAAGAAGACCGCGAAGACCTCCAAGGCCAAGAGTGCGGGCGGAGGGGACGCGAGCGGGAAGAAGCTGGTGATCGTGGAATCGCCGGCAAAGGCGAAGACGATCAACAAGTACCTGGGTAACGACTACGTGGTCCGCGCATCGGTCGGCCACATCCGCGATTTGCCCTCGAAGAACCCGAAGGGCGTAAAGAACCCGGTGCCGGGTGTGGACCTGGAGAAGCGTTTCCAGCCGTCCTACGAGGTGCTCGCGGGCAAGAACAAGACGGTGGCGGAGTTGCGCTCGCTGGCGAAGTCGGCCTCGGAGATCTGGTTCGCGACGGATAAGGATCGCGAGGGCGAGGCGATTGCCTGGCACCTTGCGGAGCTCATGAAGATCGCCCCCGAGGATGCCAAGCGGGTGGTGTTCAACGCGATCACCAAGAAGGACATCGCCGAGGCGTTCGCGAACCCGACGCACATCGACATGGATAAGGTCGATGCGCAGCAGGCGCGCCGGATCCTGGACCGCATCGTGGGGTATCAGGTGTCGCCGCTGCTGTGGAAGAAAGTGGCCCGGGGCCTGTCTGCCGGACGAGTGCAGTCGGTGGCGGTTCGCCTGATCGTGGAGCGTGAGCGCGAGATCCGCAAGCACATCCCGGACGAGTACTGGGAGGTCACCGGCCGCTTTGCGCTCGACCCGAAGGACGCGGCGAAGCTGGCCAAGGCTTGGCCTGAGTTCATGAAGCCGACCAAGGATGAGCGGACCGGTCGCCCGAAGGGCCCGACGATCAAGCAGCAGACGGCGTGGCTTGGCGACAACCGGGGGCTGCGGGCCGAACTCATCGAAGTCGGCGGCGAGAAATTCGCGATCGGTCAGACCGGCCGGCTCGCCGAGGGTGAGGACCCGACGAGCGGGATCCCTCTGATCGGTGCTGCGCCGGAAGATCTGACGGATCAGGTGAAGACCGTGGCCACGCTGGTGGGCTTGACCGATGTCGCGTTCGAAACCGAAGAAGACACGAGCGCGAAGGGACCGGCGCGGGTGAAGCGGACTGTGCGAGGGCGGGTGGATGTGAACACGCCGTACCGCGTGAAGTCGGTGGAGACGAAGCCGACGAGCTCGAAGCCGCGGGCGCCGTTCATCACTTCAACGCTGCAGCAGTCGGCTTCGTCGTTTCTCGGTTTCAACGCGCGCCGAACCATGCAGACGGCGCAGAAGCTGTACGAGGGCATCAGCCTGCCGGGCGAGGGCGAGACCGGCCTGATCACCTATATGCGTACCGACTCGACCTTCATCGCGGGCGGTGCGATCGCGCAGGTTCGGGAGTACATCCAGGAGAACTACGGCGACGCGTATCTCCCGGAGAAGCCGAACTTCTACTCCTCCTCCAACAAGGGCGCGCAGGAAGCCCACGAGGCGATCCGGCCCACTTCGGTGCATTACCACCCGGAGAAGATCAAGTCCTCGCTGACGAGCGACCAGTACCGCCTTTACAAGCTGATCTGGGAGCGGTTCGTGTCCTGCCAGATGACGCCGGCGAAGTTCAATTCGACGACGGTGCTCATCGAAGGCGGGACGGATCCGAAGACGCCCTGCACCTTCCGCACCAGCGGGCGCGTGCTGGTGTTCGACGGGTTCACGCGGGTTTCGGGTTTGCCCTCGAGCGATGACCAGACACTGCCGGATCTGAAGGAGAAGGATCCGCTCGCTCCGTTCAGCATGGAGCCGGATCAGAAGTTCACGCCCGCGCCGCCTCGGTTCACCGAAGCGGGCCTGATCAAGTCGCTCGAATCCGAGGGGATCGGGCGACCCTCGACCTATGCGTCGATCATCTCGGTGATTCAGGACCGCAAGTATGTGGAGTTGATCGACCGGAGCTTCTACGCGACCGATCTGGGCGAGGTCGTGACCGACAAGCTGGTCGAAGCCTTCCCCTATCTCATGGAACTGAGTTACACGCGGGAGATGGAAGAGGCGCTCGACCAGATCGAGACCGAGCACCACAACTGGCAGG
Organism: uncultured Phycisphaeraceae bacterium; assembly: GCA_964543335.1. Lineage (GTDB taxonomy): Bacteria > Planctomycetota > Phycisphaerae > Phycisphaerales > UBA1924 > JANSXG01. The sequence goes on along the minus strand of CAZIXS010000031.1, from coordinate 20,780 downwards.
ACACGCTGGAACTGTTTTACGGGCGTTTCAAGAAGCACCTCGACGAAGCGGACGACAAGCTCTCGCACGCGAAAGCCGAGATCACACCGGCTCCCAAGGAATACCGCTGCCAGAAGTGTGGTTCGGACACGGTGTACCGCTTCGGCAAGAACGGCCGCTTCCTCTCCTGCTCGACCTACCCGGACTGCAACTGGGCCTGCCCGGTGGACCGTGAGGGTCGCCCGCTGCCGGCCGAGTATGTGAACATCCGCTGCCCGAAGACGGGTCGCCCGATGATCCGCAAGACCGGGCGCTTCGGGCCGTTCGTGACGACCTACTTCCCTGATGACACCGACGAAGAAACCCGCAAGAGCGGGATGATCCTGAACATCGACAAGAAGGGGTTCGTGAACGCGCCCTCACCGCCTCCTCTGGAGACGGATCTGCCGTGTCCGAAATGTGAGGCACCGCTCTACCTCCGGGACGGGGTGCGCGGCCCCTGGCTGGGCTGCTCGAAGTTCCCCAAGTGCCGCGGTCGGGGCAAGTGGGCGGATCTGGATGAAGCGGCCCAGAAGAAGTACGAGAAGCAGCTTCAGGATCTGCTGGACGCGAACCCGATCCCGGTCATCCAGACATTGGACGGACGACCGCTGACCGACGAGAAGGGCAAGCCGCTTCCCGAGGTGCCGAAGGTGGAAGAACTGCTGATCGACGACCCGTCGAAGTACGAAAACGCAGCCTGAGCACGCCCTGTCGGGTGCATTTTGTCTGAGCGCGCGATACCTTGCCGTGGAGAATGGCAGAAGAGCCCCCGAATCTCCAACTGTGGAAGCGCATGGTTGGCCTGCTGCACAAGGCTGGCCTTCGCGATGACTGGTACCTGATCGGTTTGGGTGCAGCGATCGGAGCCGTCACGGCCTTCGGAGCCATCGGGTTCAAAACTGCCTTAGATCACACCGCCGAGGGCGTGTTCTCGATCGTCGGTAATCTGCCGATCTGGCTCTTGCCGCTTGCGCCGATTGCTGGCGCGATCATCACCTCGCTGCTGATTTTCTACTTCGCACCGGAAGCCAAGGGCCACGGCGTGCCGGAGGTGATCGATGCGGTGTACCGGCGCGGCGGCAAGATCCGCAAGCGTGTTGCGCTCGTCAAGGCGTTGGCTTCGATCACGACGATCGGTTCAGGTGGTTCGGCTGGCGCCGAAGGTCCGATCGTTCAGATCGGTTCGGCGATCGGTTCGGGCATTGCAGGATTTCTTCGCATTGATCGGGATCAGGTCCCGACGCTGCTCGGATGCGGAGCTGCCGCTGGTATCGCTTCGGTGTTCAACGCGCCTATCGCGGGGGTTTTCTTCTGTCTGGAGATTCTGCTGCGCGACTTCTCGCTGAAGACCTTCACACCGATCGTGGTGGCGTCGGTGATTTCCACGGCGACGACGCAGGCGTGGTTTGGGGAGAACAAGGCGATCTTCGCGGTCAAGGGGGAACTCGCGGAGTACCAGTTCACCTACACCGAGCTGCCCTCGTATCTGCTGCTTGGTCTCGTCTGCGGCGTGGTGGCGGTGGCGTTCATCAAGATGCTCTACAAGTCTGAAGACTTGGCGGAAGAGCTCAAGGTGCATCCGATCGCCAAGCCCGTGATCGGTGCGGCCCTGCTCGGCGTGCTTGGGATCGCGTACCTGCTGTTTGCCGGTATGCAGGGTATCGACGCGAAGGTGCCGAACTTCTTCGGCAACGGCTACGACACGATCGAGGCACTTCTCGAACCCGGGACCTATCTCGATCCGGATCATGTGATCGAAGCCGGAGCTCACAGCGCGGCTGCAGCCGGGGAGGTCGGGAGTGTCTCGAACCCTCTGTTGGAAGGCGAGCTTGTCTCCACCTCCATCCTGATGCTGGCGCTGCTGCTGGTGTGCAAGATTGTGGCGACCTGCCTCACGCTGGGCTCGGGTGGTTCGGGTGGCGTGTTTGCACCCTCGCTGTTCCTTGGGGCGGCTGCTGGGGCGCTGTTCGGAGAACTGCTCTCGAGTGTCGGCTTGCTCCCGGACGGAGGCTCACCCGCGGCGTACGCGCTGGTGGGGATGGCCGCTGTGGTTGCCGGGACAACGCACGCCCCATTGACGGCCATCCTGATCCTGTTTGAACTGACACGCGATGTGTATGTGTTACTGCCGATCATGCTGGCGGCGGTGCTGGCCACCGTGGTTGCCCAGCTGATCATGCATGACTCGATCTATTCGCTCAAGTTGACTCGGCGCGGACTCTCGTTCGGCACGCGCGCGGATATGACGATGCTGCGCCGTCTGACCGCCCGGGATGTGCAGCCGATCCCGCATGTGGAGGTGCGCCCGGCGGACCCGATCTCGCGCCTGTTCGAACTGCGGGATATCTACCGGATCGTGGACTTCGTTGTGATCGACTCGGACAACCAATATGTCGGGCTCGTGACCGCTCAGGATCTGCGCATGGTGCTGATCGAGCGGGAGGCGATCCCGTACCTGCTGGTGGCGGAGCTCGTGCGGACCGATCTGCCGGTGATCGAGCCGGATGAGCCGCTGGACAGCATTCTGCGGAAGTTCAGCGAGACGGAGGTCTCCTCGCTGGCGATGGTCGGGCCTCCGGTGGGCAAACCCAACGGCAAACCGATGGTGTACGGGCTGATCACGCGAGGTCGGCTGATGCGCCGGTACCAGCAGGCGTTGGCCGAGCGGTAAGAGGCAAGCTTGGCCGCTGCGCGTATGCTGGAGCATCGATGTCCTGCGATTCCCCACCTCAACCCGATGCGAATGGCGCTTCACGCCTGTTCTTTCGAAGGCGTCACCGGCTTGGGCACAAGCGCGAGTTCGATGCGGTGTACGGCGCGAAGGTGCGCAAGCACAGCGGAGCGCTGACCGTATTCGCGTTGCCGAACGAGTTGGGGCACCACCGGCTTGGGCTGTCGGTGCCCAAGCGGGTCGGCAATGCTCCGCACCGAAACCGGGTCAAGCGGTGTTTGCGGGAGGCGTTCCGACTGCTGCAAGCGGAGATCCCGGTGCGGGATGGGCGCGGGTACGACCTGATCGTGGCGGTGCGCCCACATGAGGGGCTGACGGAGCCCGAGTACCGGGAACTGCTGCTGAGGCTGGTGCTGCAACTGGACGCCGAGTGGGCCAAGAGGGCGCGGCGTGAGGAGAGGCCGGGATGAGCGAGAACGCACCGGCACGCGATCCGCGACACCCGCTGGCGGTCTTGAACCTGCCGTTCATCCTGCTGATCCGGGTGTATCAGGTGGTGGGATCGCCGTTCCTCGGAGGTCAGTGCCGCTTCCAGCCGACCTGCTCGAACTACGCGCTGGACTGCTACCGAACGCACCACGCGATCCGGGCGACCCTGTTGACGGCGAGACGGATCGGGAGGTGCCAGCCGCTGTGTGCGGGCGGGTTCGACCCTTGCCCGCCCTATCGCCCTCGGGGCAGCGACAAAGACTGAACGAGCGAGCGGTTTGCGCGTCGAAATCCGGAGGTGGACTGGGGAGGTGGGCACCCGAGTGCCGATATGTTCGCGTATACTAACCTTCTCGGACGAGTATTCCTGCCCACAACGAGGTATTTGCGACGATGACCCGCCTGCCGGCCGCCCAACGACGCGAGCAACTCCTCGACACGGCGGTAGCATTGTTCGCGGAGCGGGGGTTCTCGGGGTCGACGACGGCCCAGCTCGCCAAGGCGGCGGGGGTGACCGAACCGATCATCTACCGGCATTTTTCTTCGAAAAAGGATCTGTTCATCGCGGTCATCGAGAAGGCCGGGAAGATGACGATTGATCTGTGGCAGGATCAGCTCCATAACGCGAAGGACCCTGCCCAGCGATTGCGCCGCCTGATCGCGGCGAACCCGATGATCACCCAGCGGGGGCGTGGCGTGTACCGCGTGATCGTGCAGGCGATGACCGAGATCGAGGATCCGGAGATCCTTGATGCGCTGAAGCACCACATCACCAAGCTGCACCAGTTCGTGGCCCACGAGGTGGAACTGGCGCAGGAGCAGGGTCAGGTCTCCAAGGCGTTCACGCCGGAGATCACGGCGTGGACACTGCTGCATCTGGGTCTGGGCTTCGGCATCATGGCTCCTTTGGGCATCGAAGGGCACGCGGTCGATGACAAGGGCACGCGGGTGCGTCAGGTCATCACGCGCCTCATGCTCGGCGAGCGAGCCAGGCAGCTTCAGGACGACTGGGCACTCACCGAGGGCGAGGGGAATGTCGGCCACGATGTGCCCTGACCGCTGACCGAACCGCCCTGACCGCTACACTCTGGTGGCGATGATCCACCTCGACCACAACGCGACGACCCGACCCTGCGACGAAGCGATCGAAGCGGCGCAAGTCGCCATGCGCGAATGCTGGCACAACCCGTCGTCGGTGCATCGGGCGGGGCAGGCGGCGCGGCAGATGGTCGAGCGGGCGCGCGGTCAGGTGGCGTCGCTGCTGGGGGTCAAGCCACGGGACCTGACCTTCACGAGCAGCGCGACGGAGGCGATTGATCTTGCGCATCGGGGCGTGATGACGCTCGCGGCCCCCGCCGGCAAGCCGGTGATCCTGACGACGGCGATCGAGCATGAGGCGGTGCGAGATATCTGCACCGCTCTGGCGGAGCCGTCGGATAAGGGTGGCGTAGACGCGAAGGTGGTGCATGTGCCGGTGACGCGCGATGGCGTGGTCGATGTCGATGCCTTCGCGAAGCTGCTGAAGGAGCACGAGGGCCGGATCGGTCTGGTGAGCATCCAGTGGGCGAACAACGAGACCGGGAGCGTGCAGCCGGTTGGAGAGATTGGGGCGTTGTGCCGCGATCGTAAAGTGCTGTTTTTCTGCGATGCCACACAATGGGTCGGCAAGATACCGGTCGCGCTGGACCTGCCCCACTCGCCGTTCGGTGGTGAGCCGCTGGCGACGCCGGAGGAGACGGTGCACATCGACCTGCTGTGCCTGAGCGGGCATAAGTTTCACGGGATCAAGGGCGCGGGGGCGTTGTACTGCGATCGATCGGTGCGTCTGAAGCCGCAGATTCTCGGGGCGCAAGAAAAGGGTCGGCGAGGCGGGACCGAGCCGGTTCCGGCGATCGCGGCAATGGGCGCGGCGGCGGAGACGGCGGAACAGTGGCTGCGAGACCCATCGCAGCTCGAGCGGACCGCGGCGATGCGGGATCGGCTGGAAAACTCGCTGATGGAGCGTGTGGAAGGGGCGCATCGGAACGGGCCGGGCGAATCAGGCTCCCGGTTGTGGAACACGACGAACATCGCGTTTCCGGGTTGCGAGGCGGAGGCGCTGCTTTTGCAGTTCTCCGAGCGCGGGCTCGCGGCGTCGGCGGGAGCGGCGTGCTCTTCGGGTTCGCTGGATCCGTCGCCGGTGCTGCTGGCGATGGGTGTGCCCGAGGTGTCGGCGCACGGATCGATCCGGTTCAGCCTGTCGCGCGAGACGACCGATGCGGAAATCGACGAGGCGATCGAGATCGTTGTGGCGTGCGTGGAGCGGGTGCGCCGGACTGGAGTGAGCGCTGGGTGAACGGGCTCAGGCGTCGGAGCGGTCGATGACCTTGAAGTGCTCGCGCTCGCCGCGTCCTCGCAGGGGGTAGTCCTTGCGGAGGGGGTGGCCGGGGTACTCTTCCCAGGTCAGGATGCGGCGCATGTCCGGGTGGTTGTTGAAGCGGATGCCGAACATGTCGAAGGTCTCGCGCTCGGGCCACTCGGCGCTGGGCCAGAGGTCGCAGACGCTGTCAACGGTGAGGGCGGGGTCGTTCTTGATGCCATCGGTGGGGATGGACGGATCGACATAGACCTTCACGAAGAAGCGGTCGGCGGTGGTGGTGTTGACGAGGTTGTAGACCACACAGAAGCGTCCTGGCTGTGGGGCGGGGTAGTTGAGGTAGTCGATGCCGAAGCATTCAGAGAGGAAGTCGTAGCCGCAGCGGCTGTCGTCACGCAGGAACTGCATGACGGCGTGGAGGTCGTCTTTGCCGACGATCAGCGAGGTCTGGCCCCGGTACTCGGTGGCCTTGAACTTGGCGCTGGGGAAGGCCTCTTTGACGATCTTGAGCGTCCGGTGATCGAGGTTGGGCTTGTGGGGCTTGGCTGCGGGCATCGTCGACGGGCTCCGAAGAAAACGGCGGTGGTTGCTGGGAAGTGTATCGCGATCAGGCGGCATCGTCCGGGGAGAGACCGTTTCGGACCGCGGTGATCTGGGATGCGCTGTCGCCCACCAGCGGCACGATACGCCCGAGGAACGGTGCGACGGATCGCATGGCGCTGAACAGGTCGGCGGGAGCGATCCGGCCTGCCGTGATGGGGCATGGCTGCGGGAGCGGGGCGAATTCGAAGTCATCGGGGTCGGAGGGGCCCGCGGGCTGGACGCCGCTGATGAGCAGCAGTTCGCTGACCGGGCCGAGGGTTCGGATGGCGCGTCCGATGAAGTCGCCGGGGGTGGCCCCTCCCCCGCTGCTGGCGTCGAGCATGGATGATTCGAGCAGGGCGACCGGGTCGAGCGCGAGTCCGATGGACTCCCGGACAGCGGGGCTGCTGATCTGGGAGCGGAGGAAGCTGACCGTGCGCTGGGTGTCGCACAGGGTGTGGCGACAGTGCGGACGGATCAGCCAGCGCACGCCGGCTGCCTTGAGCTTCGGCGACACCACACGGCAGAGGCGACCCAGCAAATCCAGACCTTCACCGGACCAGACGGAGGGGTCTCTTGCGAAGAGTTCGTCGGCGAGTGTGCCGGACCATGTGATCACGCGACCCGCGACGGCTGCTCCGATGAGGGCCTCGGCGAGGTCGTCGGGGTCAAAGGCCATCGGGTTCAGATCGGTCAGGGCGGCGAACGGTTCGCCTTGCTCGGTGGCGATCACGGCGTCGGCGAGGATGCCGAACTGCAGGTGACTGGAGAGCGGTGCGGTCGGCGCTGCGTCTTCGGCTGTGCGGAGGGCTTTGGTGAGTTCGCCCTTGGAGCCGCCGAAGGCCTGGATGAGTTTCTCGAACTTTGAAGCGGCGTCGCGCAGGGCGAACACCTCGAGCGGGCCGAGATCGTGCTGCTGTTCGAGGGTGTGGGCGAAGTCGCGCAGATTCGCCACGCTGGGGGCGTGAGTGAGCACGGCGATACCGGGGCCCTCACGCAGGAGTTTGACCAGGCGCTTGCTGATCACACCATCGATGCCCGTGGCGATGGAGAGGTCGCGGGCGGTTGGGACGGAGCCGAGCGCACGCTCGATGGCTTCGCGCACGCAGGCGCGCAGGCGCAGTCCGACCGCCTCGGCTTCGGCAAAGATCGCATCGGGGAGGAAGACGGCTTCGCTCACGAGGCGCCCATCAGGCGGTCGTAGAGTTCGGCAATACCCTGGCCGTGGGTGGCGACGGTTTCGACGACGGTGCGCTTGCCGGCGATGTCGCGCAGGTCGCGCATGAGTTCGTTCTGGCCCTGATGGTCGGCCTTGTTGCAGACGAAGGTGTCGGCGATCTCGAGGATACCGGCCTTGTCCATCTGCACCGCGTCGCCCATGCCGGGAACGAGGACCACGGCGGTGTGGTCGACATGCTGGCGGATCTTGACCTCGTTCTGGCCTGCGCCGACGGTCTCAATGAAGAGGGTGTCGAAGGGGGCCATGTCGCCGACGGTGTCGCAGCCACCGATGAGTTCGATGATGTCATCGAGGGCGGTGTAGTCCTCGCCGCTGATGGCCAGGGACCGGTAGAAGACGCGTTCTTCGAGACGGTTGAAGTCCACGCGAAGGCGGTCACCCAACAGAGCGCCGTTGGTGATGGGGCTCTGGGGGTCGAAGGCGACGACTGCGACGCGTCCGAGATCCGGGTTCTTCTCGGCTCGACGGGCGTGCTCGCTGGCGAGGGCGGCGACGAGCGTGCTCTTGCCGGCACCCGGGGAACCGGTGATGCCGATGACGCGCTTCGGGCGGCTCTTCTTCGCATCCGGACGGATGGCCTTGCCATCGTGAATCAGCGAGATGTCGCGCGCGAGCTGGGCGGTCGGGTGGTCCGAAAGCTGCTGCTGGCGAGCTTTCACAGCCGATCGTGTGGCGTTGACCACATCGTTGAGGCCGGTGCCGGTGGGGAAGCACGCGGCGACGCCCGCTTCTTTGAGCTTGGGGAGGTCTTCCTGGGGCAGGATGCCGCCCATGTGGACGGGGATGTCGCCCCGCCCCATGTCCTTGAGGCCATCGAGTAGGCGTGGGCCGAGGACGAGGTGGGAGTTGGACATCATGGAGGCGGCGACGACATCGACGTCTTCGTCGCGGGCGCTGACGGCGAGGGAGCGTGGCGTCTGCCAGAGACCGGAGTAGATGACATGGACACCGGAGTCGCGCAGGGCCCGGGCGATCACCTTCACCCCGCGATCATGACCATCGAGGCCCATCTTTCCGAGGAGGACGCGCGGGCGATGGGGCAGATCGGCGCAGCGGTCAATCTTTTCAAACTCGGTGGTCGGCGTGTGGAGTGCGGTGCTCATCGGTCCTCTGAATGTTCGGGAACAGGTGCGTCGATTGCCATCGCGTCACGGGAATCTGTGGGCAGAAAGGGCATGCTAGCGTAGCGCGGAGGCGGATTCCGGGGTCCCCCAGGCTGGAGTCTGCGAGCGACCCGGCTATTTTCCCTAAGCATTTGAAAACAATATGGTTAGGCTTGCAATTCGTGCCGGGGCGTGTACGCTGGATATCGGCATGAGTCCGCAACCGACAGTCCCAACACGGCCTTATTCATCCATCCGCCATGCCTCTGTCGCGAACGGACCAGCCGGGATGACCCGAGTTGAGCCCGGAATGTTCCACCGGGCGACCGTTTCAGACAGGAGGCGAGATGTGACCGATCACGAGCGGAAGCACCTGATCCGGGCCCTGCAGCAGTATGAGGCCGGCGTGAGTCACGCTGGCGACTACCAGTTGTGGGTCGGGTTTGGCGACTATTGGCGGCAGACGAAAGACAAGCTGATCCGGCGCGGATACCTGCGCCAGACGGCGAGCGGAGGGATCCAACTCTCCGCGAAAGGGACAGGGTTCATCGAGCAGATTCGCTCGGTCGCGGCCTGAGGCGTTCTCTGCCCCCCGAAGACAGACCAGCGGCGTGGATGCGAGCCATCCACGCCGCTGTATTTTTGGAATCGTCAGTCTGGCCGATCAGCCCTTGGCTTCGCTGACCACGCGGATCTGCGCGAACTGGCGATGGCCTTCGGGGCCGGAGTGGAAGCCGATGCCCGACTGCTTCATACCGACCCAGGGCGTGCCGCTCGCGCCGCCGAGGCCCTTGTTGATCCCGACCATGCCGGCCTTGATGCGCCGGGCGGCCTGCTTGGCACGCTCGGGATCGGCGAAGACGGCGGCACCGAGGCCGTAGGGCGTGTCGTTGGCGAGCGTAACCGCTTCATCGTCACTGGCGACCCTGGTGACGGTGACCACGGGGCCGAAGGATTCCTCCATGGCGACTTCCATGGCGTGGGTGACGCCGGTGAGGATGGTGGGTTTGACGAAGTTGCCGCCTCCGGAAGGGCTGCCCGAGCCGTCAGCGACGACAACGATCGCACCGTCTTTCGCGGCCTGATCGATCTGGCGGAGGACATGATCACGCTGGCGGGCGTTGATCATCGGGCCGATCGCGGTGCCCTCGGCCATGCCGTCGGCGACGACGAGTTTGGCGGATTCGGCCCGCAGCTTCTCGACGAAGTCATCGTGGAGTGCGTCGGACACATAGATGCGCTCGGTGGACACGCAGACCTGGCCGGCGTTGCGGAACGCGTTTCGGGCGGCGAACGCTGCGGCGGCGTCGAGGTCGGCGCCATCGAGGACGAGCAGCGGGTCTTTGCCCCCGAGTTCGAGGAGGATGCGCTTCAGCCCCCCCGCTGCTTCGGCCATGATCTTCTTGCCAACCTCGAGCGAGCCGGTGAACACGATGAGGTCCACCTCGGCAGCGACGAGGGCCTTGCCCTGCTCGTCTGCGCCGTGAACGGTGATCAGCACATCCTCGGGCAGACAGGCGGCAAGTGCGTCGGCGTAGGCCTGACCGATGAGCGGGGTCTCTTCGGAGGGTTTGAAGACGACGGTGTTGCCGGCCACGAGCGCGGGCAGCAGCAGCCAGTGCGGCATGAGGATCGGGAAGTTCCAGGGCGTGATCGCAGCGCACACGCCGAGCGGATCGCGGTAGACCGTGGACACGGTATTCTCATCTTGGAGGATCTGTGGGCTCAGGGCTTCGGCGATTTCCTTGAGTTCGGCCTCCCAGTTGTGGGCGCAGGCGCGGACCTCTCCGACGGCTTCGGGGAGCGGCTTGCCCATTTCCTTGCAGAGCAGTTCGCCGAGCTCGTCGGCTCGGTCCAGGAGCGCCTTGCCAGCGGGGAGCAGTGCCGCGACACGCTCATCGAGCGAGAGCGCTTCCCATCCGGGCTGGGCGGCACGGGCACGCTTCACGGCGGCGCGAACCTCATCGGGAGAGGCAACGGGCACGCTGCCGACCACCTCGCCGGTCGATGGATTGATGGAATCGATCGTCCGCCGCGCGGTCGCGGGGTTGGCGGTGGCGATGGTCATGGTTGGTCCTCTCTTCTCAAAGTCAGTCAGGAATGGTCAAGATCAGGAGCGCAGCATCCGGGCAGCGTATTGAAGGGGATGCATCGCATCGCGCCCGGTGCCATCGTGCACCTGATGGCGGCAGGAGGTGCCGGGGGCGATGAGGGTGTCGTCCGTGTCGAGCGCTCGCACCTTGGGGAACAGATCGAGCTCACCGATTTTCATAGAGAGGTCGTAGCGGTCAGCGGTGTAGCCGAACGACCCCGCCATGCCGCAGCAGCCAGTGTCGAGGACGACCGTGCGATCCGGACCTGCGATGCGCTTCATGAAGTTCGCGGTGGTCTGAGCCCCCCAGAGGGCCTTCTGGTGGCAGTGCGCGTGCACCGCGACTTTGCCGGAGGGACGATGGAACTGGGGTTTCGAGGGGTGGCTGTCCCAGTTCGCATCGAGGAACTGCTCGACGAGCTTGGCACGCTGCGCGGCGAATGCGAGGGCATCGGTTTTCAGACCGCTGAACTTCTGCCACTCATCGGTCATGGTGCTCAGGCACGACGGTTCGCAGGCGAGGATGGCGACGGGGTTGGTCGCGCTGTCCCAGGCCTTGGCGAGCGCATCGGATGCAGAGGATGCGCAGGTGCGTGCGGTGTCGAGCAGACCGGTCGAGACCGGAGCGCGCCCGCAGCAGCCGACTTTGGGGAGTTCGACGCGATAGCCGAAGGCGTTGAGCACGCTCGCCGCGGCGATGCCGATTTCGGGGTCGTTGTAGGTGGTGAAGCAGTCGGCGTAGAGGAGCACCGTTGGAGCGTCGTGTGCGAGCCCGCGGTTGATCGCGTGCTGGGGGTTTCGGATTTCAACATACAGCGACTTGCCGAACGCCGGGAGCGTGCGCTGTTTGGCAAGGCCGAGCACGGGATTCACGAGGGCGCGATGCAGTCTGGAGTTCGCGACCCAGTTCGAGATGGGGGCGAAGGCCGAGCCAATGCGGTTGAGGGTGCGGACATTGCCGAAGACTCTCGCTCGCAACGGGATCTTTCCGGCGGCTTTGTAGGATTGGGCGAGGTATTCGGCTTTGTACTGCGCGATGTCGACATTGCTGGGGCACTCGGTCTTGCAGGCCTTGCAGGACAGACACAGGTTCAATGTTTCGAGGGTTTCGCCATCGCCCCAGGCCGGGTCGCCTTCGGTGCCCATCTGCCCGCTGATCGCCAGGCGCAGCGCGTTGCCTCGACCGCGCGTGGAGTGGCGTTCGTCGAGCGTGCCCCGGTAGGAAGGGCACATGGTGCCGCCCTGCTTCTTGCGGCAGACGCCCGCTCCGTTGCAGAGTTCCACGGCGTGGTCGAAGCCGTGCTCGGCGGTGTAGTCGAAGAAGGTGTTGACGGGTTTGAAGGTGAGGTTCTCGCCATGGGGACGCGTCCGCAGGTTTTCGTGGATCGTCTCGATGGGCTGCGGATCGACGATGTTTCCGGGGTTGAGCAAACCTTTGGGGTCGAACAGGGCTTTGACTTCACGAAACGCGCCCATGAGTTCGGGGCCGAAGTAGCGCTCGAGCAGCGGGCCTCTCACGCGTCCATCGCCGTGCTCGCCGGACATGACGCCCCCGAGTTCCTTGGCGAGGTCGGCGACCGAGGTGGCGATGTCTTCCATGCGCCGGCGGTCTTCGGCGTCGCGCGGGTCGAGCAGCGGACGGACATGGAGGACGCCGACGGACGCGTGGGCCCAGAACGCGGCACGCGTGCCGTGGCTCTCGACGATGGCGCGGAAGCGGCGCACGAACTCGGCGAGGTTCGCGACCGGCACCGCGTTGTCTTCGACAAAACCGAGCGGCTTGCGGTTGCCGGGGATAGCGTGGAGCAACGGTTCGCCGGCCTTGCGGAGCTTGAGTGCCTTTTCCATCGGCGCGAGATCGGTGTAGCGCGACATCGTCGCGTTGACCGCCTGCGGCAGCGTGCCGAGAAGATTCTGAAGCGCATCGAACTTGCGCTCGATCTCGCTGGCGTCCGAGTCGGCGAAGAACTCGACATAGAGCACCGCCATCAGCTCGCCCGCTTTGGGCTGGGGCATCAGCAGCACATAATCGCGGTACTCGATGTTGGTGCGCGCAAGCGAGATGACGAGGTCATCGAGCAGTTCAACCGCCGCGGGATCGAGCGACAGGATGGACTCGACGCACTCGATGGCGGCGTCGAGGTTCTCGAAGCCGATGACCGCGAGGCCCTTGGCCTTCGGCTTCGGGTGCAGGGTCAGCGTGGCTTCGGAGATCAGGCCGAGGGTGCCTTCCGCGCCACAGATGATCGGCGCAAGGTTGATCGCATCGACGGGGTCGTGACCGGATTCACGGGCCAGGTCCATCTCGGCGAGGATCATGTCGAGGGCGTAGCCGGCGTTGCGCCGCTTGGTTTTGGGGAAACGCTCGCGGATGAGCTCGGCGTGGCGATCGCAGATCTCGACGAGACCCTCGGCGATTCGGCGCTCTTCACCTGTGCGGGCCGACCCCGGATCGCCGGGTCCGAGCGTGATTGCGGCACCGTTTGCAAGGATCGCCTCGACGGATTCGATGCTTTCGCTGGTACGGCCGTATTTGATGGAGCGGGTGCCCGCGGCGTTGTTGCCGATGCAGCCGCCGATGTTGGCTTGCCTGCTGGTGGACGGGTCGGGGGCGACGAATAGACCGGTTGCGGAGATGGCGTCGTTCAGGTCATCGATGGTGATGCCCGGCTGGACGCGGCAGCGTCTCGATGCCTGATCCACCTCGACGATGTCACGGCAGTTCGCGGACACATCGATGACCACCGCCCGGTTCACGCACTGCCCGGCGAGGGAGGTCCCCCCACCACGGGGGAGCATGGGCAGATCGTGTTCGGCGCAATAGGCGACGATGGCCCTGAGATCTTCGACATCGGCGGGAATGACCACACCCAGCGGCTCGACCTGGTAGATCGAGGCGTCGGTGGCGTAGAGCATGCGATCGTGGAGGCCGAATCGGACCTCGCCCCGGATCCTCGCCGCGAGCGCTGAGGCGTGTTTGTCACGGATCAGATCGTCGGCAAGGCCGAGTTGGGCGGTGGCACGGTGCATCAAGGGGGATTGTAGGCGATCCCGCCGGAGGCCTGAACGGATCGAACAGCGTTCAATCGGCCGGATTGCTGCCGAGGTAGGCCTGGAACATCCAGCGCCGCTTCTCGAACTGCTGGATCAGGTCTTCGAGGAGCGCGACGGTGCCCCGATCTCCGGCTTCGTCGGCGACATTCGCGGCGTTGTGGAAGGATTCGAGGAGTTTGGTCAGCCCGTCGATGGTGCCCTGGACCATCTGGTCGGGCTTCCAGTCGTCCGGGCGAACTTCTTCGACGGTGGCCTTCGCGACCGCGTCGGAGAGGGTCAGGACGGGAGTGGCTCCGATGGTGAGCAGCCGCTCGGCGATCTCGTCTCCGGAGGTGGTGAGCGTGTTGTAGAGCTGCTCGAACTGCTCATGGAGGGTGAAGAAGACATGACCCGGGACCATCCAGTGATAGGCGCGGACGGACTGGTAGAAAACGAGGTTATCGGCCTGGCAGGTGAGCAGGGCTTCGTGGGTCGAGGTCGCTGTCGCGGTCATGGATGAAGGTTTCCTTTCGGTGCGCCGAGCGCGGTCAGGCGGTGGCGACCCGCCCGGCTGCGCCTTGGCGGCAGGGGTAGAGTGGGTAGGATGGTAGGCGCGCTCGGCCAGGATCTCCAGATTACCTATCAGGAACAGTGAGTTGCTCGATTCCTCCCCCACCGTGACCCGGCACCTGGATGACCTCGAGGAACGCCACCCCTCACTCCACCCGATCCGGGATCAGGTGTTGAGGGCATTCGAGGCGCTGCGTGACTGCATCGCGGGCGGCGGCACGATCTATCTGTGTGGCAACGGGGGAAGCGCGGCGGACGCGGAGCACTGGGCGGGCGAACTGGTCAAGGGCTTTGAATCCCGGCGCCCGCTCACCGATGACGAGCGGGGTGGACTTGCCCCGGAACTGGCCGACCGCCTCCAGCGGGGCATCCGCGCGGTGCCGCTGACCGGGTTCGTCTCGCTGCGAACCGCGGTCGCGAACGACATCGCCGGCGAGATGGAGTTCGCCCAACTCGCCTGGACCTTCTGCGGACCGGGGGATGTGCTGGTCGGGATCAGCACGAGCGGAAACTCAAAGAATGTGGTGCTCGCGATGCAGGCCGCGGCGGCCCGCGGAGCACGGACGCTGGCTCTGGTCGGAGCCGGCGGCGGGAAAATGGCGGAGCTTGCCGATCACGCGGTGCGTGTGCCGGCAACGCGTACGCTGCATGTGCAGGAGCAGCATCTGCCGGTGTACCACTGCCTGTGCCTGATGCTGGAAGACCACTTCTTCGGCTGAAGACGCTGCGGTTCGCATTGTCAATGACATGTGAAGATCGGGCCAATTCATGCGCACTGCGCTAAGATTCGGTCAAGCGTTCGTTTGGGCCATTGTGGGTTTGTGCGTGAGCGGCGACCTTGTCCTTCAGGAACCGATCCCTGGAGAGACACGGAGACGCCGATGAATTCGAATCGTGTGAGCCGCACCGGCTTCACCCTGATTGAACTTTTGGTTGTGGTCGCGGTGATTGCGTTGCTCGTCGGCATTCTGCTCCCGGCGATGGGCGCGGCGCGTCGTTCCGCGCAGTACATCCAGTGCCAGAACAACATCCGCCAGATCGTTCTGGCACAGGTGGCGCGTGGCAGCGATGTGGACGGTGAGCTGTGCTCGGGGCCATTCGACAACCGCATCCGCAGCGCATACGGCGCGCTGAACGAAAAGGGCTGGGTTGCCGACATGGTCAACGGCGAGTACGGCAAGCCGGGCGAGATGCTCTGCCCGACGGCGATCGGCGAGGTCTCGCAGAACCTGCATCTGCCCCGGCTCAATGACAACGCGTACCGCACATTCAATGAAGAAGAGCGGGACGAACTGATCGCCGAGGGGTACAACACGAACTACACACAGGCCTGGTACGCGGCCTATTCCGAGTGCAAGGACTATCGAGACCTGAGCCTGGACCCGAAGCGGACCAGCGGGGTGCGAGGCCCCCTGACCGCACAGTTTGCGGCGCGGGTGAGCCCCACGATGATCCCGATGCTCGCCACCGCGCGAGGCGACTTGAACGAGGTGGCATCGATCGGCGGTCGGCAGGTGTACCTGACCAAGGCGCTCACCGACGGCCCGCAACCGAACCCGGGCCAGTGGGGTCGGCAGGACTA
Source organism: uncultured Phycisphaeraceae bacterium (assembly GCA_964543335.1). Classification (GTDB taxonomy): domain Bacteria; phylum Planctomycetota; class Phycisphaerae; order Phycisphaerales; family UBA1924; genus JANSXG01. The sequence goes on along the minus strand of CAZIXS010000031.1, from coordinate 5,041 downwards.
CTCTGACTTCGGTCCTGCGCACGGTTCGCGACGATCGATCATCGGCAAGTCCAACGAGAACACCGTGGCGAACTTCGGCTTCGCCGACGGCCATGTGGCTTCGTTCAGCGATACGGGTGGTGGACCGGACGGAGGGCCGGACGGCGAGTTCGGCTACAGCTTCCGCAACGGGTTCCGTGTCTACGACGATGTCGAGCTTGAGGGCAAGGTCTTCGGTGGGATCATTTCCACGCGCGATCACCTCGCGCCTCCGACCAACCCCTGAATGTGATTTCACCGGCGGGGACGCTCCGCCGCGATTCTGCAGCCGCGTTGCCTTCGCAGCGCGATTCGGTCTTACCAGGAGAGAGAGATGAGACGATCCGGTTCTATTCTGCTCAGCGCGATCGCGCTGATGGCCTGCGCAGGAGCATCTGACGCGCAGGTGGTCATCACCGAGGTTTTCGAGAACCCGCCCGGCAGCTCGGGCAACAACGACACCCGCTGGGAGTACATCGAGCTCTACGGCCGGCCCGGCATGGACCTGACCGGCTACGCGGTGGCCTCGATCAAGGGCGGCAATGTGGATGGTTCGTTCAACCCCCCGTTCCCCTTGATTCCCGGTGACGTTGAGATCGATGAGGCATTCAGCCTCGATGGATACTCGATCGGATGCGATGGCTTTTTCGTGATCGCCAACGACCGCGACTTCCTGACCGGCGTGGCGAGCTTCCTCGAACCCAACCCGAACTTCAATCCCGGCCAACCCGATGGGCCCAGCAACAAACGGTTCCTCAACGGCGGGCTCTTCACGACCCTGCACATCACGAATCCCAACGACACCGTCGGCAACCTGGCCAACGATGACTCCTCGACCTATGTCCTCGTGCGTCGCCGCCCGGGCTACTCCGTCCAGAACGGCATGGGTGTGTACGGGCCAGGATACAGCTTCTGGAAGGACACCTCGGTCGATGTGAACTTCGACGGGGTTCTGGACTGGGGCACGGAGGTGCCGGCCCCGGGCTTTGTCGGGCCGACTCAGGTCGAAGCGATCCAGATCGTGGATGAGGTCGCCTGGTCGAATAACGGCGGCAAGGAGTTCACCCGGCGCGAGCAGCACGAGATCTCCGACACCCCGGGCTTCAACCCCGACCTGATCTCGCGCGTGAATTTCTACCTTGACAACCCGGAGTTGGGGCACCGCTTCAATAACGATGGCGAGGTTCGTTTCACGCGCATCGCCGATGAGGAGTGGATCTACGGCGACCTTCCGACGAACTACGCCAGTACCCGCGAGTTCGACTATGAGCGCACCAAGGGCCCGACCGATCCGAATGGGCCGGAGTACGACGGAACCTGCAACCCGGACGAGTCCGATGGATGCACGCCGGTTCCGGGTGGAGGTCTGCTGTTCGACGATCTGGACCTGACCGGCTTCAAGTTCACCCCTGCCGGCTTCAACGACCACGAAACCAACCCCGCGATCCAGCAGTTCCGCTTCGATTTCACCGGCTGCGATGGCCAGCCGCTGCCGGGCGTTGTGCGGTTCCCCACCGGTGACTTCAACTTCGACGGCACGGTGGACCAGATTGATCTGGACCTGATCACCGAGCGTCTGGGTGCCACCCTCGACGACACCGACACCGAGATCTACGACAACGGCACTCCGGACGACCCCAGCGATGACTACGAAGTCACCGTGTATCGCTGGCAGGTCCGTCAGTTCCAGCAGGTGCTGATGATGCTGGAGATGGACATGGCCGACGGCGACGGCGGCGCGAACGCGCTCGAGATCACGCAGGCGGATGTGGATGCCGTCGCGGCTCTGGTCGGCCCGACTTGCGCCGGTGATGTGACCGGAGACGGCGCGACGAATCTGGCGGACCTCAACCTTGTGCTCGCCAACTTCGGATCTTCAACGCCGCAGGGCGATGCCAACGGCAGCGGGACGGTGGACCTTGCCGACCTGAACCTCGTGCTCGCCAACTTCGGCTGCGAGTAACGGTCTCTGAGGTACGAGGAACAGTCGCTCAGGTAACGGTCGCTGAGAAAGATTGAGAGAGCAGCCAGCCCGAAGGGGCTGGCTATTTTCTTGGGTATCAAAGACTTGCGATGCGCATGAAAAAGGCCGCTCCGAGGGAGCGGCCTTGCGGGGTTGCGGTCTGCTGAACGGCGATCAGTTGCAGCTGCTGCCGAAGTTCGCCAGGACCAGGTTCAGGTCGGCGAGATCGACATTGCCATCGCCCGTCGCGTCGCCGTTGCTCGTGGCGGAACCGAAGTTCGCCAGCACGAGGTTGAGGTCGGCGAGGTCGATGTTGTTGTCGCCGGTGACGTCACCGTTGCACGGCTCGGTGTCACCGGGGCAGGCGGCGAGGAAGGCCTCGAAGACGCTGGCACGGGCTTCCACGCTGCTGATCGCTTCGAGCGGCCAGGGGAGGAACACGACCAGTGAGTTCTCGGTGAGGACCACGGTTCCCGCATCGCCCTGGTTGCCCGAGAAGGCGAGAGTGGCGAGGGCGTTGGGACCTGCGATGTCCGAGAAGTTGCTGAAGGGGTAGGTCAGCGTGAGGTTGCCGACTCCGGAGAAGATCGACGAGCCCGTGACCGCGGTCTGGCTCTCATCGTGATCGATCGGGGCGGCCATGCCGAGGTAGTCGGACATGAAGTTGTTCGGCGTGGTCCCGCTGGAACCCAGACGGTCCCACAGGTAATCCTGCGAAGTGAGCAGGAGGCAGCCGCCAGCGTCGATGTACGCGGCGAGGGCTTCTTCACCGGCCGGGCCGGGGCCTGATGATCCACCGAATTCGTCACCGGTGAACCAGAGCACGACCTCGTAGCCCGCGAGGGTCTCGAAGTCGGGCTCGTTGTCGGAGTTGTTGGTGTCCCAGAGATCGAAGTCGATGCCCATGAGGTTGAGCATCTGAACATACGAGTCCTGCATGTTCGGGCTGTTGTCGTCGTCATCGACCAGCAGCAGCGAGGGGACATCGCGGGTCTGGAAGGAACCGGCGGCCGAGGTGGAGCCGTCGCCGCAGGCGTTGGACGCGGTCACGCGCCAGTAGTAGGTCGTGAGCGAGTCGAGGGCGAGGCCTTCGAGGGTGTACTGCGAGTCTTCGGTGCTCGCGGTCGCGATGACATTGGTGAAGGACGGGTTGGTCGAGAGCTCGAACGAGTACTCGGCGGCCTGATCGACATCGGACCAGTCGAAGCTCGGAGCGAGCGAGACGCCGGTCGCGCCGTTGGCGGGCGACAGGAGGCTGGCCATACCGGGCACGCCAGAGGACAGGTCGAGCGAGACCGAGGTCGAGCGCGAGATGTCTGCGGAGTCGCCGGTCACGAGGATGCTGTACACGCCGCCGTCGGCGAGGCCGGTACCGCTGATGGTCATCGTGGTCGAAGAACCGGGGGTGACCGGGTTGTTCGAGAACGAGACGGTGGTGCCGGCGGGTTCACCCGAGGCCGACAGGGTGACCGGATCGGTGTATCCGAGCACGGAATCCACATTGATGGTGTAGACGGCGTCGGCGGGTGCGCAGATGACCTGCGCTGCGTTCGGGGAGCTCATGGCGAAGCCCGGCTCTTCGGCGGCGTTGTAGATCACGATGGCAAAGTCCTGATCGGTGGCGCTGCCGACACCGGGGATGCCATCGGAGTTGATGTTCGACGCGCGAACGGTGACGGTCGCCGCGGCGGTTCCTGCGGGGAGGTACACACCCTCGGTGTTGTTCTTGTTATCCGGGGTGCCGCCGGTCTGCGAGAAGCCGTTGCTGCCGATGCGGTTGCCGAAGTAGGTCTGGCCGTTGGATTCGACGATGAGGTCGAGATCGTTGTTCCACGCGGGAGTGGAACCGCCGAGGCCGTGGCCCGGGGCATCGGTCCAGACGAGCATCATGCGCATCGGCTGGTTGGTGTCGAGAGCCGACACGGTGACGGTCCACTCCTGGCCGGTGGCATCGAAGACCTGCGGGTTATCGAAGTAGCGGGTGCCGATGGGATCGGCGGTGAGGACCGCTTCGAGATCCATGCGTCCCCAGCCCTGCTTGCTGTCGAAGGGGTGTCCGAGGACGCCGCCGTCGGCGTCGAGGTTCCCCGCGAGCGAGCGGGCGACCGGGAGGAAGGCGGCCTTGATCAGCGCGGGGCTGGGCTCGGCGGTGGGATCGTTGACGAGGTTGCGGTAGTACTCGATGAAGAGCGCGACCGCACCGGAGACATGAGGCGAGGCCATCGAAGTGCCGCAGAGCAGGGCGTAGCCACTGCTGCTGGCGGCGGAATCGACGCGGCAGCCCGGGGCGACCATGTGCGGGATGGTGCGACCATCGAGCGCGGGACCGTGGGCGGTGTTGGAGGACAGATCGTCGATGTCGAGGATCTGGCTGCCGTTTGAGTTCTGTCCCTTCGTGGAACCGATGTTGAAGATGTTCTTGGCTTCGTCGGGCGAGCCCTGGGATGAGGTGCCGCCGTTGCCGTTCATGAACGACAGCACGAAGGTGAGCGGCTGATTGCCGGGCTCGGAGTCGATGGCGTCGCGTACGCCGATATCGACCTGGAGCGTGTCGTTGTCGTAGCCGCGCGGCGTGCCGGCGGGGCCCCAGGAGTTGCCTGAGAGCGAAGCGCCGTTCTGCTTGGACTCGCGCATGAGTTTCAGCATGCCGCCGGGCTGGGTGAAGATGCCGCTGTAGCGCTGCTCGCCGAGATTCGCTCCGGGAGCGACGCCGAGGCCTCGGAGGAAGCCAAAGGAATCGGTCGTACCGGAGGAGCCGTCACCGGCCATGATGCCCGCGGTGTGCGTGCCGTGCTGCGAACCCGCACCACCCGCGCTTTCGCCGCTGAAGATGACCATGCGGTTGGCGAGGTCGGGGTGTTCGTTGAAGATGCCGCTGTCGACATTGGCGATGATGACGCCAGCGCCGCTGAGCCCCACGGAGTTGAGCCAGTTCATGTAGCCGGGGAAAGCGGCGTTGGAGCCGTCCACATTGTTGACATTGATCTGGTTGGTCATTTCGCCACGCGTTCCGCCGTCGGTCGGACGGGGCTGCACGGAGTAGACCCCGGGGATCATCGC
>CAZIXS010000030.1:12273-28113 GCA_964543335.1 uncultured Phycisphaeraceae bacterium | reverse complement strand
ACAAGCCCGGGCGTATCGCAGTCGATCGGATCGCGCTCGATGTCCTGCTCGCGAAGATCGGGCCAGCCGCACGCTGCGGCGAGGACGCGCAATTTGTCCGCCGCGTCGAGCCCGACGAGGTCGCGGGTCGGGTCTCGCTCGGCATACCCGAGACGCTGGGCCTCGGCGATGCAGTTGGCAAGGTCTTCGCCGGAGGCGAGTTGGTCAAGAATGAAGTTGCATGTGCCGTTGAGCACACCTCGGATGCGCACGATGCGCTCGTTCGGGCGGGCGGCGATGCGCTCGAGGATCGGCACGCTGCCGCCGACAGAGGCTGAACACAGCAGGCGCACGCCGTTGGCCTCAGCGAGCGCACGGAGTTGTTCGCCCCGCTCGGCGATGAGCGCCTTGTTGGCGGTGACAACATGCGCCCCACTCTTCAAGGCGGCCTTGACCGCCCGGTACGCGTCGCTGGTGCCGCCCATCGCTTCGATCACGATATCCGCACCGGAGTGCGCCGCGACGACGGGATCGGTGAACAGCAGCTCGCGCGGAATGGCGATAACCCGTTCGCGGCTGGCGCTGCGAACAGCCAGCGCGCAGACGCAGACTTCGGGGAGGCGCGAGAGATGCTCATAGACGCCGCAGCCCACCACGCCGAGGCCGAGCAGCGCGACACGCACGGGGCGCGACTGCTCGTGCGGGGTCACGGTCAGCGGACCGGTGCCGATGACGGTCGGGCGGGTGCCGCCGAGGCGGCCCATCTCGAATGCGAGGGCGCGCGACTTGGCGAACGCGATGGCCTTGTGCTGGATGATCGAGCCGTCTCGCGCGAGGGCATCGTCCCACGAGGCGCTCGCGTAGCGATCGGGGAGCGTCGGCCCGGACTTCGGGTCGCGGTCGTAGAGGCCGTCGACATCCTTGATCAGGCGGCACTTCGCTTCGAGCTTGCCCGAAGTTCGCAGTTCGGCGGTGAGGTACAGCGCGGTCAGGTCGGAGCCGCCTCGCCCGAGCAGCAGCCAGCGCCCGGTGTCGTCGGTCGCGACGAATCCGGGGCAGACGACGACGCGGTCTTCGGCGAACAGACGCAGCAGCGCGTCGGTATCCACGCTGCACGGGTCGGCATCGAGCGGGTCGCCGGTGGCGCGGAGCCCGATCGCGCCGGGATTGACGACGGCCGCGGGCACGCCGCTGCGCTCCAGCAGGAGGCTGAGTTGGGAGGCGGAGCGGGTTTCGCCCTGGCCGATCGCCGCGGCGAGGACATGGCGGCACGCGCCGCTGCCCCGCTCGATGGCCTCACGCAGCAGCGCATCGGTCTCGCCGCTGAATGCCGAGACGACGGCGAGCACCGACCAGCCCTCGCGCCGCCAGCGGTAGATCTCATGCACGGCGAGCGACAGGGACTCGGGGCTGGCGAGGACGGAGCCGCCGAACTTCAGAACAATCACGCGACGGGGCATGACTCCTCCTTCCGGCGGGTGGTGACGGTGCAGCGCGACGCTTCGAAGGCGCGCTGCAGGTCGGCGGTGATGTCGGCAAGGTTTTCGAGGCCGACGGAGATACGCAGGAGTCCGTCGGCGATGCCCGCCTCGGCGCGCTGGGCTGCTGGGACATCGGCGTGGGTCATGCTCGCGGGGTGGGTGATGAGGGTTTCGACCGAGCCGACATGTTCGACGAGGCGGCAGAGGCGGAGCGCGCCCAGGAAGCGATGGATGTCGTACGAATCGGTATCGAGCTCGAAGGTAACGACCGCGCCGTGCAGGCCGCCGGCGTGCTGGCGCTCGGCGATGCGTCGGGCCTCGCCGGTGGCGAGACTCGGGTGGTGGACGAGGCGGACACCGGGTTCGTGGACGAGCCACTGCGCGAGAGACGCGGCGGTCTGTGACTGGCGCTGGATGCGCAGAGGCAGGGTTTTGAGGCCTTGCAGCGTGAGCCACGAATTGAGGGGCGACTGGATCGCTCCGGTGCTCTTGCGGATGAAGCGCACACGCTCGAGCAGGGCGGGGTCTCGGCTGACGATCGCGCCGCCGAGCGCCGCGGAGTGGCCATCGACGAACTTCGTGGTGGAGTAGACGCTGATGTCCGCGCCGAGGTCGAGCGGCTGCTGGATGGCGCTGGTGAGGAAGGTGTTGTCGACGGCGAGGGGGATGCCGCGCGTGATGCGGGAGATGGCCTCGATGTCGGTGAGATCCAGCGTCGGGTTGGCCGGGGTTTCGACGAAGACAAGGCGGGTGTGCGGAGTGATCGCGTCCGCAACGGCCTGTGGGTTGGTGGAATCGACGAAGGTGGTGCGGATGCCGAGGCCTTCGAGGATCTGGCTGAGGAGTCGGGTGGTGCCGCCGTAGACCTGTCGCCCGCAGACGCAGTGGTCGCCGGCGCGGAGGAGAGCGAGGAAGAGAGCGGTTTCCGCGGCGAGGCCGGAGGCGAAGGAGACCGCGGGCGAGGCGTCTTCAAGCGAACCGAGGGCGGTTTCGAGGGCATCGACAGTGGGGTTGGAGACGCGCGAGTACGCGTGGCCGCCCGTGCCCATGCCGCCCTGGCAGAAGGTGGTGCTCTGCACGAGGGGCTGGACGAGGGGATCGCCGGACGCAGGGCGGGGCGCGCTGTGCAGGAAGCGCGTCGAGAGGTCGGCGGAAGGCGGGAAATGCGACATGCCGCGAAAATCCTTTCACGGCATCAGGAGCGGGATCGTTGCGTGGGGACGATCGCCACGATGGCGATCGGCGTTTGACGAATCCCGCAAGACGGTTTCGCCCGCATCGGTCCCCACGTCGGGGCTGACCCGGCACCGTGACAGTCTGCTGACTGGTCGGTTGCCGCCCCGGACCCAAATGGACTTCCGGGGACTCTTGATGCTGGGCGGGAAGGTATCGAGGTGAATAGATGGTGTCAACGGGTGGATCTCGGGCCACAGGGTGTGCTCGCTCCGATACCCTGATGGGAGATGACCAAGCCGCACAGCGACGAGCATCCGGGCGCGACGCTCCGCTTCGGTCCTCCGAAGGCGGGCTATCTCGCCCGCAGCCGCAGCCCGCTGCATGTGCTGGTGTTCCTGCTGCCGTTGATCGTGTTCTACGAGATCGGGTCGGCGTTGTGGCTGGCGGGTGCGGAGGGGGCGCTGGCGGAGGACATCCGGGCGAGGCGGATCGTCAGCCAGATGTTCGAGTCGTTCGGGGAGTACGCGATCTACCTGCCGGGGATCCTGATCGTTGTGGTGCTGCTGATCTGGCATGTGCTGACGAAGGACTCCTGGAAGATCCGCTGGCGGGCGATCGGCGGCATGTGGGTGGAGTCCTTGATCTGGACGGTGCCGCTGCTGGTGCTGGGGCAGCTGCTGTACCGGCTGCTGATCGGGGACGCGGCGCCGACGACGGTTTCGGGGGCGGCTGCGGCGCTGGTGCCGGCGTTGACACCCGATGCGATCGCCGATCATTCGCTGGGGGCGCGGGCGACGATCTCGATCGGGGCGGGGCTGTACGAGGAACTGCTGTTCCGGATGGTGGCGATCGCGCTGATTCACCTGCTGCTGGTGGATGTGGGCGGGCTGAAGAACTCGACCGGGACGATCGCGGCGGTGGTGATCTCCTCGGCGATGTTCGCGGTGTACCACGATGTGGGCGTGCTGCCGGGCGGGCCGAACTCGATCCAGTGGGCGGAGCTGATCTTCTTCTTCGCGGCGGGACTGTACTTCGGGGCGCTGTACATGGCGCGGGGGCTGGGGATCGTGATCGGGGTGCACGCGCTGTACGACCTGGCGGTGCTCGTGATCCTGCCCAGTGCCGCGAGCTGACGGCGGGTTCGACGGCTGGGTTGCGGCTACACTTGTCTCCCATGGCTTCCGGAAAAACCAAACCTACGCTGGAAATCGTCGAACCCATCGGCGCACGGGTCCTGCTGCGCAAGGATGAGGACAAGAAGCAGACCAAAGCGGGGCTGCACCTGCCCGATAAGATCGAGATCCCGACGCTGACTGGGCGGATCGTTTCGATCTCGGCACAGGTCGCGGGGGATGACGACTACCCGATCCGGCAGTACGACCGGGTGCTGTTCAACCCGAAGCACGGGATCCCCGTGGACTTCGAGGGGGACAACCGGTTGTTCGCGATCCCGGTGGAAGACATCGTGGCGGTGTTCCGAAAAGCCGACGACGATGCCTGACGCGACTGCTTATCTGGACATGCTGCGCACGCCGCTGGCGAAGCTGCCCGATCCGCTGCCGATGCGGACGCTGGCGGCGGCGGTGGGCAAGGCATCGCCGAAGTTCCGGTGCGCGATCATGCCGCCGGGCTCGAAGAGTCTGTCGAACCGGGCGCTGCTGCTGGCGGCGCTGGCGGAGGGGGATTCGCTGATCAAGCGGCCTCTGCTGGACGCGGACGATGCGAAGCGGATGCTCGCGGCTCTGCGTTTGCTGGGCGTGGCGACGGAGGTGCACCCGAAGGGCGAGCACATCGTGGTGCGCGGCGCGGGGGGCGTGCTGCGGGGCGAGTGCGAGCTGTTTCTGAACAATGCGGGCACGGCGACGCGGTTCCTGACCGCGGCGGCGGTGCTGGCGGATGGGCCGGTGATCATCGACGGCAACGAGCGGATGCGCGAGCGGCCTCTGGGGGAACTGATCGAGCTGCTGCGCGAGCTTGGAGCGGACATCGAAGAACTCGGCGAGCCAGGGTTCGTGCCGATCTGTGTGCACGGGCAGGGAACGCTGCCAGGCGGTGAAATCACGATCCCGACAACGCAGTCGAGCCAGTTCATCTCGGCGCTGATCATGGTGGCGCCGTGGTTTGAAGAGGGGCTGACGATCCATCTGGAAGGCGAGATCACTTCGGGGTCGTACATCGACATGACGACGGGTCTGCTGGCGGGTGTGGCCGGGGCGGAGGTCGAGGTGTCGCCGGATGGGCGGACGATTGTGATTGCGCCGGGCGGGTATTCGATGTTCGAGTACGAGGTGGAGCCAGACGCTTCGGGCGCGACATATCTGTGGGGAGCCGCGGCGCTGTTTCCCGGATCGCTCTGCCGCGTGCCGGGGATGCACTTCACGGCGCTGCAGCACGATGCGCGGTTTCCGATGGTGCTGCGCCAGATGGGGTGCCCGATCGAGTATTCGGGCGGGTCGGGGAATGTGACCGGGGCGAAGGTGCTCGAGGGCTTGGCGGAAGTTGACCTCTCGCAAATGCCCGACACCGCGATGACGCTGGCGGCGGTAGCGGCGTTCGCTCAGGGACCGACGCGGATCATCGGACTCCGGACGCTGCGCGTGAAGGAGACCGACCGGATTGCGGCGATCGCGAAGGAACTGTCAAAGATCGGCTGCCGCGTGGACACGAAGGCAGACGAACTGACGATCACGCCTCCGGCTGGGGGCGTGGACTGCTCGGATGACTGCGCGCCGGTGCACTTTGATACTTATGACGATCACCGGATGGCGATGAGTCTGGCGTTGGTGGGGCTGCGCCGGCCCAATGTGTTCATCCACGATCCGGCGTGCGTGCAGAAGACCTACGCGGGGTTCTGGGCGGATCTGGCTCGAATCTACGAGGCGGCGGAGTGATGGCGGCTACTCGAGTCGCGAGAGCGTGGCGTCGAGCTGGCTGATGTAGCCGCCGGCGAAGAGCGCGGCGTGGACCAGCAGCGGGAAGAGTTGGTAGATGTGGATGCGGCGCTCGAAGAAGGCGCGGTCGATGGACTTGCGCTGGTGGTAGCGGTCAAAGAACTCGCGCCCGCCGGTGGAGAACAGGTCGATGAAGGCGAGTTCGAACTCGGCATCCGCGTACTGTGTCGAAGGGTCGATGAGGGCGACGACGCGCGGGCCGCTGGCGAGGACATTGCCGCTCCAAACATCGCCGTGTATGAGTGAGGGCTGAGGTTCGTGATCGAGTTCGGTGTCGAGGCGATCTGCGAAATCGCGGAGGCGTGCGGCGAGCGGTGCGGGGAGGTTGGCTCGGCGCTCGGCTTCGGCGATGAGCGGGAGCAAGCGATGGTCGCGGTAGAACGAGGGCCAGTGGGCGGACCAGTCGTTGGTGAGGGGGAGCGGCCCAATGAGGGTGGGGCCTTCGAAGCCGAAGCGGTGGTCGGGTGAGGTGATGGCGTGGAGGTCGGCGAGGAGATCGGCGAGGTGTGGGCCCCAGCCCGCGCCGCCGGTATGGTCGATGTGCTCCATGAGCAGCAGGTCGGGTTCGGCGAGGAGGACCGTGGGCACGGGGAGTGATGAGTTCGCCTTGAGGTGAGCGAGCATGGCCCCTTCACGATCAAGCGAGGGTCCGCCGAGTTTGGCGACGACGCGGCGTCCGGATGGTGTGGTGAGAAGTCGGACTTCGGCGATGCACCCGCCGGCAAGAGGGGCCTCGGAGGCGACGGGCTCGGCGAGGGCACGCTCGATGCGTGGATCGTGGATGGGGTGTGGCGTGGTCATTTCTGCGGAGTGGATTTGGTGAGATCGTCCTGATAACTCGATCAGAAGCGGACCTTCGCCATAGTACGGGTTTTTCCCATGTGGGCGTTCGCGTTGGTGATTGGGCTTGATCCCTGCTTTGGCGTGGTCGATACCTCGAGAACGGGAGCGTGCGCAAGCACGCCATCGTCCATGGAGAGGGATCGAAGTCATGCTGGGTAGGCGACAGATCATCCTGCTGCTCGCGGCTGCGGCCACGCTGGCTGTGGCGTGGGCGGTGAAGCCGGTGGAGAGCCGTGCGGATGAGTCGCGTGCGTGGAGAGTTGGGTTTCCACCCTGGATCGCGTACGACATGAGCATTTACGCTGAAGAAGCCGGGCTTTTTGACAAACATGGCCTTGATGTGGAACTGATCCGGTTTGACGAGGCGAGCGATGTGGCGCGGGCGCTGATGAGCGGCGACCTGGATGCCGCGTTCTGCAGTCTGGGGACGGTGATCGCGAACGCGGACGGCACGGCGTTGGATGTGATTCTGGTCACGAATGTCTCGAACGGTACGGATGGGATCGTGGCTCGCAAGGGTGTTGCCAGTCTGCGTGATCTGAGGGGACTGCGGATCGGGAGCAAGCAGAACGCGATCAACCGTTTGATCCTCGCCGAGGCACTCGAGCACGCGGGGATGAGCGAAAGCGATGTTGTTGTGGAGGATGTTTCCAACACGACGGCGATCCGTCTGCTGCGTGAGGGACTGATCGATGGCGCGGTGCTCTGGGAGCCGGACCTCTCGGAAGTTGCCGAGGTGATCGGGGGGCGGGTGGTGTACCGGACTTCGGAGGTCAAGAGCAGCGTGGTAGACACTTTCGTCACTCGATCGGACCGGGCTTCGGGGCGCGAGGCGGATATCGCTGGGTTTCGCGAGGCGTGGTTTGAATTGCTTGAAGACGCTTCGGATCGCCCCGACGAGGTCTTCGGGGTTGTGGGCGACATGCTGGGACAGGATGCCGGAGCGCTGGCTGAAGCGTGGTCGGGTGTTCGCCCGGGCGACGCGGGCTTGAACCGCGAGGTTCTTGGGGAAGATTTTGGGGCTCTGCTGGTGCGCACGGCGCGCTACCTGCGTTCGGAAGTTCCGCTTTCGATCCGTGTGAGTCCGGGTCCTTGGGCGGGGGAGGGTTCGCTGTGACGCGTCAACCAGAACGGAAATCACTGCGCCTGAGTCTGTCGGCGATCCTTTTGATTGCGGTCGCGTTCGTTGCGATCGGGCGCGAATCGATGGTGTTTCTGAACGAGGCGAACCGGAACACGGAAGAGCGCATCCAGGCCGAATCGAACGCGGACCGATTTGCGGAGGAAGTAGAGTTCACTCTGGAGTCGCTGTTGGAAGCACAGGCGGGCGGACCGATGCGCCGGATCGTGCAGCGGTACGGCTTGCGCGAGCACATCGAAGGCATCCTGGTTGCGGACTCGAAGGGGTTTGTGCTGGCCAGCAGCAACGCGATCGAGAGCGGTTGGCATCTTGACTCAACGCGGTTCGCTCGCTTCGGCGCGGTGGCGCAGAGCGCGGCCAAGACCGGGCAGGCACAGAGGCTCACCGACCGTGAGGATGGCTTAAATCTGCGCGTGAACATGCTGCCGCTGTCGGGCGGTGCGTACGGCGCGAATGAGGATCAAGCGATTGCGATCGTTGTACAGGACCTCTCCTGGGTGGAGGTGGCGGCGAGCCGTGCGCTTGCGGAGCTCATCGTCTGGTCGATCGTTGGTGTGGTGCTGATGACGCTTGGCCTGCTGATCGTGGCTCAGCGTTTTGCGGTGCGGCCGATCGAACGGTTGCGTAATGCGGTGCTGCGGAGCGGAGAGACGGGAGAGCCGCTGGCATTTGAGAGTGGTGTCTGCCGCGAGATCAGCGAGATGGCTGGTGTGGTTGGTCGTGTGCTGCGTGAGATCGACGAGCAGCGGGCGCGGTCGCAGAATCTCGCGATGGTGGCAGAACGAACGAGCAACGCTGTGATCATCACGGACGCGAACGGACTGGTGGAGTGGGTGAACGATGCGTTCACGGAGATCACCGGGTTCACGGCCTCGGAGGTCGCCGGGCGCAAGCCAGGGGATCTGTTGCAGGGAGAAGGCACCGATCCGAAGACGGTGGAGTTCATCCGGTCGCGGCTAGCGCGTGGTGTGGGCTTCCAGACCGAGATTCTGAACTACACCAAGGACGGCAAGGCGTATTGGGTGTCGATGGACATCCAGCCGATCCACGACAGCGATGGAAAAGTCACGAAGTACATCGCGGTCCAAGAGGACATCACCGATCGTCGCAAGACCGGACAGGAACTGCAGCGGATCAGCGATCTGTTCGAGATGACCAGCGAAATCTCGGGCGTTGGCGGCTGGGAACTCGACCTTCGCACCAACGAACTGCGCTGGACGGAGCAGACGCGGCGGATCCACGGGGTTGGGCGTGACTATGTTCCGAAGCTTGAGGCGGCGCTGGACTTCTACCCGGATGAGTACCGCGATATCGTCAACGATGCGGTGCAGAAGGCACTGGTTTCGGGTGATGAGTTCGATCTGGAGACGCAGTTCCGGACCTATCAGGGGAACATGATCTGGGTGCACTCGCGCGGGCGTGCGGTCTTCGAGGATGGCCGTGCGGTGCGGCTGGTCGGGTCGTTCCAGAACATCACGGGCAAGAAGCGGGCCGAGCGCGAGCGCCAGACGATGCTGGAGCAGATGGAGGTGGCGCGGGATCAGGCCCAGCAAACGGCCGAGCGTCTGTCGGCGCAGACGAACGAGCTGCTGGCGGCGCGAGAGCTTGCGGAGCATGCCAACGCGGCGAAGACCGAGTTCCTCGCGAACATGAGCCACGAGATCCGCACGCCGATGACGGCGATCCTGGGCTTTGCGGACCTGCTGGCGGATGCGGACGCCGAGCAGCGGACGACGCACATCAACACGATCAAACGCAACGGCGAGCATCTGCTGGCGATCATCAACGACATCCTGGACAACTCGAAGATCGAGGCCGGGCAGATGACGGTGGAGTCGGTGGAGTACTCGCCGGTTGAGATCATCGAGCAGGCGATCGAGTTCATGAGCGTGCGTGCCTCGGGCAAGAATATCGTGCTCAACAGCGTGTACGAGACAGCGATCCCCGAGCAGATCAAGAGCGACCCGATCCGGATGCGGCAGATCCTGCTGAACCTGATCGGCAACGCGATCAAGTTCACGGAGATCGGTTCGGTGACGGTCTGCGTCGCGATGGAGAGGCGCGAGGACGGCGCGCCGGACCTGGTGATCCGTGTGCGGGATACGGGCATCGGTATCCGTGACGATCAGGTGGCGAACCTGTTCCGATCCTTCAGCCAGGCGGACACCTCGCACACGCGCCGCTTCGGCGGGACCGGGCTGGGGCTGCGGATCTCCAAGCGGCTGGCGCAGCTGCTGGGCGGCGATATCACGGTGGAATCCAAGGAGCGGGTGGGCAGCGTGTTCACGGTGCGCATCAGCACGGGCGTGAGCGAGCCGGTGCTGATCAGCCCGGAGGAGATCGAGAAGCGCACGGCGAAGGCGCGGGTGGCGCGCCGCCCGAAGCCGAAGCAGGCGGAGGCGCAGACGCCCTTGCAGGGGCTGCGTGTGCTGCTGGTGGAGGACGGCCCGGACAACCAGCGACTGATTGCGCACCACATCAAGCGAGCCGGGGCATCGGTCGAGTTGGCAGAGAACGGCGAGGTTGCGGTGCGGATGGTGCAGCAGGCGAACGAGCCGTTTGACCTGGTGCTGATGGACATGCAGATGCCGGTGATGGACGGGTATACGGCGACGCGCCGGCTGCGCCAGCTCGGTTACCACTTGCCGATTCTGGCATTGACGGCGCACGCGATGGCCGATGATCGGGCCAAGTGCATGAAGGCCGGGTGCGATGCGTTCATGACCAAGCCGATCAACCCGGGTGAGCTGTTCCGCACCTGCCGCGATCTGGTGGATGCGGACGCGGTGAAGCGCAGCGCGGCGTGACTGACGCGGGGTGATTACTCGTCGTCCGCTTCGGCGAGGATACGCTCGATTTCGTCGTCGTCGATGCCTTCGACGGTGAACTTGGCGGGTGCTTTTTCGCCGGATGCCTCGCGTTTGGCGTCCATCTTGCGCTTGTGGCGACCCGAGAGCAGGTCTTCGATGTCGGCGCGTTTGCGTTCGCGGAAGAAGAGGCGGACGGGGACTTCGGCGAAGGGCGTGGCCTCGCGCAGGCGGTTGAGCAGGTAGCGCTCGTATTCGCCCTTGAAGAGTTCGGGCTTGTTGACGACGACGACGAAGGTGGGCGGGGTGATGGCGACCTGTGTGGCGTAGAGGATCTTGGCTTGCGTGCCGAGGCGCGAGGACGGGCCGCGGGTGGCGAGGATCTCCTTGAGGATCTTGTTGATCTTGCCGGTGGAGAGTCGCTGGCGGGACTGGTCGAAGAGGTCGAAGGCGACCTCGACGACCTGTTCGAGACCGACCCTGTCCTTGCTGGAGGTGAAGATGATGGGGGCGGTATCGAGGCCGGGGAGTTCCTTCTCGATGTACTGCTGGTAGTCGTCGGGGCTGAGCGGCTCGCCCTTGCGGTTCTTCTTCCCCTCGGCGAGGTCCCACTTGCTGACAACGATGACGCAGGGTTTGAAGGACTCGGCGACCTGGGCGCCGAGGCGCTTGTCGATGGCGGAGATCTTCTCGGTGGCGTCGATAAGCAGAAGGACGACATCGGCGCGGACGATGGACTGGGCCATCCGCATGTTGGCGAACTGCTCGACGGCGTCGGCGAATTTGGAGCGCTTGCGGACACCGGCGGTGTCGATGGCGACCATGGTGCGCCCGTCCATTTCGAAGCGGACATCGACGGCGTCGCGGGTGGTGCCGGCGATCTCGGAGACGATGACCCGGTTCTCACCGGCGAGGGCGTTGACGAAGCTGCTCTTGCCGGCGTTGCGACGGCCGACGAGGGCGATCTTCATCTCCGGCTCGGCGTCGGTGTCGGGCTGGGGCTCGGGGAGGGCGGCGAAGAGTTTTTCCTTGAACTCGCGGCGCATGTAGTTGTTGAGCGCGGAGACGAGCCAGGGCTCGCCGAAGCCGAGTGCGGCGGCCTCGAGGCCGTGGGGCTCCCAGTTGTTGGCGTCGACCTTGTTGGCGACCATCTGGATGGGCAGCTCGCGCTGTTTGCCGGCTTCGTCTTTCACGAGGCGGCGTTCGCGGAGCATCTTGGCGATGGTCTGGTCGAGGGTGGTGATGCCGGCCTGGGCGTCGACGACGAAGAGGATGAGGTCGGCGGTGGCGACGGCGGCCCCGATCTGGGCCTCGATTTCGCCGGTGAGGGTCTGGAGATCGGCTCCGGCGTCGTCGTAGCGGGCTCCCTCGGCGGTGTAGACGCCGTAACCGCCAGTGTCGACGATCTCTACGAGTTTGTGGGTTTCGGTCTTGAGGGGGCCCTCGAGGTCGATGATGTGCGACACCCGATCGCGCGTGACCCCGGGCGTGGGGTCGACGATGGACACCTTGGCCTTCGCGAGCATGTTCAAAAGCGAAGACTTGCCGACATTGGGTCGGCCGACGATGGCGATTCTGGGGAGGGACATAGTCGGCTGATTCTACTCGACTTGGGCTTTTGCCGATTTTGTGGGGGTTGAGGGGTACTCTGGGGTGGCATGGCCATGCAAAGCATGGCTATGCGGCGGGCACATCGAGCGACCCCATTGCAGCCTGCATAGCCATGCTTTGCATGGCCATGCCACCCCCTGTGGAGCCCTCACGCGGTCGCGTCCCAGACGGGGACGCCGATGAGGTCGGCGATGGTCTGGGCGTCTTTGCGGATGTGCTTCAGGCTGCCGTGGTCGATGACGTTGACGCGGGAGCCGTCATGGAGGACGAGGTTGACCTCGTAGCTGTAGTACGACGAGTCGTTGCCGCGGCAGTGTTCGGAGATGATCTGAATGGCGTGGACGCGGTCGAGAGGGGCGGCGTGTTTGCAGGCCTCGACGGCGTCGCGGTCTGTCGGGCGCTTGCCGCGCCAGTACCAGAGGTCCTGCATGTCGAAGACGCGCGGGCGGGCCATGGACCACCACATGCCGACGCCCACGCTGGCGAAGACAAGGCCGATGGGTGTGATGAGCCACCAGGGCGGGCCTTTGGGGATCGCGCCGAGCAGCGTGGCCAGGCCGAAGCCGATGGCGCCGAGTCCGAGCACGCAGAAGATCCAACAGAAGAGCATGGCCCCGAAGGCGAGGCGGAACTCGGCGCGGACGGGCGAGAGTTGCACGAGGCGGTGGGTGCGGAAGTTTGTGCCGCCGGATGCTGCGGCGGACCAGTCGGTTTCGGCGGCGATGGGGTCGTCGAGCTGAGCGAGGAGCGCGGCGAGGCGGTCGGCGTCTCGGGATTTGGCGGATTCGAGGGCTTGTTTGAGTTTGTTGAGCATCTGCCGGTTAATGTCGGCCAGATCGCACTTCGCGGTCGATGAATGAGACGGAACCCAGGGAGGATCGCATGGCGGTACAGAAGCAGACGCTCAATCGTGTTTCGTTGGTGCTTTCGCTGATTGCGGTGGTGCTGGGGGTCGTTGCGGTGGTGGTTGCATCGCGACCGGCTGTGCCACCACAGGATGACAGTTACGAGCGTGTGGTGCGTGAGGTCTGGGAGATCATGCAGCCGGTGTATGCGGATTTTGACGTTGCGTTGACGCAGGAGGAGCAGGAACCGCAGACGCTACGCGATGCGCCGGGTCCGATGGTCAGGATCTCGCGGGCGCTCACGGGAGGTTTGTGAGGTTGCACGCATGCTCAAACGAGTTTGAGCATGGCACACGGAGCGAGGGGAGAAGGAGAAAGCCGCATAGCCGCCTGAGGAGGGCGGCCATGCCACCCCCGGCGAAGCATTGACTGAGTAGGGAGCACGGGTTGCCCTTCGGGTCAACCCGTGGCACCCGCCGATGCGGGTTACGTGTTGGCCACGAGCTGGTGGCTCGCCAGCGCAGCGTACAGCGGGCAGCGCGCCATCAGTTCGGTATGGGTGCCGATGTCGACGGCTTTGCCGGCGTCCATGACCAGGATGCGGTCGGCGTTCATCACGGTGGCGAGGCGGTGGGCGACGATGAGGACGGTTCTTCCCGAGCCGAAGTCGGCGATGGCCTGGGTGATCTCGGCCTCGGACTGCGTGTCGATCATCGATGTCGCCTCGTCCATGATGAGGATGGCCGGGTCGCGCAGAATGGCGCGGGCGATGGCGATGCGCTGGCGTTGGCCGCCGGAGAGGGTGAGGCCGCGGTCGCCGACGGCGGCATCGAGCCCGCCGGGCATGTCCTTGATGAAACTCATGGCGTGGGCACGCCGGGCGGCGTCTTCGACCTGCTCGCGCGTCGCGCCGGGGCGGGCGTAGGCGATGTTTTCGGCGATGGTGCCGGCGAAGAGCACGACTTCCTGCGTGACCACGGCGATCTGCTCGCGGAGCGAGCCGAGGTCGGCCTCGGCGAGGTCCACGCCGTCGATCAGGATGCGCCCCTCGGTGGGCGTGTACAGCGCGGGGACGAGCGAGAGCAGCGAAGTTTTGCCGGAGCCGTTGGGGCCGACGACGGCGACGGTTTCGCCGTAGTTCACGGTCAGGTCGAGGCCGTTGACGGCGGGGTTCTCCGCGCCGGGGTAGGTGAGCTTGACGCCCTCGAAGACGATGGTCTGGGTGTGGCGCGGGACGGGCTTGGTGCCGCGTTGCAGGTCGCGCTCGATCGGTTCATCGAGCAGTTCCTTGACGCGCTCGGCGGAGGCCTCGGCGGCCTGGACTTCCTGGATGACGCCGTTGAGCGGCTTGAGGGACTGGCCGGCGATGGCGAGCGCGCCGAGGGCCGTGATGAACTCACCAACGGTCAGTCCACCACTGTAGATGGCCTTGGCGGCGATGATGATGAGGCCACCGATGACCAGGATGGCGAGGGCTTCGACGAGCGGGCTGGACAGCGCCTTGGCGAGGCGGGCCTTGAGCTCTTCGCGAACGACATGCTCGTTGACGACATTGAAGCGATCGAGTTCGTGGGACTCGGAGCCGTAGACCTTCACCACGCGGAAGCCGTGCACGGCTTCGGTGGCGTTGCCGAGCAGGCGGGCCTGGCCCTGCATGGCGCCGCGGATGCCGCGCATGATGCGCTTGCCGAACTTGCGGATAATGATGGCGATGACCGGGCCGACGGCGAGGGTGACGAGGGTGAGTCGCCAGTCGATGATGATGGCGACAAGGAGCATCACCGCGCCTTTGGTGATCTGGGCGGTGGCGCGGCTGGTGACGGCGATGAAGCCGACATTGAGCATCTGGGTGTCGCGGAGGAGGCGGCTGATGCGGTCGGCGGAGTCTCCGGAGACGACAGAGCTGAGCGGGAGCGCGAGGATGTGGGCGTAGACTCGCGAGCGGATGCGGGCGACGGCGCGGGTGCAGATGGTGATGGAGAAGTACTGGTGGATGAAGTTGGCGGTGGCCCCGATGATGGTGAGGATGCACAGGCCGACGACCATGGCCACGACGGCGCCGAAGGGCTCGCGCGGGATCAGGTCGAGGATGGGCTGAGGCAAGTCGATCCCGCCGGGGAGACTGTTGAGCGCTCGCTCGACCTGCTCGCTCGGGGTCGGGGCGACCTCGCCGGGCTTGAGCTTCTCCGGGTTGATGAGGTTGATGACCCCGGCGAGCGCGCCGACGCCGGCACCCATGCTGAGCGCGGAGATGAATGCGAACACGAGCGCGAGCACCAGCGCGAATCGCTGGTGGAGCAGTTCGCGGGCGAAGCCCCAGAAGATGTGGGAGCGGCGTTTGCGGGACTTTCTGGACATGAACGGTGCAGTATCGCCCGATTCGGCTGCGGATGCGACCGGAGGGGTCAGGTGGGAGCGTGGGCGAGGTCGGCGGCTGCGATGAGGTCGGCGATGGTGCCCAGATCGGCCTCGGTGGGATTGGTGAGGGTGATGTGGCCCAGTTTGCGACCCCGGCGGGGGGATTTGGCGTAGAGGTGCGGGTGGGCAGCGGGCACGGCGGCGAGGATGTCCCGAACTGCGGGTGCCTGACCAATGAGGTTCAGCATCACCGCTTGATCCACGCCGGGCTTCATGTCGGTGGAACCGAGCGGCAGGCCGGTGATGGCGCGGATGTGGTTCTCGAACTGGCTGGTGATGCTGGCTTCGATGGTGAGGTGGGCGCTGTTGTGGACGCGCGGGGCCATCTCGTTGGCGATGATCCAGCTCTCGCCACTGTCTCGCACCTCGAAGAGTTCCAGGGTGAGCACGCCGACATAGTCGAGCGCGTCGAGCAGGTTGCGGATGTGCGTCTCGGCGCGACTCTGCAGGTCTGGAGAGACCAGTTTGGCGGGCGCGATGCTCTTGCGGAGGATGCCGCCTTCGTGGTGGTTTTCGATGAGGGGGTAGCAGGCGGTGGTACCGTCGCGGGCGCGCACGGCGACGATGGAGAGTTCGCGGACGAAGGGG
>CAZIXS010000030.1:0-12263 GCA_964543335.1 uncultured Phycisphaeraceae bacterium | reverse complement strand
AAGGGGACGAAGGACTCGGCGATGAGGCCGCCCCGCCCGCTCTCGCAGGCGTGAGAGAGTTGGTTCCAGCAGGCCTGGACCTGTGCAGGTTCGCGCAGGACGAACTGGCCTTTGCCGTCGTAGCCGCCTCGGCGGGTTTTGACGACCAGCGGCAGGCCCAGTTCGGCGATGGCCTCATCGAGATCGGCGCGAGTATCGACGGCGCGGAAGCCGGGGACGGGGATGTGCAGTTCGTTGAAGAGCCGCTTCTCCTCAAGGCGGTCCTGCGCGACGGCGAGGGCTCGGGCCGGCGGGGCGGGCGGCTGGGCCTCGTGGGCTCGGAGGTTTTCGGAGATGAAACCAACCACGCGGGCGGGCACATTCTCGAACTCGAAGGTGAGTGTGTCGGCACCGTCGATGAGCGCTTCGATGGCGTCGGTGTCGTCGAAGGGGGCGCGGATGTGCTCCCCCACCGCCGCGGCTGGGGGGTGCGCGTCGGGGTCGAGGAAGCGGAAGCGGAAGCCGAGGGGGACGCCGGCGAGCGCGAGCATGCGCCCGAGTTGTCCGGCGCCAAGAACGGCGATGATCGCCTCGGGGCGAGTGAGCTCAGCAGGAGAATCAGGCATCGGGCGGTGAGGCGGGGTCGGGGTTGTCGAGAACGCGGGCGGTCTGCTGCTCGCGGAAAGCGGCGATTCTGGCGCGGGTGGCCTGTCTCCAGGGTTCGTCGCCCCGGCTGACGATGGAGGCGGCGAGGAGGCCGGCGTTGGCGGCACCGGCGGGGCCGATGGCGAGGGTGCCGACGGGGACGCCCTTGGGCATCTGGACGATGGAGAGCAGTGAATCCATGCCGGAGAGGGCGGTGGTGCGGACCGGCACGCCGAGGACTGGCAGTGCGGTGGCGCTGGCGAGCATGCCGGGGAGGTGGGCGGCGCCGCCGGCACCGCCAACGATGACCTCGAGGCCACGGGACTCGGCCTCGGTGGCGTACTGCATGAGCAGGGCCGGGGTGCGGTGGGCGGAAACGACGCGGTGCTCGGATTCCACGCCGAGCTGGTCGAGCATTTCGACTGCGTGCTTCATCGTGTCCCAGTCGGACCAGGACCCCATGACGACGCCAACGACGGGGGGCATATCGGCTCCGGGAGCGGGGTGAGCGGTGAGTGGGCGGGTGAACGGCGGGCAGTCTAGCGGATTTGCAGGGGATTATCGGCGAAGCGGTCGTGTGCGGGGGTGAGCGGATGGGTGGTCGGCGTGTCGGGGTGCCTGCGAGTGAGAACTACGCGTTTTTTGGGCTGCGGAGAACCTCGAATCCAGTGAAATCCCGAATGTACCCCAAAAGAAGCCGCTCAGATCGACCGAGTTCTTCTTGTTTGAGGTGTGCATTGCATGAACACTTGTCATACGGCGTTGTCCATTTGGGCACACGCGGTATCAACGAGACGGACGGGTAGCCGGTGAACCGGGGGGCTCGTACGGCTGGATCGTATGAAAGGACAAAGCAGAATGGGATTTCGCCGCAATGATTCGAAGAACTCGGGCAAGGTGCTGGCGCTGAGCGCCGCGGCCCTGACGGTGTTGCTCGCGGGGCAGGCGGCTTCGGCCGATGTGCGCTGGCTGAACGGCGAACCGGTGCGTGTGCCGGCGGCGATGATGCAGCCGGGCCAACTGGCCCAGGACATGCTCGCTCTTGCGGAGCGTGAAGACGCCAAGCGGGTGCTGGTGCAGTTCGACCAGCCGGTCTCGAACGCGCAGCGCTCGGCGCTGCGTGATGCGGGCATGCTGCTGCTGAGCTACGCGGGCGACGGCGTGTACTTCGCCTCGCTGGAAGCCGGGTCGCTCGACGCGGCGGCGGTGCTGAACAGCGGCGTGGCGATCAGCGCGGTGACGGCGGTCCAGCCGCAGTGGAAGATGCAGCCGCTCCTGGTCAACGGCCAGATCCCCGAGTACGCGGTGACCGGCGAGGTCACCTCGGCGCAAGCGGGCGAGTTCGCGAGCGAGGGCGAGCCGATCGTGGCGGGCTATGTGCTGCTGCACCGCGACGCGGACTGGAACGCCGGTCGCGCGAAGTTGGAGAGCTACGGCGCGTTCATTGTGGACAACATCCGCTCGGTGAACGGCTTCGTGGTCGAGGCTCCGCTGTCGGCGTACGAGGCGATGGCCGGTGCCGACGATGTGCTGTGGATGGAAGTGGCGCTGCCCCAGTTCTCGACGATGAACACGCAGAACCGCCAGCTCACGCAGGTGAACCAGCTGGTCGGCTTCCCGATCGCCCTTTCGGGCAGCGGGATCACGGCGTTCGTGTACGACGGCGGTCGCATCCGCCCGACACACAACGACTTTGAAGGTCGCGCGACGGTCATCGACGGCTCCAACCAGTCCAACCACGCGACCCATGTGGCGGGCACGGTGGGCGCGGGCGGTCCGAACCGGGGTATGGCTCCGGATGTGACGATCGTCTCGGCCGGCTTCGAGTTCAGCGGAGGCGGGACCTTCCTGTACTCCAACCCCGGTGACTTCGAGGCCGACTACGCCAACGCCTTCAACAACCACGGGGCGGATGTCTCGAACAACTCGATCGGCACGAACACCGCGACCAACGGGTTCCCGTGCGAGATCACCGGTGATTACGGCGTGATGTCGTCGCTGATCGATGCCGCGGTGCGCGGCAGCGTGACCGACGGTCGCCCGATCCGGATCGTGTGGGCGAACGGCAACGAGCGGCAGACCACGCGCTGCGGCGACACCTTCAGCACGACCGCTCCTCCCGCGACGGCCAAGAACCACATCACGGTCGGCGCGCTGAACGCCAACAACGACAGCATGACCAGCTTCTCGAGCTGGGGCCCGGTGGACGACGGACGCCTCAAGCCGGACATCTCCGCTCCGGGCTGCGAGAGCGGCGGCGATGGCGGCGTCACCTCGCTGAGCTCCAGCAGCGACTCCGCCTACAGCACCCTCTGCGGCACCTCGATGGCCTCGCCGACCGTGGCCGGCATCACCGCGCTGCTGCTCGAGCACCATCGGAACCTGAGCCCGGGCTCGGATGACCCGCGGAACTCGACGATCAAGGCCATCCTCGCGCAGACCGCAGTGGACCTGGGCAACACCGGACCGGACTACCAGTTCGGGTACGGCTCGGTCCGGGCTTCGGACGCGGCGCTCCTGATGCTCAACCGCAACTACACGGAAACCGAAGTGAGCCAGGGTGGCTCGGCGACCTTCCAGGTCACGGTGAACGCCGGATCTGACTTCAAGGCCACGCTGGCCTGGGACGATGCGCCGGCGATCCCCAACATCGACACCGCTCTGGTCAACAACCTTGACTTGGTCGTGACCGATCCGAATGGCGTGCGTCACTTCCCATGGACGCTGAACCCGGCCTCGCCGGACAGCCCGGCAGTGCAGAACCAGGAAGACGATGTCAACAACATCGAGCAGGTCTTCGTGGCCAACGCAGTGCCCGGTGTGTGGACCGTCGAGATCCGCGGCACGAATGTGACCGAGGGCTCGCAGCCGGCCTCGCTGGCAACCTCCGGCTCGCTCATCGGCATGAGCGCGAGCCTGGTGGGCGGGGTTCCGGAACTGATCAGCCCGACCGAGCCGACTCCGATTCAGGTGAATGTCATCCCGAGCGGTCAGTCGGTGGTCAGCGGTTCGGTTCGCATGTTCTACCGCAACGGCTCGGAAGGCGACTTCACCGTCGTGGGCATGCCCAACATCTCCGGCTTCACCTACGGCGCCGAACTGCCCGCGGGCACCTGCGGCCAGAATGTGGAGTTCTACTTCGCGGCTCAGGGCACGGTGACCGGCACGATCCTCATCCCGAGCGCTGGCGCTTCCGACCCGTACTCGGTCGAGGTCGGCAGCATCGATGTGGTGCTCGACGACGACCTGTCCTCCGACGAGGGTTGGGCGATCGGTGCTCCCGACGATGACGCGACCAGCGGCATCTGGGAGTGGGTGAACCCCGTCGGCACCAGCGCGCAGCCCGAGGGCGCTCTGTTCGGCGAGTTCTGCTTCGTCACCGGTCAGCACCCCGGCGGCGGCGCCGGCGCGAACGACATCGACGGCGGGCAGACCACGCTGTTCAGCCCGATGTACGACCTGAGCGAGTACAGCCCCGGCGAGGTGACCTTCAGCTACTGGCGCTGGTACTCCAACTCGGCCGGTGCGAGCCCGAACGCCGATGTGTTCGTGATCGACATCTCCGATGACGGCGGTGCAACCTGGACCAACCTCGAGACCGTCGGCCCCGGTGGCGGACAGGTCAACGGCGGCTGGTTCCAGAATGTGTTCGATCCGTCTGACTTCGTGGGCCTGACCGACTCGATCATGTTCCGGTTCATCGCGGCCGACGAGGGCGACGGCTCGCTGGTCGAGGCGGCGATCGACGGTCTGCAGATCGTCACCCGCACCTGCGTCGGCACAACCCCGGACTGCCCGGCGGATGTCAACGACAGCGGCAGCGTGGACCTGGGCGACCTCAACATCGTGCTGGCGTCGTTCGGTCAGACCACCAGCAATGGTGACACCAACAACGACGGCGTGGTGGATCTTGCCGACCTGAACGCGGTTCTCGCGAACTTCGGCAACGCCTGCCCGTGATCAAGGCCTGAAGAGCCGATCATGATGCTCCTTCCAGCCCCGCCCTCGTGGCGGGGCTTTTTCGTGCGCGTGGGCTACACTGCCCGCACCCGCCACGCGACACAGGATCCGCCTGCATGACCACGACGCCCAACGAGATCGAGACGACCCGGCTGCTGCTCATCGTGGTGGGAGCGCACCTTCGGGCGGAGGTGGCCGATCGCCCGCTGGCGGAAGCGCTGCGTGAACGCGTGCAGGAATGGGTGGAGGCGAAACGCCCGACCCACGATGACTCCGACTGGGTCGAGCCGATGGCGGTGGTCTGCACGGACATCTGGTACCTCAACAACGACGACCTGCGAGCGCAGCCGACGATCTCGGTCGGGGCCCCGGGGGTGAACGCGCTCGCGGCGTATCTGGCGGACCGGCTGGAGACGGCGTTTGTCGTGGAGGATGTGCTCGCGGTGCAGGTGGATCTGGACTTCGTGGACCCGGTGGCGAGCTGCTGGGGCACCGACGCGGATTCGACGGCGCAGGCGGTCGAAGCGTTCTGCGATCGCTACCTCGACGGGTTCCTCGAGAGCGCGGTCAAGCGGCTTGCCGAGTCGGCCTGAGCCCCCTACTTGCCGACGCAGAAGGTGGCGAAGACGCGCCCGATGACATCATCGGGGCTGATGCGCCCAGCGATCTCGCCGATGGCATCGAGGGCATCCCGCAGCGCGCCCGCGACGAGTTCCACCTCGGCGAGGTGGCGCTGGCCTTTGGAATGGGACGCGACGGCGATCGCGCTCTGGAGCGCCTCGGCGCTTCGGCGCAGTGCGGTGCGGTGACGGGGCAGCAGCGCGCCGGACGAATCATCGCGGTGCAAGGAATCCGGCGTCGCGATGGCGTCGGCGATCGCGCGCCGGAGTGCGCCAAGGTTGGAACCATCGATCGCGCACACGCCGAGCGCCTCGGATGAGACGGTCGAGGCGAGGTCGGCTTTGGTGCGGACTCTCAGCAGGGTGGGGCCGGCGGGCATGGTGCTGGCGAGTTCGAACGCACCGCTCGGATCGCAGAGCACGACGGCGTCGGCGGAACGGATGGCGGCCCATGCCGCGTCCTGACCGAGCTGTTCGAGATTGGCGGTGGCGGCGAGGGCTTCATCAAGCCCAGCGAGGTCGATGAGGGTGCAGCGCGAAACGGACCAGGGGGATTGTGAAGCCGGGAGCAGATCGAGCTCTTCGGCGATGGCGTCCCGGGTGGTGCCGGGTGTCTCGGAAACGATCGCGCGTTGGCGCCCAAGCAGTGCGTTGAAGAGGGTGGATTTGCCGGCGTTCGGCGGGCCGGCGAGCACGACCCGAGGCAGGCCGGATCGGTGTTCTGCGGCGGGCTCGGGGCCGAGCAGCGTCTGCACGGTGCGCTGCTGGGCATCGAGTCGCTCGAGGAGGTCATCGGGCGCGATGGCGACGACATCTTCCTCTTCAGTGAAGTCGATCCCGGCTTCGACCAGAGCGAGCGCGGTGGCGAGTTCATCGGCGATGAGACGGTAGCGTGCGCCGGTGTGGCCTTCGAGCAGGGCGTGTGCGGCGGCGTGTTCGGCGGCGCTGCGAGCGGCGATCATGGCGCGAACACCCTCGGCCTGCTCTGCGGTGAGCTTGCCGTTGAGGAAGGCGCGGGCGGAGAACTCACCGGGGTCGGCGCTGCGCAGGCCGGGCGTTTCGAGCAGCAACTCGAGCACGCGGCTGACGAGGTGCGGGTTGCCGGGCAGTTGCAGTTCGCAGGCGTGCTCGCCGGTGTAGGAGGCGGGCGAGCAGAAGGTGCTGATGATGACCGGGAGCTCTCCGGGCGGACCATCGCTGCGGCTGGGCGGCACGAGCAAGATGGCTCTGGTGATGCGGCGCTCGATGCGCTCCGGGTTGATCGGCGAACCGGGCGCGAGGTGGCGGGCGAGCGCGCGGACCGCCTCCGGCCCGGAGAGGCGGATCATGGCCCGCCGGGAGCGCTCGAAGCCGGTGGCGACGGCGGCGATGGTGTCGCCCAGACGCACGGGATCAGTTCCGCTTCTTGTAGCGGTTCTTGGCGCGCTGCTCCTGGATCAGCTCGCGCTTGGCCATGCCGGGCTTGGCGGTGTTGCGGACGCGCTTGGGCTTGGGCTGGTAGCTGCGCTCGTCGGGGTGCTTGTCGAGTTCGAGCGTGTCGATGTGGGCCCGGATCCACTTGCCCTCGATGATGGCGAAGCACGAGTTGGTGACGAAGTACAGCGTCAGGGCGGCGGGGGCGGTGTACATGAAGATCGGGAACAGCACGACCATCATGACCTTGATCATCTTCTGCTGAGCGCGCTGCTCATCGGTCATCGTGGCCGAGGGCGGGGGCGACATGTACTTCTGCTGGATGAAGAACACGAACCCGAGCAGCAGCGGGAGGATGTTGATCGAATCGATCTGACCGAGCATCGGCACATGGAACCCGGTGCCGAGCGGGATGAAGCGGTCGCTGCGGGCCAGGTCGGCCAGGAAGAGCCACTCGCCACCGGTGATGGACTGGAAGACGCCGAAGAACGCGGGCTCGTGGCGGAGTTCGTGGTTGAGGTAGAGCATCGCGTAGAGCGCGATCCAGATGGGCGACTGCAGGAACATGGGCAGGCAGCCGAGGGCGCCGGTGTAGGACACGCCCTCGGAGCGGAAGAGTTTCTGCTGCTCTTCCATCATCTTCTTGCGGTCGTTCTTGTACTTCTCCTGCAGCTTCTTGAGCTTGGGCTGGACGCGCTGCATGTCCTTGGCGAACTTCTGGATGCCGATCTGGGACTTCTTGAAGATCGGGTGCAGGATCGTGCGGACGACGAGCACCAGCAGGATGATCGAGAGCGCCCAGTCGAACACGATGTAGTCGTGGAAGATGTGGAGGACGAACAGCAGCAGGTTGCCGAGCCACTCGAAGGTGCACCAGGCGCACATGCCGCCGATGTTGTAGACGACGATCTCCGAGAGCTGCAGCCCGGCGACGCGCGGGTCCTGCTCTGCCGCCATGGCGCGCCGATCGAGCGGGCCGGCGTAGACGCCGAAGCTCAGGTCCGCGGAGGCGGCGGGCGGCGCAACGAACTGGGGCGTGGTGACCCGCATGGACAGGCGACCCTTGCCGTCGTTCGCGCTGTTCTTGAGCGGGACGGGGTCGACGCGAGCGATCAGGTCAAAACCCTTGTCACCGGGCGCGGCGGGATCGAGCAGCGGGTGCATGATCATGGCGAAGTAGCGGTTGGTCTGGGCGATCCAGACCAGTTCGTCCGCGCCGCTGAAGCCGCTTCGGGCCGGCCAGAGCGAGTCGGGGGAGAGCTGGCGGCTCCACGACTTCTCGACATCGCTGATGACCGACTGGGTCCGCGTGAGTCGCCCATCGGCCTTGACCTGCGGGTCCTGCCAGTTGGCCTGGTTCTTGAGGGTGTAGCCGTAGCGGACGCGCTGCATCGACAGCAGCGAGTACCCCGAGCGGTCGCGCTCGAGATCGAGCGGGCCTTCCTGAATGAAGGAGAACCGTAGTTCTTGGTCGGTGAGGTTCTCGACGCGCTGCTCGACGGCGATGTCGTAACTGCCCTCGGTCACGGTGTACGAGCGGACGATGCGGGCGACGAGCTGGCCGGTGGCGTTCTCGATTTCGGCGATCATCTCGCCGGGCCGATCGCCGTCGCGCCAGAGCTGGCCGCCGATGCCGCCGAACAGGTCGATGGTTTGGTCACCGATCTGGATCGCGTAGGCGGCAAGGGGGACGAGCCGGAAGGTGACGATGGAGCCGTCGGCCTGCACCGCGGGCAGTTCGCCCATCTGCACGAGCACATACTGGCCTTCGACGCGGATGTTGGTTTCGCCAGCGTCTTTGCGCTCGCGGGCTTCGACGAGCTCGTCGGAGGTCTCAAACTCCTTATTGAGGAGAACGCGCTTGATGCCAGCGCCGAGGTAGGTCAGCTCGATCTCGAAGTCGTAGTCGGACTCGAAGTAGGGGCTGCCCAGGCGCATGGCGACGGAGTCGCCGGGGTTGGGACCGAAGACGCGGGCCTTGAGGCCTTCGAGTACGCCCTCGCCGGTAACGGGCTGAGGTGCCGCCTCGCCCTGAGGAGCCGGATCACCCTCGGCAGCGGGTTGCTCGGGCTGACCGGGCTCGGAGGTGACGGGTTCGATCGGGGCCGGCTGGTCATCGGCAACCGGGAGGTCGGGGTCCGCGGCGGGCAGGGTCGCTTGGTTGTCTTCGACCGCAGCGGGCGACTGCGCAGCCTCTTCAGCCAGCGGGGCGTTGAGGTTCTGCGTCGCCCGCTGTCGGGCCTGGTTCTGGGAGTTCGCATTCAGGGCGAACACGATCCCGATCGCCCCGGCCAGGACGACGAGCGGAACGATGATGCGGAGTGGCGAGTTCTTCTTGGCTGCGGGCATGTCGGCTCGATCTGATACCCCGCCCAGATTCGACGCGGGCGGGGTGGTCGGTGGAAATGGTCGAGAAGCACGGCATCGCCCGGATGCTCAGGGCGATCGTCGCTTGCAGGATCGCAGACTGTACCCCAGCACGCTCCGGGTTGCCGCCCAACTTGGGGCGGGAGCGGGCAAAACCGGATCAGCGCCCCTCGTAGAGGCGGTCGGCGAGCCAGTCGGTCAGTTCGGGGATGGCGCGGATCTTCTCAGCGGTCGCGTCGATGTCGTAGGAGACGCGACAGAACTCCACCCGGTCCTTGTGCAGGATCGTGTACGCGGCGCGGGGGTCGTGGTCGCGCGGCTGGCCGACGCTCCCCACATTGATGATCGCCTTTTCGCCCTCGAGGAACTTGTAGGTGCAGTTGTCACCCACTTCTGCCGGGGGATAGAAGTCGGGCTCGTCGGTAAACACCCCCGGAACATGGGAGTGACCAACGAGGGCGATGCCATCGACGAGGTCGAAGAGCGATCTCATCTTGTCGGGGCTGTTGATGGCGTCGTCGGGGAAGATGTATTCGTTGATGGGTCGCCGGGGCGAACCGTGGACCGCGAGGACGGGCTTTTCCGATTCGGTGCCCACGGACTCGGGTCCGTTCATGAGCACGCGGACGCGCAGTCGCCCGAGGAAGCGGTAGCGCTGGTTGCGGAGCTCGACATCTTCGACTTTGTCGAACTGTTCGCGGGTCCAGTAGGCCGCGGCTTCAGCGCCGGGGTTGAAGTTGGTGGGCTCGTAAAGGACGGCGAAGTCGTGGTTGCCCAAGAGGGACCACTCGCAGTGCTCGGCGACGAGATCCACGCATTCGAGGGGCTCGGGGCCGTAGCCGATGATGTCACCGAGGCAGATGATGCGCTGGACATCCTTGGTGCGGATGTCGTCCAGCACCGTTTTCAACGCTTCGGCGTTGCCATGGATGTCGCTGATGACGGCCGTCGGGAACACGATCGAACTCCAAATCCTGCGGGCGGATGGGTTTGGGCCCGCCCGGGGGACGGAGCAGACTACCAGCGTGAGGCGGGGCGTGCTACGCGAGGGGGCCTCAGACGAGAATCGGCCGGAATGGGGCAGGTGATGAGCCGGAGGGGGTTGCGGCAGGGTGGCGGATTGAGAGAGCCAGGTTGCCCAACTTCACAGCGGGACTATGATCCGGCTCGTTTGTTGGCTGGAGTTGCCCGAGGCGTTCACGACGCGGGCGATTCGGGCCGATAAGCGGGTTGCCCGCCTCCTGGCGGGGGTCGGCACCGAGCCGGCCATCGCTCTACCCACCACCCTCGCGGGGCCGGCCCGGCCTGCCTCGCGGTCAGAGGACGAGACCCCCCATGGCTGTTCAGTACCAGCGGACCCGGGAAATGACGATCGACGAGCTGCTGCTCGAAAACCGCGTGGTCTTCCTGTTCGGGGAGATCCACCAGGCGTCGGCGGCCCGGGTCATCATGCAGATGCTCTACCTGGAAAACCTAAAGAAGGGCCAGGACATCAACTTCTACATCAACAGCCCGGGCGGCGTCGTGGACGACACCCTGGCGATCTACGACACCATGCGGTTCCTGTCGTCGAAGGTGGCGACCTACTGCATCGGGCGGGCCTACTCGGGTGCCTCCCTGCTGCTGGCGGCTGGGGAGAAGGGCAAGCGGTACATGCTGCCCAACGCCAAAGTGATGATCCACCAGCCCTACGGCGGGGTGACCGGCCAGTCGGCGGACATCCAGATCCAGGCCCAGCAGATCATCAAGGACAAGAACCGCCTCAACGAGATCTTCTCGCACCACACCGGCCAGCCGGTGGAGCAGATCAAGAAGGATGCCGAGCGCGACAAGTACTTCGACGCGGGCGAGGCCAAGGCCTATGGCCTGGTTGACGAAGTGATCGAACTGCCCGAGGTGAAGGAAAGCTCCAAGCCCTGATCCGCTCGCGTCCCTGTCGGCGCCGACCCCTGCGCGCCTTCTCCCCACACACTCATTCGGAATCTGACCCCCGATGCAAAGCCCCAACCGCACGAACGACCACCGCAACTCCCCCGCCGGCACCCTCGTCCCGATGGTCATCGAGACCTCGGGGCGCGGCGAGCGGGCGTACGACATCTACTCCCGCCTGCTCAAGGACCGGATCGTGTTCCTCGGCGGGCCGGTGATGGACGACAGCTGCAACCTGATCGTGGCCCAGCTGCTGTTCCTGGCCAACGAAGACCCCAAGAGCGACATCCACTTCTATGTCAACAGCCCCGGCGGCGCGATCACGGCGGGCCTGGCGGTCGTGGACACGATGAACTTCATCGCCCCCGATGTGTGCACCTACATCATCGGGCAGGCGGCCTCGATGGGCTCGGTGATCGCGGCGAACGGCGCGAAGGGCAAGCGCTACGCCCTGCGCAACAGCCGCAACCTGATGCACCAGCCGCTGATCAGCGGGATCATGGAGGGTCAGGCGACCGACCTCGAGATCGAGGCGCGCGAGATCCTGCGGATGCGGGACCGGCTGTACGCGATCTACTCGGAAGCAACCGGCAAGGACCCGAAGGAGATCGAGGAAACCTGCGACCGCAACACCTGGCTCGACGACGAGGAGATGCTCTCCTATGGGCTGGTGGACAAGGTGCTGGTGAACATGCCCAAGTCGGGCGACTGAGTCCCCCACCACGATCTGCACAACACAACCGCCCGGTCGTCGATCGACCGGGCGGTTTTTTGTGAGTGGATGCGCGGAGCGTGTGAGGGCGCGTGCGATTACTCGTAGTCGTCGTAGGAGCCGCGCGTCAGGGTGACGGTTTGGCCGCTGGGCAGCACGATGCGATTGGCGTAGATCTCCGGACGGAAGCCGGGGAAGACATCGTCATCGGCGACGCCGATCACGGTGACGCGATCACCGGTGGCCACCGGCATGCGGTTGCGCCAGCCGATGTAGATTCGGATCGTGCCGGAGTCGTCACGCAGGACGAACTCGTCGGTGTCGCGGATGCGATCGACCGTGCCCCGGACCGCGACGGATTGACCTCGGCGGACCTGCGCGGTCGGTGTGATGGTGAGGTTCTGATCCTGTGCGTTGTTCGGCGCCGGGTCACGCGGAGCCGGCGCGGGCTTGGCCTCGGCCAAACGGTTGGCCTGCAGTTCCACGGTCCTGCCGTTGGGCATCGTGATGGTGTAGGCGTACACCTCGCGGAACAGCGCGCCGGGGCCTTCGGAGTCCACGATGCCGACGACGGAAACCCGATCGCCCTGCTGCACCGGCATCTGGTTGCGCCAGCCGATGTACACGCGAACGGAGCC
>CAZIXS010000029.1:0-28238 GCA_964543335.1 uncultured Phycisphaeraceae bacterium | reverse complement strand
TCGCGTTTTCGAACGCCCGAAGCCATGCGCGAGGCGATCGATTTCTCGATCCCAGATCAGGGTCACTCTCCCGAAGAGGTGATGGACCAGCTCGAAGCGATCGCGTTGGCCACGCCCCGCACCGCTTCGCGACGCTTTTTCAACCAGCTCTTTGCGGGGCGGCATGATCTGGCTTCGATCGGTGAGATCGTGGCGGTGCTGCTGAATTCCTCGATGTACACCTACAAGGCCGCGGGGCCGCATGTGCTGATCGAGAAGGAACTCGGCGAGCACATGGGGCGCAAGGTGGGCTACCCCGACGGCGAGGGGATCTTCACGCCGGGCGGTTCGCTGTCGAACTTTGCGGGCATCATGATCGCACGCAACGAGTTCAACGAGCGCTGCCAGCGCGACGGGCACGACGGTTCATGGATGACGCTGTACAGCTCCGACCTCGACCACTACTCGATCGCCAAGAACACCGCGATGCTGGGGCTCGGTCGGCGCTCCATCCGGAGAGTGGCGACTGATGATCGCGGGCGGATGCGTGCCGATGCCCTGCGCGAAAAGATCCGTCGGGATATCGACGAGGGTGCCAAGCCCTTCTGCATCAACGCGACCTGCGGCACGACGGTGCTCGGCGCGTACGACCCGATCGATGAAATCGCCGATGTCGCCGACGAGTTCGGTCTGTGGCTCCATGTGGACGGAGCGTTCGGCGGTTCGACCGCGCTCTCGAAGAAGCACAGGCATCACCTGAAGGGCAGCGAGCGCAGCGATTCATTCACCTGGGATGCGCACAAGATGATGGGCGTGCCGCTGAGCTGCTCGGTCATCCTTGTAAAGCAGAAGGGGCTTCTCGCCAAGCATTTCAGCGAGGCCGCGAGTTACCTGTTCCAGTCCGATGAGGACGACCTGAACCACGGCGTGAAGTCCATGCAGTGCGGTCGTCGCAACGACTGCCTGAAGCTGTGGGCGGCGTGGCAGCACCTGGGCGATGCGGGTTACGCTCGGAAGATCGATCGGCTGTACGAGCTCGCTCGCTCCTTTGCCGATCGTGTGAAGAGCGACCGACGCTGCACGCTCAGCAAGGAACCGGAGTCGGTCAATGTCTGCTTCGAGGTGAATGGCAAGCCCAGCGACCTGATCTGC
Organism: uncultured Phycisphaeraceae bacterium; assembly: GCA_964543335.1. GTDB lineage: Bacteria > Planctomycetota > Phycisphaerae > Phycisphaerales > UBA1924 > JANSXG01. The sequence goes on along the minus strand of CAZIXS010000029.1, from coordinate 27,107 downwards.
GAGACGCTTCGTCAGCAGCAGAAGTCGCTGGTCGGCTACGGCATCGTGGAGGATCGACGCGTGATTCGCGCGGCGTTCCTGAACGCCGATCTCGATGAAGCGGACCTGGACGATTTCTTCGACACGCTCGTCGAGGTCGCCATGACGCTGCCCGATGGGGACAACGCCGTCTGAGGCATCGACGGCGCTTCGGGGCTCACCCCGTGGCAATCCGGCAAGCGCGTGAACCGGGGATATCAGCCGGGTGTGGGCATCTCAAAATAGGTCGGTGCGCCCGGCCCAACCGGGATGCCGAGCACGAACACCCAGAGGTAGAACAGCGCGACCCAACCGATCAGGAAGAAGATCGAGTACGGCAGCATGGTCGCGACCATCGTGCCGATGCCGAGATTCTTCTGGTAGCGCACCGCCACCGCGAGGATCAGCCCGAAGTAACTCATCATCGGTGTGATGATGTTCGTGGTCGAGTCGCCGATGCGATACGCCGCTTGGATGACCTCTGGGCTGTAGCCGATCACCATGAGCATCGGCACGAAGATCGGTGCGGTCACCGCCCACTGGGCGCTGGCCGAGCCGAGCATGAGGTTCACGAAGCAGCACATCAGGATGAAGGGGATGAACACCGCCGGGTTGTCGAGTTTGAGTGTGACCAGCAGGTCGGCCCCGAGCACCGCGAGGATCTGGCCGAGGCCCGAGTAGTTGAAGAACGCCACGAACTGGGCGGCGAAGAAGACGAGCACGATGTACAGCCCCATGCTCTTCATCGCGCCCGCCATCGCATCGATGACATCGCGGTCGCTCCGCATCGTGCCGACGATCGCTCCGTAGACGATGCCGGGGATCACGAAGAAGATCAGGATCATCGTGACCACGCTGTTGAGCATCGGTCGGAAGATCGCGATGCCCTCCACGACCTTGTCGGGGTCGGGGTTGAACTCGTTGGGATCGCGGAAGATGCCCCAGCCGGGAAGCCAGTCCAGGAACCCCATCCACCTCGGCCCCGCGAGTACGACGAAGCCCATCGTGACCAGCGCGATGGCCAGACCAGCCCACTTGAGCGCCCGCATCTCCGTGGGGGTGACTTTTTCGAGCGCGGGGGAGCGGTCGATGTCTTCGTCGGCCATGCTCGGGTCGTATGTCCCGAGGCGCGGTTCGACGATCTTCTCGGTCACGAACCACCCGAGCCCGGTGATCAGGAAGGTGCTGGCGATCATGAAGTACCAGTTCACAGCGGGGTGGACCTCGTAGGTCGGGTCGAGCAGCTGAGCGGCTTCCTGAGTGATGCCGGCCAGCAGCGGGTCCACGGTGCCGATCAGGATGTTCGCGCTGTAGCCGCCGGAGACACCTGCGAACGCCGCGGCCATACCCGCCAGCGGGTGCCTGCCCAACGAGTGGAACAGGGCCATCGCGAGCGGGATGATGACGACATAGCCCATCTCGCTGGCGGTGTTGGAGACGACTGCCGCGAAGACGACGATGAGCGTGACCATGGACTTGGGGGCACCGAGCACCATGGCTCGGATGGCGGTGGTGAGCAATCCGGATTTTTCGGCGACGCCGACGCCCAGCAGGGCGACGAGGACGGTGCCGAGCGGGACGAAGCCGGTGAAGTTCTTGACGAGGTTCTCGCTGATCCAGCGGATGCCTTCCGCATCGAGGAGGCTCGTGACGATGAGCATCGTGCCGTCGGCGGCCTTGGGTCGAGGGTCTTCAACGGTGAGCCCTGCCACCTTCGCGATATGGCTGACCAGCACGACGCCCAACGCAAACAGCGCGAAGAGTGTCACCGGGTGAGGCAGCAGGTTCCCCAGCCACTCGACCAGGGCGAGGAAGCGGGCGAACGCTCCCTTGGGTTTGGGTGGCTGAGGCAGGTGCGTCGGCTCGGGGTTCTCGGTCATGCCACCACCATATCCGGTTCTGAGTCCGGTTTCGGCGTCCGAAAACGCCAGAATCCGTCTGATCAGCATGCCTCGGAGACCGGGGGGTGGAGCAGGCGGCCCAAGCAGTCGAAGTATGGGGTTGAACACAGCATGGTGCTGGTTTGCCTACGGGAGGGAGCCCCGTGGCCATTGTCGGGCTTCAGGCCTCATCAACTCGCGCGTTCTTCCCGGCTCCGCTGGCGTCGCTGGATTCCGCGGAGCTGTCGCTCGATCTCTATATTCGACCCTCTGAAGCGTCGGAGCCGACGCTGTACCGCAACGCGGGCCTGGTGTTCAAGGAAGAAGACCGCGATCGTCTGATCGAGCAGGGGATCCAGTTTCTGTACATCCGCATCGAGCACCACGCCCGGTATCAGGCGATGCTCTCGAACCGAGTCAGCACGGTTCTGCAGGACGAATCCCTGTCTGGCAAAGAGCGGAGAGAGATTGTCTCGGGGATCTGCTCGAAACTGATCGAAGACGCGATGCAGAATACTTCCGCGGAGTCGGTGTCGTCTCTGTTCGAAATCGGAAACACCATCGGACAGATCGCGCGGCAAGAGGGTGATCAGGCCTTCTCGTGTCTGCTCAACATGAGCGGCCACGATTTCTACACCGCCACGCACATGATGAATGTCTCGATCGGGTGCGGTTTGCTGGCCCGAGTCGTGCGGCCCGGTGATCACGACTTTGCTTCTGCCATGATTCGCGCAGGGCTCGTGCACGACCTCGGCAAGGCGGCGATCGATGCCGCCATCCTGAACAAGGAGGGTCGGCTGACCGACAGCGAGTTCGAGCAGATCAAGGGCCATTCGATGAGCGGTGTTCGTGCGCTGCGCGAACTGGGCATCACCGATCCGATCGCGATCGAAGTCACGCGGGACCACCATGAACACCTCAGCGGCAACGGCTACCCGCGCGGGATCGACACCTCGAAGATCGGCGTGCCGGCGCGGATCGCGGCGATCGTCGATGTCTACGACGCGCTGACCTCGGCTCGGCCCTACCGAGCGGCGATCGCGTGGGAAGATGCTCTGCGGATGATGGAAGAGAGCCGCGGCACGCAGTTCGATCCGGACATCTTCGATGTGTGGAAGGCCATCGTTGCCGAGGCCGCGAATGAGCATGCCGACGAACTGCCGACTCCCACCGCGGATGCCCGGTCCATCGACGACACCATGCCCAGCGACGAGGGGAGTTACCAGTCGATCCTGGAACTCAAGAAAAAGCTCGGTGTGGTGAGCCGATTCACAGGGCACGAACAGCGCGGCGCGGAGCGGTACTCCTGCAACGTCCGGGCGTCGATCACACCGATTGAAGACGGTGCCGAAGCCAAGCACGCCCTCGACGGCAGACTTCTCGACATCTCCAAGACCGGCATTCGCTTTGCGAGCCACACTCGCCTTCGTCAGGGGGCGCTGTTCAGAGTCCGTGCGTCGCTCGGTTCCGGCAAGCACCTCGATACCTGGGCGCAGGTGGTGCGCCCGATCTGCCACCCCAACGCCGACGGGCTCTGGGAACACGGCTGCACCATGGTGAAAGCCCCGAAGGCTGCCAAGGCGGCCTGAGATCTTCGCTCACGGTGTGTAAAGCACCAGGTGCGCGAGCCCCAGGTACACGAGCATCGCGCTGACATCCACAAGCATCAGCACCAGCGGGCCCGCCGCGACCCGGGGGTCCAGCTTGGCCAGATGCAGCGTGAGCGGGACCAGCAGCCCGAGCACCGCGGCGATGCACATCGCGACCAGAATCGCCCCGGAGATCACCGCCACCGCAGGGACGACTCCGGCCCACGCGAGGGCAGCGATGCCGACCAGCGTAGCGCAGGTCAGCCCGAGCAGCAGCGAGACCGCGGATTCACGGAAGGCCAAACGCCTGATCTGCCGGGTGTTGACCTTGGAACCGTGCATGAACTGGATGGCCAGCGTCAGGGACTGGATCGCCACCGACTCGCACAGCGTGAGCACCAGCGGGATGAACGCGGCGATGACGATCGCCTGCTCGAGCACGGCTCCGAACACGGTCGCGATGCCCGCGCTGAGCAGGCCGCCGATCAGGTTGCAGACGAGCCATGGCATGCGGATGCGATAGGCCTTCAGCGGTCCGCCGCCCCGGTACTGCTCCAGCCAGACACCGATGATCTGGAACACATCGGCTTCGTGTTCCGCGCTGGCCAGGTCCTCGGCCTCGTCGGAGTACAGCTTGACATCGATGACGCCTTCGAAGCGGCCGTTCTCATCGACCACAGGAATTGCGAGGAAGCGGTGGACCGCGAACATGCTCATGGCTTCCCAGAGGGGGCGGTCTGCCCTGCAGGAAACCACACCCTTCTGCATGACTTCGCTGAGCTTCTCATCGGGCCCCGACAGCAGCAGGGCCCGGGTGGCCATGACGCCCACCAGTCGGTCCTCATCGTCAAGGACATAGAAGTAGATGATGCCTTCTTCGATGCCTCTCGCGCGCAGATCAGCGAGCGCCTCTCCGATCGTCATGGACTGGCGCAGGGTCGCCTTGGTGCGACGCAGGAAGCCGCGTATCGGCTCGTCGAGGTGTTTTTCGAGTTCTGGTTTCATGGCGCTGGTCGGGGCGTGGTCCCCGAGCGCAGTATAGGCGGGCGCGGTTACGCCGCGTGGTTGGCCCGGTCATGCGTGATCAGACGCTCGACGGTGTCCACAAGCAAGTGGCGCCGAAGCGGCTTGTTGGCGTAGTCGTTGCATCCGGCGAGCAGGCACTCGTTCATGGCTTCCGGGAGCGTGTTCGCGGTCAGGGCCAGGATGGGGGTGGTGCAGCCGGTCGCGCGGAGTTGGCGGGTCGCCTGGCAACCGTCGAGCACGGGCATCTGGATGTCCATGATGATGCAGTCGAACGGCTTGAGGGCAAGCTCGACCTCGCGGATCGCCGCTTCACCGTTCTCAGCGAGAACGACCTCGGCACCCTCTGCGCGCAGGAAATGCGTGATCAGCTTCTGGTTGTCGGGGCCGTCCTCGGCAAGAAGGATGCGGTACCCAGCCAGTCGGGAGCCGTTCACGCCAGCGGTAGGGAACTCTGTGGGCAGCGGGCGGATCCGAGTCGAATCGGCCCGCGGGAACGCAACCGAAACCGTAAATGTGCTGCCTTTGCCGGGCTGTGAATCGACTTTGATCGTGCCACCCATCGCGCGGGCGAGATGTCGGGCGATCGAGAGGCCGAGCCCGGTGCCGCCGTAGCGACGGGTCAGCGAGGAATCAGCCTGGCGGAATTCGTCGAAGATGCTTTCGCACTGCTCTGGGGTCATCCCGATCCCGGAATCGATGACCTGAAGTTCGAAAGAAAGGCTGACCGGGTTGGGGCTCGCCGCGTGCAAGCGTACCTGCACATTGTGCCCGTTCGAGAACTTGATTGCGTTGGAAAGGAGGTTGATCGCGATCTGACGCATTCGGGTGGGATCCGCGAGGATCGGCGCCTTGGCTTCGGCGGAGATGATGGTCTCGATCGAGATGCCCTGACGCTGTGCCGTGACCGCGAGCATCTGGCAGGCCTGCTCGATGACATGATCCAAGCGGGTCGGGAGCATCTCGATCTCGAGTTGCTCCGCCTCAATCTTGGAGAGATCCAGTACATCCCCGACGACTTGGAGCAGGTGCGAGGCGTTACCCGAGATGGAGCGGATGGCTTCGTTCGCGGCCTCCTGGTCGAGTTTCTCTCCCAGCAGCAGTTCGGTGTAACCCAGAATGGCGCTGAGGGGCGAGCGGATCTCGTGGCTCATGTTGGCCAGGAACATCGACTTGGCTCGGACGCTGGCTTCCGCTTGCATGCGCAGCGCTCGCCCGGTCAGTTCGCTGGAGGCGATGGCGGCGAGGTCCTGAAGAGACTTCAGATCGATCGAGTCCCCGCGTCGCGCCCGCCGATCGATCACGCAGAGCGATCCGACATTGATCCCATCGACCCGGATGGGGAAACCCGCATAAAAGCGGATGCCCGGTTCACCGTTCACGAGGGGGTTGTCGGAAACCCGTGGATCCTTCGTGGCGTCCTCAATCACCAGCGGCTGGTCATTGAGGATGGTGTACGCGCAGAACGCCTGATCACGCGGTGTCTCGCGCACATCAAGCCCGCAGATCGACTTGAAGAACTGCCGGTTCTCATCCACCAGGCTGATGGCGGCGATCGGGGCTCCCGTGAGCTTCGAGGCCAGGTCCGTCAGCCGGTCGAACTGGGCCTCCGGGGCGGTGTCCAGAATCCCCAGTGCGCGCAGTTTCGCGAGTCGTTTGGCTTCGTCGGTTGCGTAGGGGGGTGGGGGCATGATGGAGAGTCCGAGCAACGCGATGGGATCGATTGTTTTTCGACTCGTCACATGAGCCACCACAGGGCTACCCAGTAGAAAGGCTTAGTGTTTTTAAACAAATTCATTATCGGCGGGCGTCGATCCCCAGATCGGGTCGGTTCTGGTGGTGCGGTGTCCCTGTGATGGCAGCGATGGGCTACATTGCGTGCGAGATCTCCCGCCTCCTGCGACTCGAAACCATGCCTCGACTCCCGCTCTCCGAAACCGTTCAGCCCGGCCCCGCGCCGCTGCCTCCTCCCCCGAAGCGGGGTTTGGCGGAGCGTCTGCTCGGGCTGGTCGCCAAACGCCGGTTCGGTCTGCCGAACTTCGGCGTGGTGGAAGAAGGTCGCATCTACCGTTCGGCACAACTGACGGAGGCCGGTCTGCGCCAAGCCGTGGCGACCTACGGCATTCGAACCGTCATCGCGCTGAACGGCCAGGACCGGGTTGGCGAGATGGAGGATCGCATCTGCCGCGAACTGGGGGTGAAACGCCTAGCCTTTCCGTGGATTGGCGACGGTTCGGTCCCCCCGGAGATCGCCGCCCGGACCATGCTGGCGATCGTTGAGCAGGACCACTGGCCCGTGCTGATCCACTGCCACGCCGGGGCCCAGCGGACCAGTGCCGCGGTGCTGCTCTACCGCTACCTCTACCAGGGCCTGCGCGTACGACACACCTACGCCGAGCACTTCCATTACAAGCACAACCCACGCCAGTGGAAACTGCTCGCGTACCTCGCCGACTACATGATGGACATCAAAGCCGAGATCGCGCGTTTGGAAGCTCAGGAACAGTCAGAGCAAGCCAGTGCCGATCTCACGGCGTCGCAGGCGCCGTCGTCACCAGAGGCCAGATGATCGGGATCAGCGTCAGCGACACCGCCGCGAGCAGCAGGTTCATCGGGATGCCGATCCGCAGGTAATCGCTGAAGCGGTAGCCGCCGGGGCTGAGCACCATCAGGTTGGTCTGGTAGCCGAGCGGTGTGGCGAAGCTCGCCGAGCCGGCCATCATGATCGCGAAGACGAACGGCGTGAAGTCCAACTGCAGCGTCTGGCTGAGCTGATAGGCGATCGGGAACACCAGCGCCACCGCGCCGTTGTTCGTGATGATCTCGGTCGCGAGCGAGGTGACCAGATAGATCGCGATCAGCACCAGCAGCGGGTTGGTGCCCGCGACACTGATCAGCCCGTTGGCAACGCTGGTCGCGGCACCGGTGTCATCAAGCGCTTTGCCCAGACCGATCGCCGCGCCGACCACCACCAGCAGCGACCAGTCCACGCTCTGGCGGGCTTCGCTGAGCGTGCAGCAGCGGGAGATGATCATCACGCCCGCGGCGACCAGGGACCCCTGCAGCATGCTCAGCCAGCCGAGTGCCACCACGATCACCATGGTCATCAGGATCGCCAGCGCCACAGGGGCTCGGTCGTGGCGGCGCGGGGTGGAATCGTCCAGCGGGCTGACGAGCAGGAAATCGCGCGAGTTGCGGTAGCGCTCGTGGAACCCCGCCTCAGCCTCAACGAGCAAGGTATCGCCGGCGCGGAGCGTGATGTCGCCGAGGCGACCGCGCAGACGCACGCCGCTGCGCGCAACGGCGAGCACGACCCCGTTGTACTCGTGGCGGAATCCCGTCGATTTGAGCGTTGAGCCGACCAGCGAACTCGACGAACCGACGACCGCCTCGAACAGACGCCGACGGTAGCGGGGGGCATCGAGTTTGAACACCTGATTGGTGGCCGGTTCGAGCCCGCGCACCCGCTGCAGGTCGCGGATCGATTCGACGATACCCGCGAACAGGAGCCTGTCTTCGGCACGGAGCACCTGCCCCGGATCAGACGGACCGATCGGTTCGCCGTCGCGCTCGATCCCGACCAGAAAGCACCCGGGCAGATTGCGAAGTCCGGCTTCCATGATGGTTTTGCCGTCGAGCGGGCTGCCCGCCGGGACCATGAGTTCCAGTGTGTACTCGCGCGGGTCCGACAGGGCCTGCTTGGTCGAACTGCGATCGGGCAGCAGCTTCGGCCCGGCCAGGATGAGGAACAGTCCGCCGACGATCGCCGCGGGCAGACCGACCTTGGTGATCTCGAAAATGCCGATGGCCTCGTGCCCCTCGGCCTCGGCCATGCCGCTGACCACGAGGTTGGTGCTGGTGCCGATCAGCGAGCAGGTTCCCCCGAGGATCGCGGCGTAACTCAGAGGGATCATCAGCTTCGAGGGTGTGATGTTCAGCCGCTTCGACCAGTCACCGATCGCTGGGATCATCATCGCCACGACCGGGGTGTTGTTCAGGAACGCGCTCATCGTGCCCACCGGGAGGATGATCCGCACGAGGGCCATCGTCATGCCTTTCGGGCGTCCGAGCACCCGCTCGCCGATCCAATCGACCGCGCCGGTTTCTCGCAGACCCGCCGCCACCACAAAGAGCACCGCGATAGTGGCCAGTCCGGTGTTGCTGAACCCCGTCAGGATCGCGTCCGTGCCGACCACGCCCAGTTGCCAGTTGCCGTCGACCGGGTTGGGAACCACGACCAGAAGGGTCAGCGCCGCCATGAGCAGCGCGTCGGGCGGGATCCGCGTGAGCGCGAGGGCCACGATGAGCCCGACCACTACCACGAGAACGATGACCGCCGCGATCGTCAAACGATTCCTCCGCTGGGGCGGTCTGTCCGCCAGCACACAGTGTCCCCGCCCGGTTGCGCCGCGCCAAACCGTCCGGCCTCTGGGCGAAGAAAAAACGCCCGTGCGAGTGAGCACGGGCGTTGCAAGTTCAGGTGTTCGGATCGCTGCAGGTTACTCGTCGCCGACCGTTGGCTCCGCCTTCGGTCGCGTGGGGGCCTGATTCTGCGTGGTCTTCGAGACCTTGCCCAGCGCTCCGGGCAGGTCGATCCCGGCCTGCTCGGCGAGCTCGTGCACAGGCGGAAGGGACCCGATCAGCCCGGACAGGAAGTCCGCCGTTGCGCCCTTGGCTCCGCCTTTGCCTTCGAACTGAGAACCGGCGCGCCCGTTGTCCCACACCGTGATCTTGTCGATCTTGAGGTTGGAGACTGCTTTGACCTGCTCTCGGACCAGCTCCGGGAGCTGTTCGATGAGCAGCAGGGTCGGCGCGATCTGCGGGTTGTCCGCCGCCGCCGCCATCAGCTGGCGGTAACCCTCCGCCTTCGCCTCGAGCACCTTGCGGACACCCTCCGCCTCGGCCTCGTACTTGGCGAGCGTCGCTTCGGCTTCGCCTCGGGCGATTCGGCGCTGACGCTCCGCCTCGGCTTCGGCGGCGATCTCGATCTTCTGCTTCTCGATCTCCTGCGGGGCCAGGACTTCCTTGGCCAGTCGAGCGAGTTCCTCTTCGCGTTCGGCTCGCAGCGCGGCTTCGCGTGCGTTCGCCGCGGCGACTTCCGCACGACGACGCGCCTCGGCTTCGATTTCGCGCAGCTGCGCGGTACTCGAAGCGATCGCTTCCCTTGAGGTGTTTTCGCCGGTCACGGCCTTCGCCTCGGCGTCGGCCACCTTGATGCGCTGGTCCTGCTCGGCCCGCTTGCTGGCGGCGACCGTTTCGGCCCGGCGCTCGGCGATCGCGATCTCCTGGTTCCGCTGCGACTCGGCCTCGCCGGTTACCGCTTCGGCCTCAAGCGCGGCCACCGCGATACGCTGGCGCTGCTCGGCCTGCTTCTGGCCCTCGACCGCCGCGGCGTTTTCCCGGGCCACGTTCACGGTCTTCTCACGCACCGCGATCGCTTCGCCGGTCGCACCGTCGCGGACCTGCTCGGCCACTTCGACCTTGGCTCGTTCGATGGCCTCGGCCGCGGCCCGCTTGCCGATCGCGGTGATGTAGCCTGACTCATCGGTGATGTCGCGGATGTTCACGTTGATCAGTTCGAGACCGATCTTGTTGATCTCGTTGGCCACATTCTCGTTGATCAGGCCCATGAATTTCTCACGGTCCTTGTTGATCTCCTCGATCGACAGGGTCGCGATCACGAGGCGCAGCTGGCCGAGGATGATGTCCTGGGCCTGATCACGCACCTGCTGCGTGGTGAGCATCAGCAGACGCTCCGCGGCGTTGTTCATCAGCACCGGATCGGTCGCGACACCAACGGTGAAGGTCGAAGGCACATTCACGCGGATGTTGTTCAGCGACAGCGCCCCATCGAGCGGGATGTCGATCACGATCGGCTCGAGCGACAGGTACGCGTAGTCCTGAATCAGCGGGATGACGAAGGTGCCGCCACCGTGCAGACACTTCGAGGCCCGCTTGCCGCCGACCCGTCCGTACACGACCAGGATGCGGTTGGAGGGGCAGCGCTTGTACTGCTTTATCAAGACGACGATGACAAAAAACAGCAGCAGCAGAACGCAGCCGATGATGATCATCGGCACAATCCCCTTGATGCTGTCCGCGCCGGCCGGGCCTGCCGCGAGAAGGTGGGTCATGTTTCTTTCCTCCAAGAAATTTCCTCTGCGCACCGGTGCGCATTGGTGATTGAACTGGTCAGGCCCGGACGACGGTCACGGTCTGGTTGCTGTTGACTTTGGTCACGCGGACCCGGGTTCCCGCCGGGAGGGCTTCGCCCTCGGTCACCGCCGTGAACGCACGCTGGCGATCACCGATCGTGAGGCGGACGCGTCCGCTGCCGCCGGGGTGCACGGTGGTCGAGACGGTGCCCTCGGTGTGCATCGCGTCGGCGATGCTGATGTTGCCCGAGGATTCCAGAGAATAAATGGTTCGGAAGCACCACATCACGAACCATCCAAAGGCGATCCCGAGCAGCAGCCCGATGCCGATCGACTCGGGCACGCCGAGTTCGAAGGTCTTGAGGCCGAGCATGCCGCCCCAGCCGAAGCCCATGGCGAACGCCGTGATCGTCTGGATCGACAGGAACTTGAAGACCGAGGTGGACTCGGCGTGGTCGATGCCTTCCTCGAGCCCGGCGTCGCCAACCCCGTCGATCCCGCCGTCTCCGCCGCCCCCATCATCGAAATCGAGGCCGACCATGGCCATCACGATGCGGATCGCGAAGAACAGCGTGCCGATCAGGGCGGGAACACTGAACCAGGCTGCGCCGTTACCGAACAGGAAATCGCTCATCGTTGGTCCTCCTCCTAGGCAGGCGGCAGAATCACCGCATCACTCCTTTGGGATTTTGAGCGAGTGCATTATGCCCGTTTTCATGGGAATGATCGTGTCCCATCCGACCGAATTTCGGACCTGTGCGCGATGAAATCCGCGCCCGTACACTCCCAAAGAACACCCCTTGGCCATTCGCCGTACGAGAATCGGACTCCAGAGCCCCATTTTTCACGAAGGAACGCACCCGATGAACCGCCCGGCCCCGTCTGCTCGCCCCTCGCTGGTTTTCCCCGCCATCGCCCTGCTCTCCATCGGCTTTGTGCTGGGCTCGGTGCTTGACCGGTCGCATCGCTCAGAGGCGATCGCCCAGCCCGAAGCGAGAGCCAGCGAGCTGACGGAATCGGAGCTTCGCGTGGTCCGTCTCTTCGAGGAAGCCACCCCGAGCGTTGTCTTTGTCGCCACCGAGCAGGATGTGGTGGTCCGCAATGTCTTCGGGGCGTTCCGCGATGTGCGTTCCGGCACGGGTTCCGGCTTCGTCTGGGACACCGAAGGCCACATCGTCACGAACTTCCATGTCATCCGCGGGGCGACCCGGGTCAATGTGACCTTCGCGGACGGGCAGACCCGCGCCGCGGAAATCATCGGGGCCGCACCGGACAAGGACCTGGCGGTGCTCCGGGTGGATCCCGAAGGGCTTAAGCTCCGGGCGACTCCGGTGGGTGACTCCGAGCGCCTGCGCGTTGGCCAGTCGGTATACGCCATCGGCAACCCCTTCGGGCTGGATCGCACGCTGACCACCGGGGTGGTGAGCGCGCTCGGGCGAACCATCGAATCGCTCAACGGGCGCACGATCTACGATGTGATCCAGACCGACGCTGCCGTGAACCCCGGCAACTCGGGCGGCCCGCTGCTCGATTCCTCTGGCCAACTCATCGGGGTGAACACCGCCATCCGCTCGCCCAGCGGAGCGAGCGCGGGCATCAGCTTCGCCGTGCCCGCCGACACCGTGCGGCGCATCGTCCCCTCGCTGATCACCACCGGCCGCGTCACGACGCCGACCATCGGCATCCGCTTCCTGCCCATGAGCCAGAGCCGCCAGCTCGGCATCGCGCGGGGGGTCTTGGTGCTGGAGACCATCGAGGGAGGCCCAGCCGCGGCCGCGGGCATCCGCCCGACCACCCGCAGCGAGGACGGAACGCTCACGCTCGGTGATGTCATCATCTCGATCGACAACAAACCGATCCTGGTGCCCGCTGACCTCCTGAATATCCTCGCGGACTACGAGGCCGGCGATATCGTTGAGGTCGAGGTCGCACGACCCAGCGGCATCCTGTCGCTGCGGGTTACCCTGGCCGAGCCGATCTGAGAGCGTCCCAGCCGGATCGCCTTTCCAAGCCAAAATCGCACTTCGCGCTTGCATTGCCGCCCTCAAACCCGACAATCGCTTCGGAACGGTTTGAGGAGGCACGCGCGTGGGCGTACAGGACATCAAAGCCGAGTTCGACGGTCAGGAGCGTCGCCTCTTCATGCAGGCGGTCCTGCGCGATCTCCGGGCTCTGGAGCGTCTTCTGCAGGAAGGCATGATCGAGTCCGGCGTGAACCGCATCGGCGCCGAGCAGGAACTGGTCCTGGTCGGTCGCGACTGGCGACCGGCCCCGCTGTGCGAAGAGGTGCTCGAGGAGCTCGGTGGCGATCCGAAGTTCACCCACGAACTCGGGCGGTTCAACATCGAGTTCAACCTCGACCCGCTCGCGTTCACCGGGTCCTGCCTGTCGGACCTGGAGCGCAGCATCACCGAGCTGTTCGACAAGACCCGCTACGCCGCGCACCGCCACGACGCCGAGGCCATGATGGTCGGCATCCTGCCCTCCCTCGAGAAAGACGATCTCACGCTCCGCAACCTCACCGACCGGCCTCGATACTGGGCCCTCAACGACGCCCTGAACGCCATGCGGGGCGGCGACTACGAGCTGCGGATCAAGGGCCGGGACGAACTCATCGTCAACCATGACTCCATGATGCTCGAGGCCTGCAACACCAGTTTCCAGGTCCACTTCCAGGTCAGCCCGCAGGACTTCGCGATCAAGTACAACGCCGCCCAGGCGGTGGCCGGTCCGGTCATGGCCGCCGCGGCGAACTCTCCGTTGCTGTTCGGCAAGCGACTCTGGCAGGAAACCCGCATCGCGCTGTTCCAGCAGTCGGTCGATACGCGCAAGGTCGGCTCGGATCTGCGTGACTTCCCGCCACGCGTTTCCTTCGGCCACGGCTGGGTGCGCGAGAGCGTGCTGGAGATCTTCAAGGAAGACCTCGCCCGCTTCAAACCGCTCTTCTCCACCCAGGCCGATGAAGACCCGATGCAGGTCATCGAGCGCGGAGAAGCCCCTAAGCTCAGTTGCCTGATGCTGCACAACGGCACGGTCTACCGCTGGAATCGTGCGTGCTACGGCACCGCCGTCGGCCCTGACGGCAAGCGCCGCGCCCATATCCGCATCGAGAATCGCATCCTGCCCTCCGGTCCGACTCCGATGGACGAGGTCGCCAATGCCGCCTTCTGGTTCGGCCTGATGCGTGCGGTGGTGGACGAGCACGGCAACATGGCCGATCACATGCCCTTCGAGGACGCCGCTTCCAATTTCGTCGAAGCCGCGACCCACGGCCTCGATGCCCAGTTCTCGTGGCCCGGGATGGGGCAGGTCCCCGCGCGGGAACTGATCGCGCTCCGCCTGCTGCCCATGGCGCGACGCGGCCTCCAGTCCGCCGGCATCGATCCGGATGATATCGACCGGTACATGGAGATCATCGAGCAACGCGTCGGTTCCGGCATGACCGGTGCCCGCTGGATGCTCGATTCATATGCGAGACTCAAAGGCAGCGGCACCCGGGCCGAGCGCATGGCCCTGCTGGCCGAAGCGATCAGCATCAACCAGGTCGCAGGGCGCCCCATCCACGAGTGGCCCTCCATCAGCGCGGAGCAGGCGGCGCCCCGCTCGAGCAACATGCGCAGCGTGGGCCAGATCATGACGACGGACCTGTTCACCGTGCACGAGTCGGATGTGATCGACTTCGCCGCCTCGCTCATGGACTGGCAGCATGTGCGTCACATCCCCGTCGAAGACGATGACCACAACCTGGTCGGGCTTGTCTCACACCGGGCGGTGCTGCGCCACTTGGCCCGCTTGAATTCCGATGGCCGCCCGGAGTCCGTGCCGGTCAGCGCGATCATGTCCAAGGATGTCATCACCGTGACGCCTTCCACCCCGACCATCGAGGCGATCGGGCTGATGCAGAGCCATTCGATCAGCTGTCTGCCCGTGACCCGCGACGGCAAGCTGGTCGGCATCCTGACCGAGCACGACATCGTCCTCCTCGCCGAGCCGCTGCTCCGCCGGTTCCTGAGCGATGAGCCGCCCGCCGACCCGCTCGCCGAACTCACCGGCGAGGCCTGATCCCGGCAAAGGCCCGTTCCCGTGAAGCCCGATTCGGACCGCCGGTCTTCAGCGTGATACGATCCCCTTCCCCCTGTGCCGGGTTCGGATCGTGATTCCCATCAACTCCTCACCCATCCCGAAGCCCTCGCCCGAGACCGCCCCCGAACAGGAGCGTCTGGAAACGGCCTCTTTGCGTGATATCAAGCGAGTTATTGGACGCTTCGGCGGCCCGGACGCCACGCCGCCCTCCGCGACGGGCCCCACCGTCATTGTCGTCGCCGGACAGCACGGCAACGAACCCAGCGGTGTCCACGCCGCGGTCCGAGTGCTCGCCACCCTGCGGACCGCCATCGATCGCGACCCGAACTGCATCCGAGGTGAATTCATCGCCCTCGCCGGGAATGTCGCGGCACTGCGCCAGGGAGTCCGCTTCATCGAGGCCGACCTCAACCGCCTCTGGACGCCCGGCGCCATCGACGACACCTTCGCTCGGACTGAGCGACGCCAGCACCTCAGCGCCGAGCAGGCCGAGCAGCGCGAACTCGCCGACGAAATCACCGACGCCGTCCTGCGCAGCCGCGGCCCGACGATCCTGCTTGACCTTCACACCACCAGCTCGTCCAGCCGCCCGTTCCTCGCGGTGGAAGACATCGTGCGGGTGCGCGAACTCGCCCGCGCCATCCCGGTGACCGCGGTCCTGGGTCTGGAGGCCATGATCCGAGGCATCCTCCCGGACTGGTTCAACACCGTCGGACACGCCGCGATGATCTTCGAGGCCGGCCAGCACGATGATCCGGCCTCCATCGAGCGACACGAGGCGGCGATCTGGCTGCTGCTGAGCGAAGTTGGTCTCATCGACCGGGCCACCTTTGCTCCCCGCATCGAACAAGCCCGCCGATCGCTCGAGCCCTTCTCCAAGGGCCTGCCCCGCATGCTGGAAGCGCGGGCCCGCCACTCCGTCTCGCCCGAAGACGGGTTCCGCATGCGCAAGGGCTTTGAGAACTTTCATCCGGTTCAGCGCGGCGATCTGCTCGCCGGTGACACCACCGGCACGATCCGAGCGCCGATGTCCGGATGGCTGTTCATGCCGCTCTATCAGCCTCAGGGCGAGGACGGTTTCTTCGTGGTGCGCCGTGCCAGCCGGGTGTTCATGAAGCTGTCCAAACTGCTCCGCCCGCTGCAACTGCACCGGCTGCTGCACCTGCTGCCCGGGGTCGCGAAATCGGAGGCCGAGGTCGATGCCTTCGTGGTGAACCCGAAGGTCGCACGGATTCTGGCGCACGAGATCTTCGCGCTGCTCGGCTACCGGCGCTACCGCGAACACGCCGGGATCGGTGTCTTCGGGAAAACCGCCGAAGACATGCACCGCGCCTGGTACGCACTGCCCGAAGAAGTCCGTCGCCCGCGACGCGATCAGCCGCGCTCTTCGTAAACAATCGATGCCGAATGCCCCGGCACGCGAACGGTCGCGCCGACCTTGGCGGGTTTGCGGTGCGCCGGTGTTCTTCCGAACGCTCCATCGATCATCGCCGCGCGCCAGCTGCCCGCCGGCAGGGTGACTTCCCGAGGCGTGTCTGTGCCGTTGAGTGCGATGACGCACCGCCTCCAGGAGTCCGCTTCGCGCTGCTCGCCCTTTCGCAGCGGCGGATCCGTGACTTCGTACGCCAGCACTCCCTGCGGCACCGCGATGCCCAGATCCGTGTCCAGGAATTTCACCGCTTCGATCACCAGATCCGGGTCACCCAGACGGAACATCGGGTGCGCCGTGCGCAGCGCGATCGCCTCGCGGTAGTGCCGGTACAGCCGGTGGTTCTGGTTCTTGGTGTGCCAATCCACATTGTTCACCTGGTCGCCCAGGTTGTAGGTGTTGTCGTGCCCACCCTTGCTCCGCCCGAACTCCTGGCCACAGTGCACGAACGGCACACCCTGCGCCGTCATGATCGCCACGATCCCCAGCGCGGACATCGCGTACAGCAGCTCTTCATCCGCGGGCCGATTCAATGTGGTCAGCGTCTCACGCAGCCGATCGACCAGCGTGTGATTATCGTGGCACTCGATGTAGTTGATCGCCTCAACCGGGCTGGCGGCGAAGGTCTCCACCGAGCCGCGGATTCCGGAGCGAAGCTTACTCACATCCGAACCCGTCGTCAGAAAACCCGGGTCGTTCAGGTCGAACACCTGCCCGCGCAGCGCATCGCGCAGTTCATCGTTGAACACACCCCACCCGAGCGACTTCTGTTTGCCTTTGCTGTTCACCTCGATCGGCGTCGGCCCCGCCGCCCACGGCTCGCCATACACCATGATCGTCGGATCGATGGCGTGAAGGTCCTGCGCGACCAGTTCCATCGTCTCCTCGTCGATCAATCCCATCAGGTCGAAGCGGAAACCGTCGATCCCGAACCGCTCCACCCAGTAGCGACAGGACTCACGGATGAAATGCCGACCGATCTCGGTCTCGCTCGCGAATTCGTTCCCACAGGCCGAGCCGTTCCACGGCGAGCCGTCTTCTCTGAAGCGGTAGTACGAGCGCGGCGCGAGCGCCATCATGTTCCGCAGTTTCATCGAGATGTCGCGACCGCCCTCCACGCGCGCCCACGACTCCGCGGTGTGGTTGTAGACCACATCCAGAGTGACACGCAGGCCCGCCTCGTGCAGCGCTGAGACCATCTGCTTGAGTTCCCGGATCGGTGCTTCGAGTTCCACGCTCGAGGCGTAGCCCGGGTGCGGCGCGTTGAAGTCGTTGGGCATGTAGCCCCATTCGTACACCGGGTTGTAGGGCAGGCTGAACGAGTGCACCGGCATGAGCTGCACCACATTCACTCCGAGGTCCACGATGTGATCGAGTCCCGTCCGGACCTGGGTCCCCGGGACCCGCGTGCCTCGCTCGGTCAGGCCGAGATACCGCCCCGCCCAGTTGGAGTTCACGCCGCTCGATCGAGAGCGGGTGAAATCCCGCACATGGAGCTCGTAGATGACCGCATCCTTCGGGTCCAGAGGCGGACGAGCCGCCACCGGAGTCTCGTCCGCTTCGATGTAGGCTCCGTGGTCCCGGATGAGTGTCGCCCAGGGGTCCAGAATGCCGCTGAGGCGGTGTTCTTCCCGCACAACTTCATAGGAATAGCTCCAGCCGCGCAGATTGCCCTCAACTTCCGCCTCCCAGATGGCCAGTTCAGGCGAGACCAACTCCATCCGGACCCGGTGCAGTTCGCGGGTCCCGGGGTGCACCAGCCTCAGTTCCAACTCATCGCAGGTCGAATGCACGCGAAACGCCGACCGCTCCGGGGTGTAGGTCACCCCGAACCGACCCAGCGAATCCGTACCCGAGGCGTTCCCCGACAATAGTCTGTGCGTTGAGGTCATAAGCGAACGATGATATCGACCCGATTCCGGGCCTACGGGATATTTCCTCGCAGCCGAGCCGCGCAGTCGTGGTAGCATCTCAAGCCCGGATCAAGTGCCGAGCATGTCTGCGCCGATGCTCTTGGTGAACACACTTGAGAGGAATGCCTGTGCAGAGCCCCGAGCGGAATGTTTCGTCTGATAACCTCGCTGAGCAGGCCGACCGGACCATGTCCCGTCGCGATGCTGTCCTTCGCTCAGCCGCGGCGATGATCGGCCTCGCGGGTGCGGCATCGCTGCTCTCGGGCTGCTCCACCTCCGGCGCTTCCAACCGCGCCGCTGCCTCCACACCGACTTCCGTCCCGCCGAGCGGTTCCGCCCGCTCGACCGAAGAACTCCTGCAGCGCTGGGGCAACGGCTCTTCGCGTCGCAGCGCCGACGCCCGCGCCAGCGACTGGCAACCCCTGCCGCAGACCGCGGATCTCCCGAGCGGGTCGAACTTCTCCGGTCTCATCCGGCGGACCTCATGGTCCAAGGGTGATCCGGTCCCGCAACTGATGGATCGGATGCTCCCGATCAACAAGATCACCGTCCATCACGACGGCATGTCCCCGTTCACATCCACCGCCCAGCGCGATGCCGCCTCCCGCATCGAAGCCATCCGCCGGGCTCACCGCAGCCAGGATTGGGGCGACATCGGCTACCACTACCTGATCGACCCGTCCGGCCGAGTCTGGGAAGGCCGCCCGCTCGTGTGGCAGGGTGCCCATGTCAAGGACAACAACGAGGGCAACATCGGGATCTGCATGCTTGGCAACTACGAGAGCCAGAACCTGACCGATCGTCAGGCCAAGTCGCTCGATACTTTCCTCGCCTCCACGATGGCCCAGTACCGTATCGCCCGAAACCGGGTGTACACCCACCGTGAGTTCCGCGCGACCGCCTGCCCGGGACGCTCGCTGCAGGCCCGCATGGACACCCTGCGCACCTCGCGCAGTTCGGCCATCGCCAGTCTCTAAAACCTGATCAGTTCGTCGCTTGCGCTATCGCACGCGCGAAAAGATCTCGCGGTACGGCGGGTTCCCGTTGATCGCCACCAGGTTGATCGTGTTGATCTGCCAGCCGATACCCGGTGTTTCCTGCCAGTCGAACACGAAAGTCGCCAGCCCTGGCCCGAAGCGCGGCGATTGCAGCACGCGCACCACGAACTGGGTTTTCCCAGCCGATGGAGCGGTGATCCCAACACCCTGAATCCCGACGCTGTACCGCTGGATTTCGCCGCTCACCATGCCCATGCTGCCGAGGATGTAGTCACGGGCGTTCAGCGGCACGCTGTTGCCGTCTGAAGCCAGCGCGAGTCGGGAGGCCAGCAGGCGTTCCACGCGTGCTGAGTCCCCTTCGACCATCGCGTCCACGAAGTCCCGCGTGCCGTTTCGGATCGCTTCCCGGTCGGTCTCCACCACCCGTGCGCTGACCGCCACCCCGACCGCCAGCGCCAAGCCGATGCCCATGACCATCCAGCCCTGGCGTCCTTTGGCTGCCCGCCCGAGGCCATACCCGATCACGATGGCGCCCACGAAGATCAGCAGCGGCACGACGATGGGGGACTCGAAAAGCAGCCGGTCCGTGAGTGGAGGGGCGGGAAAGGCACCGAGCACTGATGTCCAACCGATAGTTGAAAGTCCCATAACTCTGCCTTTCTGCCGCCTGCTCAGCGGTTTGCCCGCGCCGGGCTCGCTCTTTCATACGGGTCACTCGCCTGAGGGTTCCCTCTGCAGCGGCTTCACCCATGCGTCCGATATCCACCATATGCCCAGCAACCACGGCGATCCCATGCGCCCGCAGAATACTCCGCCCGAATCCGCCTCGGCCGACTGGTCCTTCGATGCCGATGCCCTCAACGCGGCAGCGTTGGGACTGCTCGCTGAGGAAGAGCCCTCGGCGGGTCCCGACGGGGCAGGCCATGAGATCCTCTCCAGGAACCTCGAAGCCATCGCCCTCCGCAGCCCCCGGATCGCCAAGCGCCTCGATACTGTCAGCCCGCGCCGTGACTTGACCTTCCTCGAGACCGCCGATGGCGTGCCCAGCGCGACCCTGCCCGCGACCTCAGGCATCGTGGCCCTCGCCAGCAAGCGCCGACCGCTCGCCGAAGCCAAGACGATCGCCGACTCCGTCGACCTCGAGTCGCACGGCGGCATCGTCGTCCTCGGCTTTGCGCTCGGGTACCACGCCAAGGCCATCGCCGAGCGCATGGGAACCAACGGCGTCGTCATTGTGTACGAACCCGACTTGGCTCTGCTGAAAGCAGTCATGGAGCGGATCGATCACTCGGACTGGATCCGCAAGCTGCCCGTCACCTTCCTCAACGATGAACAGTCCTCCGGCGAGATGGCCGCGGCGACCAAAGGCTTGGAAGCGCCGCTTTCCATCGGCATCGAACTCGTCGAGCACGCCCCCAGCCGCGACCGGCTCGGCGACCGCGCTTCTACCTTCGGCGCGACCTTTGCTGAGGTGACGAGCGCGATGCGTACGCAGGTCGTCACCACGCTCATGCAGAGCGATGTCACCCTGCGCAACCTGATGCTCAATGCCGAGGCGTACCTGCGCTGCCCTGGGATCGCGGACCTCAAGAACACCGCGGCCGGCCGTGCCGCCGTCGTCGTGTCGGCCGGTCCATCACTCGAGCGCAACCTGCACCTGCTCGCCGAGCCGACGGTGCGCGAGCGCGTCGTCGTGATCGCGGTGCAGACCGTACTCCGTCCGATGCTGTCCCGAGGCATCCGCCCCGATTTCGTGACCGCGCTCGACTACCACGAGATCTCAACGCGTTTTTACGAAGGCCTCACCGCCGACGATCTCGAGGGCATCACGCTGGTCGCCGAACCCAAGGTGAACCCCGCGGTGCTCGATGCTTTCCCGGGTGCGATGCGCCTGGTCCGCGACGAAGTCCTCGAGCAGCTCTTCGGCCCGACTCGCACCGACGACGACCACCTCACTCCGGGCGCGACCGTGGCTCATTTGGCCTACTACTTTGCGAGACATCTCGGCTGCGACCCGGCGATCCTCATCGGTCAGGATCTCGGCTTCACCGACGGCCAGTACTACGCTTCGGGCGCAGCAATCCACGATGTCTGGGCGCCCGAGCTCAACCCCTTCCGCTCGCTCGAGATGTTCGAGTGGGAACGCATCGCGCGGGGTAAGACCAAGCTCATTCAGCGCACCGATCACCTCGATCGCCCGATCTACACCGATCAGCAGATGGCCACCTACCTCTCGCAGTTCGAGCGCGAGTTCGCGGCGGACACCGAGAACGGTCTGACCATCATCGACGCGACCGAAGGCGGCGTCTCCAAGCGCTGCACAATCGCGAAGCCGCTCGCGAAGGCCCTTCAGGAGTACGCATCAGCGGATCTGTCGCCTCTGGACCTTCCGAAGCTTGAACACACCGGCAAACCGGTTTCAGCTTCGCTGCGTAAAACGCTCGAATCGATCCGAGCCGACGCGAAGGCCATCGGTCGCCGCAGCCGCGAAACACAGAAGCTGCTCAACCGCATCGCGGATCTGCAGGTTCAGCCAAACTCAACCGCGAAGATCAATTTGCTCGTCCGCCAGATCCACTCCATCCGCGACGAGGTGACCAAGCGCGAGCCGGCCTATGCACTCGTGCAGCGTCTCAACCAGACCGGCACATTCCAAAGGTTCAAGGCCGATCGACTTCTGAAGCTCAATCCGCCAACCAGTGAGATGGAGCGACAGAAGCGTGAGGTCCA
The DNA here is from genome assembly GCA_964543335.1 of uncultured Phycisphaeraceae bacterium. Taxonomy (GTDB): domain Bacteria; phylum Planctomycetota; class Phycisphaerae; order Phycisphaerales; family UBA1924; genus JANSXG01. The sequence continues at coordinate 5,289 of CAZIXS010000029.1, read as the reverse complement.
GCGCGATGCGCTGAATGTCGGCTGGATCGCTGACATGGCCGGCGTGCTCGAAGAACTGGCGACCGACACCCTCGCCTCGCTCGATGGCCAGCCCAAGCGCACCCGGCCGCGTCCGATCGTTCAAGACACCGCGCCTACGGGCGCCGGAAACCCGTTGACGATCCTCGCGCTGGTCAACGCAGACTCGCCCCGCAGCCGAGCCGGTTTGGCCCACACCCTCGACCGCCTCACCCGAGCGAACACCGCACTCCACCCGGTCATTCTCACCGACAGCGAAACAGAAACGCGAGCCGCCCTCTCGGGAACAGCGCACGCCAACGCTGAGATCGTCACCCTCGCCGATGATCCCATCGAGGCCGCGTGGCGCCGGCGCACCGCGAGGGCCCGCGCATGGGCTTCATCCTCCTGGCGCGGCGGGCTCGGTGGGGCCAGCGTGTACGATGAGTGCCTCCGACTCGATGCTGCGCTCCAACTCATGGTGAATCGCAGCGCCGATGCAGCCCTCATTCTCGACGGCGCGTGGACCACACTGGATCCATCGCTGGTCTCCCGCATCATCGAGCGTCACGCCGAAGCCCCCGAAGACCGACCGGTTGTCTTCACCCAGGCCGCACCCGGCCTTGCGCCCTGCCTGCTCAGCGCCTCCGGTCTCCAGCGCCTCGCCGAGATGCGTGCCAAGGCCAGCCGCTTCGCGACCATCGGCGGCATCCTCTCCTACATCCCCTCCGCCGCGGCGTCCGATCCCATTGCCGGTGAGGGCTGCGTAAAGATCAGCCCGGAGCAGCGTGATTCCATTTCTGGCGCAGCGTTCGAACCGATCGCGATCACCATCGAACCCACAGCCAAGCCCACCAATACGCGCGGCGGTCTTCGGCGCAGTTGGTATCCCGGCATCGAGCCAGTTGAGCCAATCACGCTCGAGGCCGTCGAGCAGATCCTCGCCCGACACGCCGAAACCGACCGCCCGATCGCGCTCACGCTCGCGTGCCGCGGCGGATCGAGTGTCGCGGGCGATCCGATCCAACACCCGCGATTCGTCGAGATGATCGATCGATTGCGTCAGGATGCACGCGTCGGATTCATTCATGTTCGCACCGATCTGGCCGGCCCGATCGACGACGACACCATGGCCGCCCTCGCTACCGCCGATGTCGTCTCCATCGATCTGCTCGCCCAGACCGAGGCGGTGTACGCGCGAATCAGCGGCAACGATTGCACGCTCCAGTCCGTGCTCGACAACGCCCAGCGTCTGAACCAGATCCTCCAGAGCGATCGCGTCGAGGGGGCGCAGGGTGTGAAGGCTCCGCCCGAGCGCTGGATCGTCCCCCGGATCACGCGCTGCGACGACACGTACACCGAGATCGAAGGCTTCTACGACCACTGGCTCGGCATCCTCGGTCACGCCGTCATCGATCCGCTGCCGCGTGCGATCGAGGGCCAGCGCATCGCGCCGCTGCGTGTGCCCGCTCTCGCTGCGCATCGCGCCGCGGGAGACTTCTCGTACACCGCGTCGGGCCACAGGATCTGACCGGTGGCCAATCCCGTCACACTCGGCATTGTTCTCGGGCGAGCGGGCAGCAAGGGTCTGCCCGGCAAGAACACGCGCACGATCGCCGGGAAACCGTGCGCACAGTGGTCCATCGAGCATCTGCAGGCGGCAGAGCGCATCTCCCACATCGCCCTTAGCAGCGACTGTCCGAGACTGCTCGACCTCGCACGCTCACTCGGTGTGGACGCGATCGAACGCCCCGCCAATCTCGCCAGCGACACCGCGACTGTCGATGATGCCGCTCGCGATGCGCTCGCCCGCTGGGAGCAGCAGCGGGGGATCGGCGCCGGCCATGTCGTCATCCTCTACGCCAATGTCCCGGTCCGCCCCGTTGACCTGACCGACCGCGCGCTCGACCTGCTCGCATCCACAGCGTGTCACAGCGTGCAGAGTTACGCCCCCGTCGGCAAGTACCACCCCTGGTGGACCGCCGTCGTCGATGCGCAGTCCGGCTCCGTCCGCCCGTGGCAGGGCGATGTCCTGAACCATGGTGTCTACCGACGCCAGGATCTCCCGCCGGCCCACATCCCCGACGGCGGCATCATCGCCCTGATCCGTGAGGCGCTCATGCTCGAGATCCCCGGCGCAGCGCCCGGTCCGCACGCCTTTTTCGGCACCGAACGGCGCGGCATCATCAACCCCGAGGGCTCGGTCATCGACATCGACAGCGCCGCCGATCTCGCTCGCGCCGAAGCAGCGCTCAAGGGGGTCGCATGAGGCGCTCTCTGCCTTGGCAAAGCGTCAACTCGCCGTACCTCATCGCCGAGATCGGCGTGAACCACGACGGTGACGAGCAGAAGGCCCTCGACCTCGTCGACGCCGCGCACGCCGCGGGCGCCCACGCCGTCAAGCTCCAACTCTTCGAGACCGATCGTCTCATGTCGAGTGCTTCACGCCTCGCCGCCTACCAGCGTGACTCCGGCGCGACCGATCCGTTCTCCATGCTCCGAGCCCTCGAACTCTCGATCGACCAGATGGCCCCGATCGTCGAACGCGCGCAGGCCTTCGATCTTCATGCCATCGTCACGCCATTCAGCCCATCACTCGTCGAAGTCGCCGAGCAGATCCCGTGGGATGCCTACAAGACATCGTCCACCGACATCATCAACAAGCCGCTCATCGACAACCTCGTCGTCACCGGCAAGCCGCTGATCATCTCGACCGGCGCGGCGACCCTCGAAGAAGTCCGCAGAGCTGCCGGTTGGCTGGGTAAGGCCCGCTCCCGTTGTGCCATCCTGCACTGCGTCAGCAGTTACCCGACCGCCGATGAGGACACCTCCCTCGGCGCGATCCGCGCGCTGATCGCGGCAGACCTCGGTGTCGATGCCATCGGCTATTCCGACCACTCGCCCCGCACCGACACGGGCGCATTCGCCGCATCGCTCGGAGCCGTCATCCTCGAGAAGCACCTCACGCTCGATCGCTCCGCTCCAGGCCCGGACCACGCCGCGTCGCTCGATCCCGCCGGCTTCGCCGAATACGCTCGACTCTGCCGCGACGGCGCCGCTGATCCACCCGCGAACCTCGTCGGCCCGTTCGAGAAGCGTGTTCTGGCCTGCGAGGCCGATGTCCGCACCGTCAGCCGCCAGTCGCTGGTGCTCACCCGACCGATCCGACGCGCCGAGACGATCCCCCTCGACGCTCTCACCACCAAACGCCCCGGCACGGGCCTCGAACCCTTCCGCATCGACGAAGTCGCCCGGCGCACCGCGGCTCGTGACCTGGATTCGGACCGCCCGCTCACCGAGGAGGATCTGGCATGACCGACACCACGCGACGCATCGCGATCGTCACGGGCAGCCGCGCCGACTTCGGTTTGCTCGTCCCCGTCATCGAGGCCTGCCGCACGCGTCCCGAGTTCATCACGCTTGTGATCGCCGCCGGTGCTCACATGCTCACCCCCGCCGAGACCTGGCGCGAGGTCGACGAGCGATTCGGTCTCGACGCGACCGTCAACATGCAGTTGCCCGGCGTCACCGGTCGCCTCGCCGATGCCGAAGCACTCGGCAAAGGCACCAACGGGTTCGCACGCGCCTTCGGGCGCTTGAAACCCGATTGGGTCGTCGTCCTCGGCGACCGCATCGAGGCCTTCGCCGCGGCTTCCGCAGCCAGCGTCGGGGGTATCGCTCTCGCGCACCTCCACGGCGGCGACCGCGCCGAAGGCGTCGCCGATGAGGCCATGCGCCACGCCATCACCAAACTCGCGCACCTGCATCTGCCCGCCACCGTGCAGTCCGCGCAGCGCATCGAGCAGATGGGCGAGCCCTCCTCGCGCATCCATGCGGTCGGTTCACCCGCCGCAGATGGCCTGTCGGGTATCGCGCCTATGGATGACGGCACATACGCCGAACTTGGTTCGCCCGAGTGTATCGTTCTGCATCACCCGGCCGGGCTCTCCGATGAAGCCGAACGGGGCGCCGTCCACGCCATCGCCGAAGCGGTGGGGGACCGCCCTCATCTCTGGCTTGATCCGAATGCAGACCCTGGCACGCAAGCCGTGCGCTCAGCGATCGACGCCCTGCCCGTTTGCGCCAGCCGAACACGTCGGGATCACCTGCCCCGCGACACCTTTGTCGCCCTTCTCAAGCGACTCGCCTCCTCAGGCGGCGTGCTGATCGGCAACTCCTCCGCCGGCCTGATCGAAGCCGCGATCCTCGGCTTGCCCGCCATCAATCTCGGCCCCCGACAGGCCGGACGCGAGCGCCCATCCTCCATCATCGATGTCCCAGGTCCGACCACCCGGAGCATCACGGAGGCCATCGAGCAGAGCCGCTCACTGGGGCGCCGCTCGCCCGACCATCCCTACGGCGATGGACGCACCGGCCCACGCGTGGCGGCGCTGCTCGCCTCGGTAAACCCGCACGATCCGGGCCTTCTTCGCAAGCGCAACGCCTACTGAGTCCTCGGGCTCACGCGTCCGCATAACAACGCCTTCTTCCGATCACCATCTCCGGATTTCTCCCAAAGTCGCGTGTCTTCCCGGTCGATCTCTGTGATGCCCGGCCGCTGGCGCTGCGCCACCGGCCCAATAAAGATCCAATCTCCAGATCGGGGAACGCGATGAGTGAACTGACCGCCCAGAAGCAGATCGTGACGGATGCCATCAAGGAAATCAGTCACATCGTGACCCTTCCTGAAATCACGGTCAAGATCATCGAACTCGTTGAAGATCCCACATCGACCGCTCAGGACCTCAACAACGTCATCTCCAACGACCCGGCGCTGTGCAGCCGCATCCTCAAGGTCGTCAACTCGTCGTTCTACGGCCTGCCGGGACAGATCGGTTCCATCAACCGCGCCATCGTTCTCCTCGGACTCAACGCCGTCAAGAACATCGCCATCTCAGCCTCCATGGCCAAGCTCTTCCGGGGCGGCCAGCTCTGCGACAAGTTCAGCGCCCGCGATCTCTGGATGCACGCCATCGCCACCGGTGCCGCGTCGAAGCTCATCGCCGACAAGCTCAAGATGGGTGTGGGCGATGAGGCCTTCCTCGCCGGCCTGACCCACGACATCGGCATGATGGTCGAAATGCAGTTCGATCGAGTCAAGCTCATCGAGGTGATCGACCGGATCAACATCGACGCCAACGGCGCGCCCGATCGCGACATGTGCGAAGTCGAGCGCGAAGTCTTTGGCGCCGATCACCAGGCCTTCGGCAAGGCCCTCTGCGAACGCTGGAAGTTCCCCGAGGCGTTCGCCCAGGTCACCGGCCACCACCACGAGCCCCTCGACCTGCCGAC
>CAZIXS010000028.1:24986-29396 GCA_964543335.1 uncultured Phycisphaeraceae bacterium | reverse complement strand
GCGGATGCGCAGCGTTTCGTCGACTTGAACCTTTCCTCATTGGGATCGGGGGGAAGCCGCACGGATAGCCTCATTGCGTTGTACCGCGTCGCCGCCGACAAGGATCTGTCGGGCGGCATCTTCACGCCGAGCGCAACAGATTTGCCTCAGTTCGATGGGAGGAGAGCCGACCCCGGAGTCAGGCTTCTGACCGAAATACTCCGTGCGTCATCGGATGACGGTGCAATTCGGAAGACATCGCGCGACGCGCTCGGCGCGATCATCGAATCTGAAAGTGGCAGCTGGAAGGAAGCGTGGGCTCGCTTCGCGATCGGGCGATCGCTGCTTCTGGAGCCCGAGCAGCCCTCGCGAGACGCTGGGGTGCTGCAACTGCTTCACCTGCCCGCGCGGTTTTCGAAGTCTCAGCATCATCTCGCCGCCCTCGCGCTGGCCGAAGCCGCGCGAGAGATGCACCGGCGTGGCGATCAGGAAGCCGCAGACCGCCTGCGGTCAGAATTGAATACCGGGTACGCTGGTCACGAGGCCGTCGATTGGCTCAATACCGAGTTCGGGAACTGAAGGGAATCCATGCGTTTTATTCTGGACAGCATCGCATCCGCGAGCAGCATACTCGCGCAAGCCAGCAGTAATCCGCCTGTGGAGTCCGGTTCGTCGGGCCTCGGGTTTCTCGGCGCGGGCGGAACGATTGGCTTTGTGATCATCCTGCTCTCGTTTGGTGCTCTCGCGCTGCTCATTCTCCATCTGATCCGGATCCGTGGCTCAGGGCTCGCCCCGCAGTATGTGGTCGACGATCTCACCGACCTGCTCAAATCGCGTCGGATCGATGAAGCGATCGCGTATTGCCGTGAAGAACAGAACGCTTGCCTGCTCGCCGAAGTCATGGATGCAGGCTTGACCCGATACCGGCGATCGCCTTTCGGCGCACTCGAACTCAAGGCCGCGCTCGAGGAAGCCGGGCAGTCGCAGTTCGCTCGTCTCTCTCGTTCGCTTGACGCCTTGGCGCTGATCGCAGCCATCGCGCCGATGCTCGGGCTGCTCGGCACGGTTGTCGGCATCAATGGGGCGTTCGGGACAATCTCGAGTGCGGAAGGATTCGCTCGCCCGGACCAACTGGCCGGTGACATTTCACTCGCGCTGGTCACGACCATCATGGGACTCACCCTCGCGATCCCGACCACGGCCGCGGTGACCTACTTCCGCAACCGGATCGAGAAGATCGCGTCGGATGTGTCGGTGATCGTCGATGAACTCGCCCTGTATGTCGAGATCCCCCCGCAGAGGTCGGCGTCTCGGCCGACTGGACCCGCCGCCACGGCGCCCCCTGAATCAGTGCCGTCTCCCGCGTTCCCTCAGCAACAGTCTCCTCCCGCTCGTCCAGCGACGCCCACAGCGAACTGATCGCGAAGCACTGTGATGGATACCCGGTGAAACTCATACGCCCGAACAGCACGGATCGAGTCGGCCTGCCCGACATCACATCGATGATCGATGTGGTTTTCCTGCTGATCATCTTCTTCCTGACGACCTCGTCGCTGGTGCAGATGACCCGTGTTGCGGTCGATCTGCCGGAAGAAGAAGGAGAAGCGGCGAGCGAGGAAGATCCGTCAGGTCTGGTGATCAACATCGACGCCGAAGGCAGGATCATCGTTGATCGTACGGAAGTTGAACTTTCTCGACTGCTGGAGATGATAGACATCGAGATCCTGCGATCCGGAGGTGTCGATGGCCTCGAGGTGCTCGTGCGAGCCGATCAGGCAGCTTCGCTTTCGCAAGTGAACGATATCGCTCGAGGAATGATCGATCGGGGCGTCCTGTCGTGGCGACTAGCCACCCGTGTTCCGAGCGTCGGCGGGGGTGGCTGATGTCTCGCTATTTGCCCAAGCACAATAAGAGGAGCCGACTCCCTTCCCCGCTGCAGATCACACCTATGATCGATGTGATCTTTCTGCTGCTGATCTACTTTCTGTTGTCCACCAGTTACACGCCTCCGGAGGCGGAACTGAGCCCGGCCCTTCAGACGGAACAGGTCGAAGGGGGGAGTTCGGCGGATCTCCAGCCGCAAATCGTTGTGGTTGCCCTGTTCGGCAACCAGCCCGGCTTCGGCTTGGGCGAACGGGTGTTCCGAGACAAGGATTCCTTGGTCGCTGTCCTGAAGACACTTCCGAAGGAGGGCGGGATTTTCGTGGAGGGTTCGGACGCGGTCGCCGTGCGATGGGCGGCGGCGGCGATTCAGGCTGGAAAAGATGCGGGTTTCTCAACGGTGACTTATGTACCCAAGCGATAATGCCAACCGATTTTCGAGGTATGCGGTGGTGCTTGGAGCCGTGCTGATGGCTTCTGGAGGCGGCACAGCCCTCCGCGCGCAGAGCGGCGAAAGCATCACCCCCGACGATCGTCTGGAAGCATATCTGCTCGATCGCGGCATGCTCGAACTTCTGGTCAGCCAGTTAAACCAGCGCATCGAGCGAGAAACGCAGTCTAGGGAGCGCACCGCGCTCGCCGAGCGCCTCGCCAGCGTCTATGCCCGACTGCTGTCCGAAGCGGACTCTGCGGAAGAACAGACCCGCTGGGAGTCCGCCGCGACCCAACTGCTCAACCGTAACCCGGATGCCAACACCATCGAATTGAGGCTCAGCCTCGCCAGGGCGTCCTACACTCGCGTGGAGTCCGTGGCCGAGAAGTACCGATTGCGTATGCTCGAACCCGGCCAGCGACAAGACGCCCTGATCCGGCTTCGTGAAGTTCGCGAGAAACTCTCTGCAATCGCCCGTGATGCCGACCGCCGCGTGCGCGAACTCGAACGCGAGGAAGAGCGAGCACCACGCATTGAAGCCGGATGGCTGGCGGAAGCACTCGGGCAAGCCCGTCAGCAGAGATCGATGGCCTACTACCTGGCCGGCTGGTCATCGTATTTCCTTGCCGAAATGGGCGGGGAGGCATCCACGCATGCCACCGAGGCGATTCGATCTTTCGGTTGGCTTCTCGGCGCGGACCGTGGTGAGGAAGCCACACTCGAATACCTCTCCACAGACAGTCTTCGCTACGAGCACATCGCACGGGCCGCCCTCGCGACGGCCTCGTGCTACGCCCTTGGTGGGCAACACTCCAAGGCGGAAGAATGGCTCGATGCGATCGAGTCCGCTCCCGTCCTGCCTTCGGCCGTCAAGGATCAGGTGTTCTCGCGGAGGCTTGAGGCTCGCACTCGCGCGGACAACTGGGCCGGTGTCGCAGAACTGGTTGCCGAACGGAGGCGTACCTCCGCCGCGCAATCGCTCGAGACCGGGTATCTCTCCGGCGATCCGCTCTCCACCAGCGATGCCCGGCTGCTCGCCGTCCACACATTCGAAGAAATTGCCCGTCGCGAAGGTTCGGCATATGTCGATACAAGGATCACCGCACTGCGCGATATCGCGCTCGGCGATCTGGTGATCACAGGCCAACTCGGCCATGTTCTCGATCTGGCGAGTCGGTACAACACCGAGAACTTTGGCGATTCGAGTTTCGTCTCTCTCCATGTTCGGGGCCTGGCTCTGTACCAACGAGCTCGCGATCGGCATGAGGCTTCGACCGATGGTGATAGCCCCGCAGCAGACGCGGAAACGATCACCCTGTATCGAGACGCCGCAGAACTGCTCGAACACGCTCTTCGTTCGAAGGACGCCTCGGTATTTTCCGTGGCAGGTGCCAATACCAATCTGCTAATCGGCCTTTCCAAGTACTACGGCGGGCGTGGTGGCTCGAAAGATGGCCAAGCCCCCTCGTTCGCTGATGCGGCGGATGCGCTCGAAGCCGCAGCATCCCGATTCACCGATCCACAGAAAGGTGCCGATGCGCTCTGGATGGCGATACGAGCATTGGACGAGATTGAGACCCCGCAAAGCCCTGGCGCGGCCGACGCCTTGGCGGCACGGCGCGACGCCCTCATCAAGCGTTTTCTCCAACAGTACCCCGGAGACCAGAAATCCGCCGCACTGATCATCCGTCTGGCCGAGGCGGACAATATTCCAGCGGAAGAACGACTCAAACTGCTCCGTGAGGTGCCGGATTCGAATCCGCTGCGTGAATCGGCTCTTCGGTACGCGGCTTCGCTCGCGTTCGACATGTACCGCGACGCCGCGAACGAGTCCGACCGTGACTTCGCTGCGGTGCAGTTCGCCGAGTTGGCTGAACCGCTGATCGCGATCGATCAGCGGCGCGGGAGCACCGGAGACCCCGCCGCACAGCGGGCCGCGGTGTCACGGGCGAGACAGGCCGCGGACGCACTGCTTGCGATGCGTGTGCCTGATCTGGCACGGGCGGAGCGAGTGATCGACGCGTTGAACCGCATGCTGCTCGACGGCTTCGCATCCGCCGACGAGGCGGAGAGCGAGATTCTCTTTCGCACCGCTCAGCTGGCCCTGGCAAAGGGCG
>CAZIXS010000028.1:0-24976 GCA_964543335.1 uncultured Phycisphaeraceae bacterium | reverse complement strand
CTCCGCGAACGCGGCGATCAATTCGCCTCACCCTCCGTCCGCGTGTTCTACCGAGATGCCGCGATTGCCTTCGAAAGAGCGATAGCCTCCAGTGCAAACGAATCGGTCGTCATCGAGGCTGCACAGCGGCTGCTCAGCGCTGGAGATGAGCTTCTCGAGCTGCTCGATCAACAGACGAGCCGGACCGAAAGCGAAGAATCACTCACTGTTGGCGTGCGAATCCGCATGGGAGCCGCGGCCCAACAAGTCTGGAGCCTCAACGGCGATCGCGCGATGCTCTTGATCGCTTACGCCAGGTTCAGCGAAGCCCTCAAGGCCCAGCCTCGCAACACCGAGGCACTGCTGGGCGTGGGGCGCACCGGGGCGGCAGCCGGGCAGGCCGAAGCGGCACTGGACGCATGGAGAATCCTCATTTCCGGCTACAGCTCCGGCAGCGCTTCGTGGTTCGAAGCGCGCGTTGAGCATCTCGCATTGCTGGCGGAAGTTAACCCTGAAAGAGCCCGAGAGGTTCTTCGCCAGCACGCAGTCTTGTACCCGGATCTTGGTCCCGAACCGCATCGCAGCCGACTGCTCGAGATTGGTTCCAGACTCGGATTATCTATTCCGCTGGGTGATTCGCCATGAATACACCGAGTATCGATATCTCGGTTCAGACCAGTGCTATCCGCTTGCTGGGTATGGCAGCACCACCGGTCCATCCTGCTGAACTGCTAGGCCTCGAAATGGACGACGCTTCGTGGGATGCCGCGACCGTGTCTCGGTCTTTGCTCGATCGCCTGCGCCGGATCGATGAGCACCCGCAGTGCAGGACGCCCGAGGCGGACGAGTTGCGGGTTGCGCTTCATGTTGCAGCGGCTCAGCTTCGTGACCCCGGTGTTCGCTCCAATCTCCGAGCGAGCGAGCATCCCGCGGATCTCTCCGAAAGCGAAGTCCAACGCGATCCCCTCGTCGCCCCCGGAGCAACCGAAGTCGGACTCGCGCCGCCACCGGTCGGTGTGACGGTTTCAGCAGGGCAAGGCGGTGATGCCGAATTCAGAGTGGCCGCGGAGCATGTGCTCGCGTCTTGCGGCGGCTGGAACGTCGAATCGAAACGCCGTCTGGGCTACCTCGCAAGGTCGGCTTCGGTGGACGCGAGCGTTCTCCAGCAGACCCTGGTGGCCATCACAAGACAGCACGAGCAGCCTGTGCGTGCCTCAGCATCCGGTGCGCAGGTGAGTGCCGGGAACACACCAGATGAGCCGTCCGCGGCTTCACCATTATCGCGCGGGCCTGCGATATCCAAGCGGCCACTCGATCATCGTATCAGCAGTTCCCGTGCCCGGACATGGCTCACCATCGGTACAGCCATCATGCTTGTGTCGTCACTGGTGATCGGCATGGGCCTGCTGACACTCATCGCCCAGGAGCTCTTCGCGCCGCAACGAGAGATCCAGACCCGTGTGATCCAGGGGACATCCGGCAGCGTCCAGCCGTCCCAGCTACCCGGGAGCAGCACGCCTGCCCCGGTCCCGGATCCCGCTGATGCGCCTGTGACAGCACCAGCACCACCGATCGTGTCGGACGGGCGAACTCTGGTCCGCTATCTCCAGTCCTTGACCACCGATTCATTCGCCGACGCACCCAAAGATTCGCTGGCAGGCTTCACGAGTGTCTACCAGCAGTTTGCTGCCAACTGGGTAGGTTTCGACCCCGAGATTCTCGCCGCGGCGCCGCTCGCGATCCGCGACGCGATTCTCGCAGCGGCTGAATCTGAAGACTCACTCGCCATCCGCGCCATGGAGCCGCTGCTCATCGACCTCGAACCGCTCGATCCTCAATCGCGTTCACTGGATCCTCTGGCGCTGACTCGGTCAGTATTTGCCTACGGCACACTGACCCTCCTTGAAGGCACACCCATCCCGCCCGGGTCGGAACGTAATCTGAGAACGCGCCTGAACTCGATCGCGAGCCTGATCGACGGCGGTGCCGGAGGCGCTCGGGATTTCGAACACCGATCCGAGGTCGCGCTCCGGGTTTTGGCGAGCAAACTCATTCCAGGAGCATCGGAACAGAACGAACAGTCTCTCGAAGTGGCTTGGAGTGCCTGGATCAAAATGGTTCAGCGTTACGAGCCCGTGGACAGCACCAACCTGATGCTCGATGCCATCGAAGGCATCACGGCTGGCGTCCAGAGTCCTTCGAGTCACCGCACCGCAGCGGAGATTATCAAGTCACTGGTCCGCGAGATCGACTGGCTTGGAGACCCGGGCCGAATGGCTTCCTCGCGGCTGATGGTCTGGTTTGACAACCCAGAAGGTATTCCGGACGGGGTCTTGAGTCTGATCACAGGCGAATTCGTCGATCGATCACTCCTGCCCGGCCTCGACGCATCCATGAAACTCAGCAGCGGCGGATCTTCCCAGGATCGCCGCACACTACGCGACCAGTACGCTTTGCGCTTGTCTCATCCGCTCATCGGCGAAGGCCTGCAGTTCGCCAGGGAGTGGGCCGGCTATGCCGAAGAGTTGCTTGATCAGGGATTGCCTTCCGATCATTTGGGTGCATTGGATCGTGCAGTCCGCGCGGCCAGACTCAACGAAGCGGCAGCCCTTTGGATCGCCTCGGAGGATGAGGCCGCTCGTGCTGCCATGCTTCAGGCACGGATCGGTCTCGAAGAACTGGCCGCGGGCGCGCGTGGTCCAGTGTCGTTCGGACGCGGATCAACACCTCGAGCGGACGGCGAATGGGCGAAGCAATACCTCCTCGCGAGACGAAACGCCGATGAGCGGTCCCGCTTGCTTTACGAGTTGGAAAACACAGGGGGACCGGCGGGCGAAGCCGATGCGGATGTGCTAGCCGAGGCCGCGAGTTATTCGACTCCGATGGAGGTTCGCAGGCAGGCCCAGTCGATCGTCATGACGTACGCCGAGCGGGAGTGGGTGCTTCTGGGTCTGCTTGAGGTACTGCCTCGGGCCGCGGCTCAGCAGAATGTTTCCGACATGCTCAGTACCGTCACAGGGCGAACACTGCCTCCGGTCGATGACCAGAGCTGGAGGACGGAAGCACGCAAAGCCCTCGTCGCACGACTTCTGGAATTGATGGTAGATCCGGACCAGAAGTATGTCGAAGTCGCCGGAGAAGTCTTGGAGCGTTCGCTGCGAACCCGGGCTGATCTGCTCCCCGCAGTAGACCGCACGGTATGGTCAACAGGCTTGGAGGCCATCGAAAGATCCATGCAGACCAGCCAGGCTGGACCGGCGGGGCCGACGGAATCGGCGACTGACTATGCCGATCGGCTGACTGAAGTTGCCGGTCGGTACCCCCAGCGAGCAACGCTGTTCGCCACACTTCCCGAAATCGAATCCCGTCGAGTCTGGCGGCTACGACTTGTGAATTCGGACACCGGTTCATTCGCGGCCGAGTTGACATCGGTGCTCGAACTCACCGCATACATCTATGGTTCTGAACGATCTGGCGATGCCGAAGTGGTCAATGGGATAATCATGGAATCCGCGGCGGCCCGCCGAGCTGCGAACAGCGTGTACGAGCAGATCGCGATCAATGAGCTCGCGATGCTGCGTATTCATCTGCGACGGCTGAGAGGCGGGGCATGAATCGACAGCTTCGAACAACGATTTTCGCAGCATCGATGCTGTTGGGATCCACAATCGTGGCTTCTGCCATTGTGTACTCCAACCAAAGCCAGCAGAGGCCGGCGGTTGATCGAGAGGCTGGGATTGCGGATCTCGCGGCGAGACTTCAATCGCTGTCGCCTGCCAGACCGATGGACTATTTTCGATTGGCCGAAGAACTCGCGTACCTCTCATCCATCGCTCCGAATCAGCGAAACACGGCGATTGGCATGGCTGCTCAGCTGTATGTACTGGCCTATCAGCTGGATCGCAGCAAAGGGGTCGATGCGGAACTCGGTCGCAGCGTCTGCCTTGCACTCGCGGATATTGCACCACCACAAGATCGCGACTGGCTCCTCGCGATGGCCGCGTCCTTCGGCAACTCCTCTGATTCGCAAAGCCTCTCGAGCGCTATCGGCTCCGGATCCGGCGAAGACAGTGCCCGTGCCGATGTCGCCGAGGCACTGGGTCGTTTCCGCGCGGTCGAGCGACAGCCACTTACGGCGATACTTCGGCGCGTGGATGCGCGTCGGCAGTTGCTTGAGGCGGGGGTCAGCCAAGATGACACCGATTGGGTCATGGACCTGCTTCAGCGTGGCGTGGACCGTCCGTACTGTCCTGAGTGCCGCAACCAACGCATCGTACGGTCCGGCACGGCAGAGCAGACGATCGAGCATAGCCTCTGCGGCACCTGCTTCGGGAACCCGGAGCCGGAACCGCCGCTGTCACGTGCCGAACTGCGGCGCATGCTCTCCATCGAGGCGGCCTTGCTCAACGCGGATGCCAAAACATGGACCGCAGAACTGTACACCGGTGGGGCCGCTCCCATCGCAGACCTCGATCCGTCGGCGCTTGCCGATCGATACGGCGTGGATGTATCCAAGCCCTATTGGATTCCGAGTCCCGATGCCGCACTGCTGGGGAACTGGTCGGCCGAGCCTTCAAGCCGCTCAAGTGGAGGCTGAGTTCTCTTCGATCACGGCCAGCTTGGTCTTGATGATGTCCATGATCTCATCAAGCTGATTTTCCGATCCGACCTCCCAGCACGCCCAGACGACTTTTTCGATGCGGTTGCCGGTTTCGATGCCATCTCGGATCGTCTTTTTCATGCGACGCAGCGGCAATCGCTGAACCATATCCGTCGTCAGCGGCACCGAAATCTTGACACCCTGCGGATCGGGTACGAGATAGGCGAATGCCCGCGTCGGATCGTTCGGGTGCTCGAACACGAGCGTCCATCGCCACGGCAACCCCTGCCAAGCCACGCGCACTTCCACCGCCTCGGGTTCGGCAACACTGCGGCGAGCCGTTTCGAAGAGTTCGGTGGATGGCTTGTCGTAGTGAGAATGGAGTTGTTTCAGGTCGGGCTTGGAAAACCGGTCGGCCCAGGGCAGCCGCTCGGCCCCCAGCGATCCGGACTTGGCATTGATTTGCACCATGGAGTTCGTCTTTCTCGGCTCAGTCGAAGAATTGCCTGGCGAGCCCGCGGGCACAGTCGGGTCGTGGTACTAGACGCCGAAAACATCCGCGAGGTTCACTATAAATATATTCGCATTTTGTACGGATATCAAGCCGATTGTCTGGACATCTGCGAACATGATCCTGTCTCCACGATCGAGCACCGGATCCGCTAGCATTCCCGCAGAATCACCATATGCGAGGAACGATCCATGAGCGACAGCACCAAATCCGTGACCCCGGCACACAGCTTGGATGACGAGCTCGACCTCGCGAACGCGCATGTGCTCCTGGTCGACGACCACGAGCAGAATCTTGACCTGCTGCAAGCCTACATTGAAGACCTTGGGTGCAGGATTTCAACCGCCCACGATGGGATCGAAGCCAAAGCGAAGATTGAAGCCGACCAACCCGACCTCATTCTGCTTGATGTGATGATGCCAAGGATGTCCGGGTTTCAGCTTTGCGAGAAGCTGAAAGAATCACCCGAAACCAGGGATATACCCATCATCATGGTGACCGCCCTCTCTGAGGTGGGCGATGTGGAGCGCGCGGTCGAGGCCGGTGCCGATGACTTTCTCACCAAGCCGGTCCACCGCGTGGAACTGATGACGAGAGTCAAGTCATTGCTTCGAGTGCGTCTGCTTCGCAGGCAACTCGAAGAAACCCTGGATGAAGTGAAGCAACTCCGATCCAATCGACAGACGACAGAGTGACGGTGAACTTCCGGGTCCGGCTTTCCTTCCGCTCAGTACAGGGCTGGCAGAGCCTCGGTGATGGCCGGGTTACGCGGATCGCGAACCCAGACGGAAGCTGATGAGCGAGGCTCCTCCTGACGCAGCAGTCGCTCGAGGTATTGCATCAGCGTGGAGTGATCGAAGCGGTCGAGCCAACCGGCGCTGACCGATCGGTTCAGACGGGTGATCTGCTCAAGCAGTTGCTCTCGGTTGAGGGCACCGAATCTTGTGCTGACCCGGATGAATGCCGTTCCCACTTCCGTTTGAGCGACCATGCCGATCCGCCTCCGTGCGTTGCTCAGGGCTAGCCCCTGATCCTTCAGGGTGCCGTGTGACCCATACGATCGGAACAAGCCCGACAACCGGACCACCGGATAACCACAAGGGACGGACACCACTGCAATATCTCGTACGGACTACGACATGTTGTGGACAGGTTGATCCAGGGCCCCAAACCAATCCTGAGCATGGGTACATCGCTCGATGCTGGTGCACTCGCTGCGGCTTTGGGCGCGTCGGATCCTGCTGAAGTCTGACCGTTGTGTTCATTCAGGGCACAATCGCGACCCTCGCTATGGCGCGATTGCCCCGGTACGGTTGGGAAACCCCCAACTCACTACAATGCCAGCATGAAAGCCGTTCTGATCCAGAAGCAGGGGGCTCCGGTTGCCCCGAACATCGATTTCACTGAAGACGCCGCATCGCTCCTGCCGGGGCTCGATGCTGTGCCACAGGGCGAACTCGGAATCCGCACTCGGGCCTCAGCGCTGAATCACATGGACATATGGGTGGGGATGGGGATACCGGGGGTGGATCTGACCTACCCGCGTATCTCGGGGTGCGATGCCTGCGGCGTGGTCGAATCGGTTGGGGAAGGCGTCAGCGAGGACTGGATTGGCCGACGCGTGATGTTCAACGCCGCAGTCTGCGTCGATCGCTCACCCCGGCCAGGGGAACCGACCGGAGCGACGCTTGCCCCGGAGTACGAACTCATTGGCGAACACCATCACGGAGCCCATCGCGAGGTGTTTTCCGTCCCGGCAACCCACGCTGCTGTCGTCTCAGACACAGTCTCTGATCAGGATGCCGCGGCTTTCGGGCTGACCGCTCTGACGGCCTACAGCATGATGATCACCAAGGGCGGTCTGCGTCCGGGTCAGACTGTGCTGATTACCGGTATCGGCGGGGGGGTTGCGCTCGCCGCCCTCGCGATCGCGAAATGGATGGGGTGCCCGGTCGTCGTGACCAGTCGACACCAATGGAAACTTGACCGGGCCATCGAACTCGGTGCGAACCATGGGGTGCTGGACGAGGGCCAGGACTGGTCCAAGGAAGTCCGGGCCTGGAGTGCGAAGCGCGGCGTCGACATGGCCGTCGATTCGATCGGCAAGCCCACCCACCTGAACTGCATCAAATCTCTGGCTCGCGGGGGTGCTTTCGTGACCCCTGGGAACACCGGCGGGCCGAAGATCGAGTCCGACCAGGCTCGGATCTTCTGGAACCAACTGCGAATCTTCGGCTCCACGATGGGCAGCCCGGATGAATTCCGGGAGGTCGTGGCCCTGCTCAACGCGGGCCATCTGCGTCCGGTGGTGGACCGCGTCTATCCCTGGCGAGATGCCCGCAAGGCGTGGGAACGGCTTGAAGCACAGGAACAGTTCGGCAATGTGGTCCTTGATTGGACCGCCTGAATAACACTTTTCTCTCATCCCCGCTCGTGAGGAGCACCCCATATGTCATCCCTGCTCGCCGGCAAGACCGGACTCGTGTTTGGCGTCGCCAATGACCGCTCGTACGCAACCCACATCGCCGCTGCTCTCGCTGAGCACGGGGCGATCTGCGCGTTCAGCCATCTGCCAGGTGAAAAGAACGAGCGTCGGACAGCCAAGGCGGTCGAAAAGCTTGGGATGGCTGACCCCTGGCTGTGTGAGTGTGACGCCGGGGATGATGAGTCGATCGACCGCATCTTTGAGAAGTACGCATCCGACTTCGATCGCCTTGATTTCGTGATCCATTCGATCGCTTTCGCGGACCGCGAATGGCTCCGCCCGGGCATGTTCAACAAGACGCCCCGGGCGGCATACCTCTCGGCCGTAGACATCTCGGCCTACACGCTGAGTGCCTTCGCTCAGCGTGCGAAGCCGCTGATGGAGAAAACCACAGAAGCCAAGCCGAATCCCGGCGGATCCATTCTTGGAATGTCCTACTACGGATCGGAAAAGGTCGTCAGCGGCTACAACGTGATGGGCGTGGCCAAGGCTGCTCTGGAGTGCACCGCCCGTTACCTGGCTGCCGAGTTGGGTGAATCGGGCATTCGTGTGAATACGGTCTCCGGCGGCCCGCTTCGGACCCTGGCCGCATCGGCTGTCGGTGGGATCGATGCGATGCTCGACGAGACCCCGAAACACGCCCCGCTCCGGCGGAATGTCGAAGGTTCCGATGTTGGAGGCACCGCGGTGTACCTCGTCTCGGACCTGGCAGCCGGGGTGACGGGTGAAAATATCTATGTCGATTGCGGAATCAACATCATCGGTGCTGCCGGCTGAACCGGCATCCGTTCATCGTTGGTCCGGGGGATCGGCGCAAAGGTTTTTGAGGAGGAAGGGTCATGCTCAAGTTCCGTACCCGCGTCGCTGGGACCGTTGGGGTTCTCACCAGTTTGTGTGTGTCGTGCGTTGCGTTTGCTCAGGAGGAGAAGGCGCAGGAAATCGAGCCGATCCTGGCGATGAATTCCGCGGGGCTTGATGCGTGGCTCAACTCGGAAAAGGACCGTGGCCTGCGGGATCTGCTCCGGATGATCCAGCCCCGGCTGGGTGAACTGCCCGTGGAACTCGAACGGCTCGGCTTCGATGACGCAGCCGATATCCCTCCCGGGTCGCTGGAATCGCTTTGGAACATCGCAACGCAGCCTCAGGCGATGGAACTTCGCCTGAATCTCGGCAGATTGCGTGACCAAGAGGCCCCGGTGGACCTCCGGTGGGCCATCGTCGCCAAGGACCTCGCGACGGCTTCGAACACAATGGGGCTGCTACGGAGCATGCTCGACGATTCCCCTTTGGACATCCAGCCGGGACGCGAGGCAGGCTCGTTCGTCGCGGAGACGCCCGCTCTGCCGGTGTATTTCGGTGCGCGACGCGTCGGCGAAGACCCGATCATGTTCCTGAGCACCGAAGAAGGCGCGTTGCCCTCGCTGGATGCGCAGTTTGTTGACCTCCCAGCAGGCGCCAAGCCGCTGTTCGGGCTCCGATTTGACATGGCCCAATTGACGCCCGTCATTGGCATGGGCGTGGGGATGGCACCTCCCGTGGTCGGCGAGATGCTCATGGAAGCCGGTCTGATCGGCTGGGACGCCACCCGATTCGATGTGGCGATCGGACAGACGGATCGCCATTTGGTTTCTGTTGCCCGCATGACCGGAGCGGCCCGGGCCGCCCGGATGTTCGCGGTTGATCCTGAACGCAGATTAGCCGCGGATGACCTGCGGCTGATCCCGATGGACGCGACCACGGCTTCGGCCGGCCTGTATGACGCGGCTATCACCTTCGGGCTGGTGCGACGCGTCCTCGAATCGCTCGGACTGTGGCAAGATATCGAATCCGAACTGCGGGACGAAGCGGACATTGAGATTTCGACGATCCAGCGTTTCGTCGAGAGTCTCGGAGACACTTGGATCTACTACCAGGCCGACTCCACGGGCGGCGGTGAATTTGCGTCTGCGGTGCTCTGCGTGTCCCTTCGCGATGGTGCCGCCTTTGAGCAGGCACTGGTCGCAGCGATCGGCCAGGCGAACGCGTTGGGCGAGCGCGAGGGTAGAGGCTACTTCCGCATCCGGTCCACCGAGGCCCGGGGTGTCTCGATGTATGCGATCAATGCCCCGGGGCTTCCGATCCCCGCGGAACCCACGATCGCCATCAGCCAGAACCGAGTCTTTTTCACGCTTTCCATGCCTTCCATGCTTGCGGCACTCGACCAGCAGCAGCGGGGCACAACCTCGATCATGACGCGCGAAGGTGTGCAGGCGATGGCTGGCGGGTCATTCGATGATTTGGCCGGGTTCAACTTTGTGGACACCGATCGCTATGCCCGACGCGGCTACGCCACCATGAATCATGTCATGGCCGCCTTGGCGAACGGTGTTCGTTCTCCTTCGGGCGATCGCGAGCCGTACGCTGCGGGCGTCGCGATGCCTTTGTACAGCGACTTCGTCGCAGGGATCTCTCCGACCGTCACCGTCACCCGCTGGGATGGAGAGGACCTGATCGTCACCTCAAGAGCGGATCACTCGATGACTGTTCAGATCGCGGCAGGTCTGGGTCGCATGAATCTCAGCGGGATTGGCGCGCAGATGCTACCGATGATGATCGCGGGTGGGGCGAGTGGCATGCAGAGTTCGCTGTTGGATGCCAGGGACTCGGCACAAATGGCTCGCTCGACGTCTCAAGTGCGGAAGATCGCCATGGGAACGATCGCGTACGCATCTGAGGAGGGAAACGGGCTGCCGAAGTCAGTGGATGTGCTCGTCGAGAACGATTATCTGCTCGCTTCTGACCTGCGTTCGCCATACGGCTCGATGATGGACGGAACGCCGGATATCGTCATCCGTGACGACATGCAGGGCAAGGAGCCGGACTTTGGCGCAAGGACGGTACTTGCCATCGATCGGTCCGCGCTATCTTTTAACGGTACTGCTCCGGTCGGCTTCATGGACGGCCATGTGGAATTGCTCCAGATTTGGGAAATCGAGAACCTGCTTGAGTTGGAAGCAAATCGTGGAGCTCGTAAGTCCTTCGGTTTCTGACTCGACTCAGATATTGACGAGTTCGATCTGCTTTTCGAGTGTGTCGAGGGCCGCCGCCAAGTAGACGGGGTGGCCCTCGCGGTCGAGGAACGCGGGCACGCAAGCGGCGAGCAGGATTCTGCGGATCGTTGCGAGCTGTGTGTGATCCTCGGTCGGCAGTCCTGCGTCACGCCTCGCTCGGGCGATCAGCGAGACCGGCTTCACTTTTTTCATGATGTCCTGATTCGCCCAGTACTGTCGCTCCAGATAGACAGCGTCCTCGATCCAGTGGCCGGAACGTACATTCGCAAAGTCGAACAGGATCGCCTCTGGCGATGCGTTGGACTCCACTCCGTTTCGCCAAGGTGAATCCGGCTGCCGGACCATCACATTGGCAAGGTGCAGATCGCCATGGCACCAAGTGTTCACCGGTCGGGTGTGCCATTTGACAAGAAGCTTGTCGAGCACGCGTTGGACCCTGTGGATGGTGTTTGACCAGCGCTGCGCATCGGGGATGGCGTTCAGTTTGGCGGAGTCGCGTGCTTTGGCCACCAGGGTTGCCCAGTCGGCCGATGTTTCATGCTCCCTAAGCGGCCAGCATTGTTCGGCGTGCCGATAGAAATTCGCCAACGCCTCCGCGCAGAGCTGGAAGGATGCCTTGGAAGGATCTGATTTCAGCGGGTCCCCGGCCATACGCTCCATGACCACCCAGGCCATATCGAACGATCCGAGTTCCGTTCCATGGAACGCGATACGGGGAGTGGGGGCGTCGGTATCGCCCAGACCGACGAGAACCCGGTACTCCCTCGGTCCGACAGGGAACTTGATGACGACATCCCGTTCGGGAGTGCCTTCGCTCCCCGCGAGCGTTCCGTACGCCGTGGCGGCTCCCCCTCTTTGCCAATCGGTGCGGAACCAGCGGATGTCCTTGAGTTGCCCGTCGCAGGCCGCGTTGAGTTGGGGCAGCAACGCAGGGCCCAGCGAGGATCCGGTATTCTGCGGCTCGTCGGACAAACGGCAGCCTCCTTCCAGGCACCGATACCAACCTAGCAGAGGATCTGCCGGGAGTCGAACAAAATCCTCGGCATCCGCGCCGAAAGCAACGCGTCCGGTGCTAGTCTTTGCGACCCATGCCTGAGCCGAAGTATGACATCCTCGCCCTCGACCTCGACGGCACGCTTCTCGGCCCCGACGGCAAGGTTTCTGACGCTAACGCGCAGGCCGTCGAACGGGCCCGACAGGCCGGGATTGAGGTCGTGTTGTGCACTGGTCGTGGCTACCGGGAATCGGGCGAAGCCATCCGGGCCATCCGCGCCGACCGGATCGCCGCGGGACGATCGGTAGCACCGGTGGTGGTCTCCGGCGGAGCCATGATTGTGGACGCCAGCACGAGCCGGACGCTCCATCGCTGGCCACTGGATCCGGGTATGGCCGCTGAAGTCTGTGACTTGTTTGCGAGTATGAACCGGGCACCGCTGCTTCTCAAGGATTTCGATGCCGCGGGCTATGACTACCTGGTGATCAATTCCGGGCCGATTGAACCGCCGACGCAGTGGTGGTTCGAGCATATGCCGGTCGAGGTTCGCTTCATCTCTTCTCTCGACGACGATGAGCACCCCGAGCACACCGTGCGAGTTGGGTTCGCGGCGAGTACGAGCGTGATGGCAGAGATGGCGGCGGCGGTTCGTGCGCAATTCGGCAGAAGAGCGGTGATCCATGCGTTCGCGGCGGTCTCCAGCGCCGAGGACCGCGTCGGTGCGGATGGCAAGCCGATCGTGGGGAAGGACGAAAACATCCATCTTATTGAGGTGTTCGACGCACAGGTCAGTAAATGGACCGCGATCCATCGGCTCGCGCTTGAGCAGGGTATCGCTCGGGAACGCGTCGCCGCGATCGGTGACGAGATCAATGATCTTGCCATGATCGAGGGTGCCGGTCTGGGTATCGCGATGGGCAACGCGATTGACGAAGTTCAGCGGGCGGCTCAACGACAGACGCTGCATCATGCAGATCACGGCGTGGCCTATGCGATCGACAAGATTTTGACCGGGGAGTGGTGATGAATCAGGAAACGGAGAAGCGCAAGCCAGTCCCGCTCGGGGTTGCCGTGGACGATCGACCTCCTCAGAAGCCCTCCCGAGCGGCCACGAACGATGCAGACGATCGCAGAAGAGCTCTACTTCTCATTGGGGCCATGATCGGTGCCGTCCTGCTGCTGGTCATTCTGGGCAACACGGTCCTCAGACCTGCGATCGTTGGCCAACGAGAGCGGATCCTGATCCGTGTGACCCAAGATCAGGCAGAGGAGTTCGTGGAGCTCGCGCAGCGCTTTTACCAACGCCGAGGCTTCACTCCGACCGGGTTCGAAGAGCTCCGCGACGAAGAACGGCTTGAAACCTCGAAGGGCGTTGACCTCTGGGGCAATCCGTTCCTGTTCGTCACGATCGATCTTGAGACCGGCGAGCAGGCTGTGCTGGTTCGGAGCGCGGGACCGGATGGTGAGTTCGAAACCGATGATGACATCAGCGCAGAAGGTGTGCTGTCCACTCGCAGCGAGGATTGATCACCGTGCAGACCCTCGCCGAAATCAGATCCTTGCTGGATGCGCACGGTCTGGCTCCAAAGAAATCGCTCGGACAGAACTTCCTGATCGACCACAATCTGATCCGATTGCTGGTGGACACCTCTGGTGTACAGGAGGGCGATCTGGTTCTGGAAGTCGGCCCCGGCACTGGAACGCTGACGGAGGAACTGCTGTCTCGTGGCTGCTCCGTCATTGCCTGTGAACTCGATGACGGTCTTGCCGGCCTGCTGTCGAGCCGATTCGCCGACGAGGCGACGAACGGTCGCTTCACGCTGATTCATGGGGACTGCCTGGAGCGGAAATCGCTTCTGAATCCTGTGTTGCGGAAGGAACTCGCGGATCGTGATTTTCGCATGGTGGCGAACCTGCCCTACGGAGCGGCGAGCCCGCTGATGGTCATGCTGGCGCGTGATGCCCGGTGTCTGGGGCAGTATGTCACGGTGCAGCGAGAAGTGGCCGAACGGGTTCGGGCAAGCCCCGGAAGCCGTGACTACAGCGAACTGAGTGTGCTGGTGCAGGCCTGCGGAGTGCCCAGACGGATCGCCACACTCCCACCGGAGTGCTTCTGGCCTCGCCCGAAGGTGGTCAGTGAGATGCTCGCGATCGAGCCACTCCCTGAGGTGGACCGGATCTCGGACCAACGCTACGAATCGCTCGCGGCTCTCTGCCGCACGCTGTTCACGCAACGGCGCAAGCAGATCGGAGCGATCCTGGGACGAAAACGGGATTTCCCGTCAGATATCCAGCCCGACTGGCGTCCCGAGCAACTGGGGATGGAAGACTTCATCCGGCTAGCCGACTGGTTTCGGGAAGGCTGATCGGGCTCGAACCGGTTTGTGAATGAGCCGTTAAGATGGGTGCATGAAGATCGGCATCATTGGCGGCACGGGCATCGGTGAGCGTCTCCTGAATCGGATGGATCCGAAGGGGATGACCCATCACCGACCGGATACCCCTTTTGGCTGGCCCTCGGCGGACATTGTCGAGGGCACGGTGCGCGCCGCGGATGGATCCGAAGTGGATGTGCTGCTGCTGAATCGGCACGGGGTTGGTCACAAGATTCCCCCGCACCGTCTGCCCTACCGAGCCAACATCTTCGCGCTGAAGGAAATCGGTGCAACTCACCTGATCTCCACCGGGGCAACCGGTTCGCTGCAGGAGCACATCCGACCGGGTGACTTGGTTCTTTGCGATCAGGTGATCGACCGGACAACCCTTCGCGCACGGACATTCTTTGATGACTCTGCGGTTCATGTGGAATTCGCGGATCCGTTCTGTCCGGTGATGCGTGACTGGCTGATGCGCTCGGCTGAGGACGCATCGACCACACTGCATGAACGCGGGACCTATGTGTGCATTGAGGGGCCGAGTTTCTCGACACGAGCCGAATCCAAAATGCATCGCATCATGGGCGGTGACCTGGTCGGGATGACCGCGATGCCGGAAGCCCGACTGGCCCGTGAAGCCGAGTTGCCCATGGCCCTGCTCGGTTTGCCCACCGACTACGACGCCTGGCGGGAGCGCACCGACGAGGGAGAGGAATCCTCGGTTCTGGAAGAGATCATGGCGAATCTCGAGCAAGCTTCGGAGGCCGCGTTCAAGCTGATCGAATCGGCACTCTGCCGCGCGAGTGAACTCGACGGCGTGGAGTGCCCGGCGCAACGGGCACTCGAACTGGCGATCTGGACCGATAAGAGCAAGATCAGAGGTGGGGAGATTGACCGGCTGGCTCCCTGTTGGGGCAAGTACTTCGACCCGGCTTCTCTGGTCTAGAATTTTAGGTTAGTGCTTGGATTTTCCGCAGGAGCGGGTAGCATGTTTCCGCGGCGTTCGACCGCCAAGGAGGAGCTGCATGCGATTTCACCTGAGGACTCTTCTTGTCTACGCGATCGTCGTGACCGCAGCCGTCCGTGTGAGCGCAGCCTCCGAGCATGGACATGCGGACCGAGGCAGTTGTGAGCCGACCTGGGACGGGTTTGCCGCACACCCCGATGATTTCGTGAATTCCTTATGCGTGTTTGATGATGGTTCCGGTGAGTCGCTCTATGTCGGTGGATACTTCAACCTGATCGGGGACACCCCGTTTGGGCACATCGCGCGCTGGGACGGAGAGGCATGGTCTGCGCTTGGGGAAGGTCTCAACGGTGATGTGTACAGCATGATCGTGTTTGACGACGGCTCGGGCCCAGCTCTGTTTGTCGGAGGCCAGTTCAGCACGGCGGGTGGCATACCCGCCTCCAACATCGCAAAGTGGAATGGAACCGAATGGCAAGCTCTGGCCTCCGGGGTCAGTGATACCGTGTTCGCGTTCGGGGCGTATGAATCTGAGCAGGGACCGCTGCTCCTGGTCAGTGGGGATTTTCTTGAAGCGGATGGATCACCGGCGAGGCGTCTGGCTTCCTGGGATGGTACTCAGTGGTCAGCCTTCGGCCCGGGATTGAATGCGACGGCACGGCACTTTGTGGAGTTCGACGATGGGAGCGGGCCTGCGCTGTACATCGCTGGCGATTTCACTTCAGTTGGCGAAATGACCGCACGCAGGATCGTACGCTTCGACGGTCAGCAATGGTCGCAGCTCCGGTTCAACGGTGAAGTTGGTTTCAACAGCCGCGCGGAGGGCATGCTTGTCCACGATGATGGGAATGGGCTGGCGATGTTCATCGCGGGTCAGTTCACACTCGCGTTCGGTATCCCGGTGAACCGGGTGACTCGCTGGGACGGAACGAGCTGGACACCGGTCGGCGTGGGTACGACGGGTCGCGTTCGGAGCATGGCGTTATGCGATCTCGGCGGGGGTCCCGAAATCTACATCGGAGGGATCTTCGACGTGAACGCGCCCGAGCCGGCGTTTAACATTGCCCGGTGGGACGGGGCTGAATGGAAGCCCCTTGGATCGAGTCTCGACAGCACGGTCAGGGCGCTCCATGGGTGGCAGCGGGGAGGAAAGCCGTCGCTCTATGTTGGCGGCACTTTCGATAGCGCCGGGAACTCGACCGGACCATTCGTCGCCAGTTGGGGCGGATGTGATATCGAGCCTCCGTTCTGTTTAGGCGATGTGACCGGAGACGGCAGTGTGAATCTGCAGGATCTCAACCTCGTGCTGAGCAACTTCGGCACGGCCTCAGACGCGGGAGACTCAAACGGGGACGGTCTCGTAAACCTTCAGGATCTGAATGCGGTGCTGTCAAGGTTCGGGCAGACTTGCAATTGAATGGACAGATTCTGCACCCCGTGCCAAAGACCGTGCAAACTACTCCCCGCTGGTTGAACGAACCAACCAGGAGTCAATATCAGTCCTGTACACCTCGTTCAGCTCGATGAGCTGCTCGATCAGTTTGCCGTAGGTGGGATTGTTCACATCCCCGTGATCCTTGGATATATCCTTGGAGACTTCGATCACCCAAAACGGCGTGTCATTGAAAGCTCCGGAAATGCGCTCGAGGATCACCTGACCGTTGTCCACATACGCCCGATGGCTGGTGAGGTGATCAACATGCCCGAGTGTGTGGGTAGCCAGAAACCGCTGCGTCGGGTGGCCGGGTGCATGATCTCTGCGAAAACTGGTGCCGAAACTGGCGATGGTTCGTCCGAATGGGTAAGCAAGTCCAGTGGCGGTATCCGCTTCTGAAGTGATTGAAGCAATAAGAGGTCCACGGGCGGCTTCGGCCGTGCCATCGGGTGCTCGCAACTGCAACTGTGCACCGAATCGCTTCAGCAGGTCGATGGTCTGCCAGGACGCGAGGGCGTCGAGGGCAGGATTCTGCAGAAGCACAAGATCGACGGGCAGGCGAGTGCCGTTCGTATCTTGAGAGAGCAGGAGCGTGGCAAGAATCGGAGACATTGTCTTGCCGATGATCATGCCACCCATGGAGTGCCCGACAATAAAGCATTTCGAACCGCGCCGTTCCTTTGTCGCGTTCATGATGCGGAGCAGCGTCTCCTGCATGTGTACCGAAGCAACACGCTCACCCGCCTGACGACGATCCCAGAATGTCAACTGTTGCTGAACGGGAATCTCGCTTGTGGCACCGCGCCACCCCAGAAACACACCTATGACCCGATCGGCAGCGAAAGGTCGATCGGCCGG
Source organism: uncultured Phycisphaeraceae bacterium (assembly GCA_964543335.1). Lineage (GTDB taxonomy): Bacteria > Planctomycetota > Phycisphaerae > Phycisphaerales > UBA1924 > JANSXG01. The sequence goes on along the minus strand of CAZIXS010000028.1, from coordinate 7,722 downwards.
GTTGCGTGACGCGTTCGCCTGGACAGATTCGCGAAACTGAGCCAACGCTCCGTCCGGATCGTCAGGATTCGCATTGTTCTTCCAACCATGAATGTACACAAGCACGAGTACGCCATCTTCGGTGAGGCGATTTGCTTCCCGGATCAGTGCCACGGTGTCCTCGAGTTGATCACGCTTCCAGAGCACGCCGTGGTCATCGAATTCAATAACCGACAGGTGAGCGATTGCTGAACCCTCTTGATCCGTAGAAACCGACTGCAGATAGACTTCCGGGGTCTGGTTGTACAGCTTGTGCGGCACGCAGGCGGTCAGACCAATCCCGAGAAGTAGAAGCGAAAATATACTCCGCAGGACCGTGGTGCAGCGGCATCCTCTTACACTTCGCATATCAAGTGCCTCCCGCTTGCGGATTATCGGTTTGTGAGTCACGAGCCGTGGTGTTTCGGAGTGCGTCGCGTCCACTCTCGGATGTGATGCTTCGCCCCTGCACTTCGAACCGTCCGGCGAAGCGAGCAACGATCACACCCATATAAAACAAGCCCGCAGTCGCTTGCAGCGTTGCCAAAGATCGCGCGAGAGGAGAGACAGGTGTCACGTCTCCGTATCCGAGCGTGGTTTGAGTCACGAAACTCAGATAGGTCAGATCACCGATTTGGACTTGCGGATGGCCCGTCACGGCGAACGCACCCGGTGAGAGCAATTCGAGCAGCGAGTACGTGGCTGCCCAGACCTGCGCAACAAGGATGAACACGCACGCTGAACCAAGCAGACGGGCCTGATCAACTGCTCCGGGCCGGATGACGCTGAGAAACACGACTGACGCAGCGTAGGTTAAAAATGGCAGAGTGCTTGCGGAAAGGATGAGCGACTCCCGCTCGTTGACGGCGAAGCAGATCACGGCCGCCACAGCCATCGGAACTGCCAGCACGCCGAGCACCGATCGCTTCCTGCCTGTGGACATCGCCACCGTTGCCGAGCCCAGGACGAGAAAATACAGCGGCAACAGAAGGAAAACCGCTACCGCGGGCATGGCCACCTGCACCAAGGGACTGGCCACATGGAAACAGATCAGCACCGCCAATAGCTGGGCATGCCGAAATGACTCGCCCCGTCGATTGGCGTCACGATTGCTGTTTCGCACCCTCGTGTCCTCCAGTGCTGGGCTTTGACGCGACGACAGTTTGCGGGATCAGGGATCCATCGGCTGAACCTCGAAGCCTGGAGCCGAAGCCCTCTACAACGCGGAACAGCATGGGCGTTGCGAAAACACCGATGATCGTAGCCAGAACCAGCCCTGAGAAAACCGCAGTCCCCAGCGCGACCCGTGCACCCGCACCGGCACCGGTGGCGACTAAAAGCGGGAGCGTGCCGAGTACAAAGCTGAAGGCGGTCATCAGAATCGGCCTGAACCGCAGTTCAGCGGCACTGAGCGCGGCGGCGGCTGGCTTCAGGCCCTCAAGACGTTTCGCCCGAGCGAATTCCACAATCAGGATCGCATTCTTACTCACCAGAGCGATCAATAGAATCACTCCGATCTGTGTGTACACATTGTTGTCCAATCCTCGTGCCATCACGCCAGCGGCAACACCGAGCAACCCGAGTGGCACGGCGAGCAGCACCGTGAGTGGAAGCAGCCAGGATTCGTACTGTGCCGCGAGCACCAGAAACACCAGCAGTAGGGCGAGGCCGAACACCGCGATGGTTGAAGTTCCCGCTGCCTGCTGCTGGTAGGCAAGGCCGGTCCATTCGAATCCGGTCCCGGCAGGGAGGGTGGCCGTCGCGAGGTTTTCCATCAGCGTCAAAGCGTCGCCCGATGAACTGCCTGGAGCGGGTTCACCCTTGATCGATGCGGCAGGGTACAGGTTGTAGCGAGCGATCATCGAAGGTCCGACGCGCTCTTGCACCGATGCAATCGACCCCATCGGAACCGACGAACCATCGCCTGTCGGAACCCGGAGGCGCAGGATATCGCTCGGCTTTGTGCGGAACTGGCCTTCGGCCTGGATAAGAACCTGGAATGTGCTGCCGAACGCGTTGAAATCGTTGGCGTATGAGCCGCCGAGATTCGTTTGCAGCGTTCGGTAGACCTCGTCAATCGGAAGGCCGATCTGCTTGACTTTGTCTCGGTCCACATCGACGAACAAGCGCGGCGTGGTCGCGCGGAAACTGGAGTTCGGCCTGGACAGAGATGGCTGTGTCCTGGCTGCCGAGGCAATGTCGTCAGCGATGGCTTGAAGCGTGCTCGCGCCCAGCCCGGAGCGATCCTGGATCCGCATATCAAAGCCGCCGGTGAGGCCCACACCAGGGATCGGTGGAGTCTCGAAGACAAAGGCCACACCGTCGCGAGTGCTCGATAGTCTTTCCTGAAGGCTGGCGGCGATCCGAGACTGGTGCAGCGACTCGTCCGACCGATCGTCCCAGGGCTCGAGGGTGAGGATGTACGAGGCGACATTGGGGTTTGCGACACCATCGATGAGCGAGAATCCACCGATCTGAATGGACGAGCGGATACCCGGTGTCTCCGCCACGATCGCGTTGATTTCTTCGGTTACCGCTCGTGTTCGGGACCGCGACGATGCGTCAGGGAGTTGCACCGCAGCCATCAGCAATCCCTTATCTTCCTGGGGCACAAATCCGGTCGGGAGGCGGATGAAGCCGAGGACACCCGCAGCGCCGACGAGGACAAACAGCATCAGCGAGAACGCGTAGCGTCGGATCGCGACACCGACCAGGCCGGTATAGCCACGCGTGGCGGTCGCGATCAGTCGATCGATGGCGCGGAACAGGACATTCTTGCGCCCAGTCGGTGGTCGCATGAGGACTCCGCAGAGCGCCGGGCTCAGGGTCAGGGCATTGATCGAACTGATGATTGTCGCTGCGGAGATCGTCAGGCCGAACTGGCGGTACATGACTCCGGTGATCCCTCCGAGGAAGGATGCGGGCACGAAAACCGCGAGCAGGACCAGTGTTGTCGCGACCACCGGTCCGCTGACTTCGCGCATCGCCTGAACCGTTGCCTCACGCGGCGTCGTTCCCGGGGTCTCCAGGTTCCTGGCGACATTCTCGACCACCACGATCGCATCGTCCACCACGATCCCGATGGCGAGTACCAGACCGAACAGTGTGAGTGTGTTAAGTGTGAAGCCCAACGCCACCATGACCGCGAATGTGCCGATCAGCGACACTGGTATCGCCACGGCAGGGATAATCGTCGCGCGGAAGTCCTGCAGAAAGAAAAGTACGGTAAGAATCACCAGCACAGCAGCGACGAACAGCGTCACCAGGATCTCCCGAATCGATGCCCGGACCGCATCTGCCGCGTCGTAGGTCACCGCGACTTCCAGCCCCTCGGGCAAGGCCGATTTGCTCGATTCGAGAAGCGAAGCGAGAGCGTCTGAGACCTTGATGAGGTTTGCACCCGGTTGCTGGAAGACGGCGAGCACGGCGGCCGGCTTGCCGTCGACACGCGATTCCATGGCATAATTCTGTGCCCCGAGTTCGATTCGGGCCACATCACGCAAACGCAGCACGCGTCCATCGTCGCCTGTTCGGACAACAAGGGCCCCGAACTCCTCCGCGGTGGCCAGCCTACCTCGAGCGGAAACGGCGTATTCGAACACCGCTTCTCCCGCATCCGGGAGCGCGCCAATCTTGCCCGCGGCGACCTGCACATTCTGCTCTCGAATCGCCGCGATGACCTGAGCGGTCGTCAAGCTCCGCTCCGCCAGTTCGTCAGGATCGATCCAGACTCTCATGGCGTAGTTTGCGGCGCCGAACACCTGCACGCCTCCTACGCCGGAAATCCGTTTGATCTGCTCACTCAGCTGGAGTGTGGCGTAGTTGCTCAAGAAGATGTCGTCGTATCGCTCGTCAGGCGAGGTGACACTCACCATCTGCGCGAAATCGGGCATTCGCTTCTGGGTCTTGATGCCTTGGCGGCGCACATCTTCGGGCAGGCTTGGTTCTGCCGCCGAAACACGATTCTGAACCTGAACCGAGGCAAGATCGAGATCGGTACCCGTCTCGAAGGTGACAGTCAGCTTGTAGGTGCCGTCTCCGGAGCATGTGCTGCTCATGTAGAGCATGCCCTCAACGCCGTTGACCTCCCGCTCGATCGCGACGGCCACGGTGTCCGCAACCGTCTCGGCGTCAGCACCTGGATAGACCGCACTGACCTCGATGGTGGGGGGCGCGAGGTTGGGGTATTCGGCAATCGGTAGCGTGAACAGCGAGACGAGTCCAGCCACGACGATGACAATGGACAAGACCGACGCGAAGATCGGGCGCTCGATGAAAAACCTGGACATCAGGGTTGCTCCGAGTTGGGCATCGAGATCTGCTCTTCGCGAGGCGTTACAGGCTGACCAGGCCGAGCTCGAAGAAGTCCTCGCACGATGACCCGATCGGTGGGTGCTAAGCCGGATTCAACCACTCGCAGAACACCATCTCGGACTCCGAGCGTGACTGGACGCGCCTCGACGAGCCCGTCTGCCCCAATCACGAGAACATACTGTCCAATCTGACCGCTACCAATGGCGGCCTCGGGTATCAGCAACGCGTCTTCGATGCGTCCAGCAACGAAGCGTGAGCGTACGAAGAGACCTGGCCGCAGAGCTCCTGTCGGGTTCGGAATGGTGGCGCGCAGCCTGATCGTGCCCGTCGTCGGATCGACCGATGGGTCGACATAGTCGATGACACCTTCGTGCGGGAAACCGCTATCGGCTTCCGTGGCCACCTCGATTGGGTAAGACAGTTCGCCTGTTCTTTGCCCCACTTCGGCTTGACCACCGGCGACCGACTGGAGAAACAGTCGATCAGGAACCGTCAACCAGACATGGACACTCGATGTGTCGTAGATCCGAGTCAGAAGCCCGGATCCTATGCCGCCCACCAGGCTTCCGATGTCAGGTGCCCCCGCTTCGAGTTCACCGGATAAGGGAGCACGCACTTCTGTGTAGTCAACCGAGAGCTGCTTGATCGCGAGTTCTCGGCGGGCGACTTCCAATTCGGCGCTCGCGGCATTGGTCGCGGCTTCGGCCTCCAGAACTTCGATTTCATTGGCTCCCCCTTGCTCAGCGGCACGCTTCGTCCTGCTGAGCCTGACCTGCGCAACACCCAATTCTGCCTCGGCACGCTGCACTCGGGCAGCAGCAGCATCGCGCTGAGCAGCGAAGAGGTCGTCGTCAATTCGAAAGAGCAGATCGCCCTGCTGCACGGCAGAGCCGGGAACCGCGAGGGCCTCTTCAAGCACCCCTTCGACTCGAGCCCGTACTTCGACGACCTGGACTGCTTCGGTTCGACCGGACACCTCAGCATACCGAACGACGTTCTGCACGAGCGGCTGCGCTACACCAACTTCAGGAGGAGGTGGCGGAACAAACTCAGCTTCCTTACAGCCGCTCGACAAGCATCCGCATATCAAGACAAGCACCCATGTCGCATTGTCGCGAACTCGGCACCATCTTCGAAGACCAGCATGCATTGATTCTGGACACCTTGATACCGCAATAAGTCGCATAGCATTTCCCGTCTGGCGAAAGCGCTCTCAAGCTAGCGAACCTGCCGCGCCCACCTCTTTGAAGTCGCGCCACTCTGGTCACTGACACGACCCGCATCGTTCATCGGATCTCGGGATCACAACTGGGTATGTACGATACTGGATCGTCGTGAAGCTACGGTGCGAACTGGGTTCGTCCGCCAGCATTTTGTCGAACCGCACCGCCTGACCGCGATGCGTGTGCAGCGATTCGACCAAACCAGGCGTGGAGCGCCGCCGGGACGCGATCCGAGCCACCAAGGGTCGAGAGCCGCGCCCGCATCCAATTGGCTGGAGATCCAGAGTGCCTCGGGTGTGACCCAAGGACGGAATCTCAATCCGGAAGCACAGAAATACGGGTTAACCCGAATATCCAAAGAATGAGCAGTGAGCCCGGTTTCCTGCGACGATGCAGCGTCGATTGATCTGGAGGAGCCCAAACCGTGGCAGAACCGAACCCTACCTACGCCCTCGCCTGTTCGGGAGGCGGTGCGCTCGGAGCATACCAAGTCGGCGTCCTCAAGTACCTGCACCGGAACTTATCCAGCAATCTTTGTAGCCCGTTCCGTGTCTTCACAGGCTCGTCCGCTGGGAGTCTGAACGCGGGTTTCCTTGCCTGTCGCAGCCATGATGCTCGGAATGCGATTCTAGAACTGGAAGAGCTCTGGCGCAATTTCCATGTGCCTGCGTACTACGGCAGTCCCGTAGCCAAGGCTCTGAGATCGCTTCCCATCAGCGGGATCGTCCGCTCGAGAAGAAAACAACAGTGGTCTTTGCTTCCCCAGTCGCATCTTCGAGACATCGCCGAGCGGGGCTTCTCGACCAAGTCGCTTGAGACTGCACTCCGGGAGGGTACGACAGCAGGACTTGCCGTTGCCACAACTGAATTTCAGACCGCGTCCCAGGTATGGTTCGCCGAGGGACCTGCAGCCGTGAATTGGGATAACGGGATTGCGTCGTCGGTGGTGACGCGAATCGAGCCGATTCACCTGATCGCCAGTTGCAGCGTCCCGCTCGTCTTCCCGCTTGTGCGGATCGGAGATCGTTTCTACTCCGATGGAGATGTTGCAAATCACGATCCACTTGGAATCGCTATCGGGATGGGCGCGCGACGGATCCTCCATATCGGCATGCGAGCGCCTCGGCCGCGTGAAATCCCTCCTCTCGACGCGGACTATGTACCGACCACGGGCGATGTAGTGCGGATGCTCTTAAGCGGCATGCGCTATGACCAGGCGACGATGCAGGCGGGATGGCTCGAAGTGCTGAATTATTTTTGCGATCGGCTCCCAACCGATCCGACCAAGCAGGCCGGACGCACGGCCGACGGTCAGACGGTGGATCTCGACAGTTACAGACCCGTCGAAGTTGAAATCTTCCGCCCATCTCAGCCGCTCGAAGAACAGGTCCTGCTTCCAAAGACCAGCCGTCGGGCACCACGGGGATTGCATTTCCACCGAGATTTCATTTCGGCCCTTATCGAGTTGGGTGAATCGGACGCAGCGGAACGCCACGAATCACTGGCTCGCTTCTTCAAATCCGACCGTCCCCAGCGCGTATCTCGATTTGAACGGCGCGGGAACAGTGATGAGTGAGGAGAACGCGAATGCAAAGGCGACCGCCGCTCAACTGTTGATCGATAATGTCACAGTCTCAGGCTGCCACAGCTCGCGGGCGTTCCGCATCTCCCGCAGAACCGCCCGCAGCGTGCGAAACGGCATGCGTGGCACACGATTTCGTCACGACCTTGGCGAGGTCACGAACAGAGAGGGCTCGCGGCGACACTAAACTCGGGTGGCCCTTGTGAGCGGGCCAAAAACCACAAAGCCGGCTGCTTTCGCAACCGGCTTGGGAATAGTGCTGGCTGGACTTTGGTCGTGACGCGATTTTCTCTCGACTTGGTTGCACAACTACCCGGGAGTAATCGGCAGTTTCATGAGCCATTCGAGAGCCCATACCCCACGCTGTTCGCATTTTACTTGGGGGTCTCTTTTGTCAAGTCCAGCCCCCTTGTCATCCGGAAGCCTGGGGTCGGAGAAGCTCTCAAGACGGAAGTGCTCATCGGTTGTCCCGTTGATCGGCGGATGTAAAACCTGCTTCGACGTACTCATCCACATGGCACCAAGCGCGTTCCAGCAGCACGGGAACGCATGGATCGATCACGCAGTAGATTGCCTGAAGCCCAT
>CAZIXS010000027.1:0-29742 GCA_964543335.1 uncultured Phycisphaeraceae bacterium | reverse complement strand
CCCCGCGCACACTGGGCCCATGCAAAAACCACGAAACCGCTACAAGACCCGCCGTCCCAACAAACCCGCCAAGAAGACATCCGGTACGAGCCGCGCCAGGAATGAAGCGGCCCAACCTCAAGGTGTTTCCCTAGTGGGACGGGCGTCCCGCCCGTCTCCTACCCCTTCTCCTCCTCTTCCCCCTTCCTCTCTCCCCTCTGACCACCTCATCGAACCTCTCCTCCGCCTCTGGGAGCACGACGACCTCACCCTCGCCGCCATCGCCGACCACCTCGGCCTCTCCCTCCGCGCCCTGCTCGCGCTGATCGCTCGCCCGGAGGTCGACGACCTGCTCACCCGCATCGAAGCCCTTCAGGAACGCCGCACGCGCCAGACCGCCCTCGCCAAATCCCGCCGCGCCCTCATCACCCTCGAACAGGTCCAGACCGAAGCCGAGGCCGACGCCCAGATCACCCCCATCACCCCGCAGGCCACCAAAGCCCAGCGCGATGCTCGATCCAACCGAACCCAACGCCGCCTCGCCGCGACCGTCACGCTGAATCAGTTGAGGGTACTGAAGGTGCCGGGGAGGAAGGTTGGAGTGCCAAATCAAACCGCACGGCCGCAAAGAGCGAGAGCGGCCTGACTCCTTCTCCCCTCGAGGGAGAAGGTGGCAGCAACCGAAGGTTGCTGACGGATGAGGGGGCGGTCCGAGTCTTCCGACTATTTACTCTCCGCCTTCATCACCCGAACTGCCTCCCCATGAATCATCCGAAGCACACCATCCACATCTCGACTGATGTCTCTCGCAGGAATCCGCAGCACGACAAGCCCCCGCTCGCGCATCCATTCATCGCGCACGCGATCCCCCCGCGCCCGCACAGCGTCATCATGCACCCGACCATCCACCTCAACCACCAACTTCGCGGCTGCGCAGTAGTAAATCAACCGTGTACACCCCAATCGGATGCTGCCTGCGAAACTTCAGCCCTGCGAGACGATCGCCACGCAGTTTCGACCACAGCACCCCCTCGGGAGGAGTCTGCGATTGCCGCAAATCACGAGCACGATCGATCGGATCGGGAAGCGTCACCACTCAAGTATGCCCCGAATCCCAAGCCCTCGCACCTTCGGTGCGAACCCCTCACCCCAACCCTCTCCCTCAAGGGGAGAGGGAGCCCAAATCCTATTCTCTGGTCCTTCTCCCCTCGAGGGAGAAGGTGGCAGCAACCGAAGGTTGCTGACGGATGAGGGGGCGGTCCGAAACTTCCGAGTGTCCCGACATCTCCATCAGCGGCTCCGCCGCTGTCCCCTCACCCCAACCCTCTCCCTCAAGGGGAGAGGGAGCAGGACTTTCAGATCAACCGATCTTCCTTCGCAATCCCATGCGCCGGTGCCGTATTCAACTGCACCAGTTGCTCGCCCTGCATCTTCTTCGCCTCGTCCGGGTCCACGAAGTCGCTGTGGCAACTCGCCTTGCCGTCGCCGGCGACCTTGCCCTCGGCCTGCAGTTTCGCCTTGGCCTTCGCCGCGAGTTTGTGGATCTCCTCGGGCTTCAGGTAGCCGCGCTGTTCGAGGATCTTCTTCTGCTCGTCGGTGAGGGCTTCGGAGCGGACGGGCTTGCCGCGTTCGAAGCCGTCGGCCTTGCCGGAGGCGAACTCCTGGATCTCCTTGGAGATGCGGACCGAGCACCAGTCGTGGCCGCACATCGCGCAGAAGTCGGTGTCCACATCGAGGTCCTCGTCGTGGTACGCGCGGGCGGTGTCCTCGTCATAGGCGAGCTCGAAGTGGCGCTTCCAGTTCAGCGCGGCCCGGGCGCGGGTGAGGTTGTCGTCCCAGTCGCGCGTGCCGGGGATGCCAAGCGCCACATCCGCCGAGTGCGCGGCGATCTTGTAGGCGATGCAGCCCTCCTTCACATCGCCGCGCTTGGGCAGCCCCAAATGCTCCTTCGGCGTGACATAGCACAGCATCGCGGCGCCGTGGTACGCGGCGATCGTCGCGCCGATGCAGCTGGTGATGTGGTCGTAGCCGGGGAAGACATCCGTCACCAGCGGCCCGAGGATGTAGAACGGCGCGCCGTGGCAGAGCGTGCGCTGGAGTTTCATGTTGTATTCGATCTGGTCGAGCGGCACATGGCCGGGTCCCTCGACCATGACCTGCACGCCGCGGCGCCATGCACGCTCGGTCAGCTCGCCGATGGTGGCGAGTTCGAGCAGCTGCGCCTCGTCAGTGGCGTCGGCGAGGCCGCCGGGGCGCAGGCCGTCGCCGATGGAGAACGACACATCGTACTCGCGCATGAGGTCGCAGATCTCTTCCCACATGTCGTACATGATGTTCTCGCGGTTGTGCACGAGCATCCACTTGGCCAGCAGCGAACCGCCGCGGCTGACGATGCCGATGAGCCGGTTCTTCACGAACTTCAGGTGACCCTTGCGCACGCCGGCATGGATGGTGAAGTAGTCGACGCCCTGCTCGGCCTGATGGCGCAGGGTTTCCATGATGACCTGCTCGTCGAGGTCTTCGAGCTTGCGCCCGATGATCATGGAGTAGATCGGGACGGTGCCGATCGGAACCGTCGAGTGCTCGAGGATCGCGGCCCGGGTGGCGTCGAGGTCGCCGCCGGTCGAGAGGTCCATGACGGTGTCGCCGCCCCACTGCTCGGCCCAGCGGAGCTTCTCGACTTCCTCCTCGGTGCCCGACGACACAGGGGATGCGCCCATGTTCGCGTTGATCTTGGTCTTGCTCGCGCGCCCGATGCACATCGGGTCGAGGTTGTTCGCGAGGTGCTTGCGGTTGGCGGGGATGATCAGCCGTCCCGCGGCGATCTCGTCGCGCACCTGCTCCGGAGTCAAGTGCGGCTCGCGCTCGGCGACGCGGCGCATCTCGGGGGTGATGATGCCGAGCCGAGCGGATTCGAGCTGGGTAATGGGCGTGAAGTTCGGGTCGCTCGGCACCGCGCGGATGTAGCTGGTGGCAAGCTTGCCGGAGAGGTACTCCTCAGCGGTCAGACCGATGTTGTGCCCGAGGCAGCCGGTTTCGTGCGAGTCGGTCTCCTCGGTGGTCCAGCCGTCGGGCAGGAAGTCCCACGCGGTCTTCGCGCTCGGCGCGGGCATGCCCGGCGTGTCGGGCGAGGAGAACATGCGCGGGCCGCCGATGTTCGGCTTGTTGGCGAAGGAGCCCGGCGAGGTGCCGGCCCGGTCTGACGAGGGGTTGTGGGCGTGGCCGTAGGGCGCGGGGAACTTGTCCGACAGCGTCGGCGAGTCAACATCGAAGATCGGGTCGTTGACATCGAGCCCGGCGAACTCGTCGGCGTTGTTGTCGCCCACGGTCATCCGCGCGGCCTTGCCGGCGGGCGAGTTCGGGCCCAGGTGCTCGGGGCGGAGCTTGGGGTACGGGTGGGAGTCGTTGGAATGTGAAGAGATCATGCTGGCGTGCCTCTCGTGAGGGCTCGCCGGACTCGGGTGCAGCGGGCGTGCGCGTGTGCGTGCCCGGATCGCAATCCCTCCGCCGGTACGAACCGGATCAGGTTCAACGGGTGCGTCTCAGCCGGCCGGTGCCGGCGCCCCGTGCGAATGATGGTCGGGGGTAGTGTATCAGAGGCCACGACAAAGACTTGCAGAGTCGGAGCGGCATGCCTGCCAGCCCGGGGGTCGCGGATTATCCCCTGAAGAGGGTAAAATAATAATCGACAAAAACCCATGAATTTTGAAAACGCGCTATTGAACATCATTCTCAAGTCGCTACGTTGGGAAATCTGTTCACTCACGATGAGGAAACTCAATGCCCCCACTTTCTCCCAAACCTGCAGTGGTCGCGCTGGTACTGAGCGGAGCTTTCTTTGCGTGCTTTGCGCTCGGATGCACCAAGAACAATGGCCCAGCTGAAGTCAATGCGGAAGCCGCGAGCATCACCGAACTCGGTGAACGGGCTTGGCGCGTCGAAATCAACGAGGCTCCATCACACTATGAATGGCAGGATTCGCCGGATCGCTGCTGGGCGGCTTCTATTCAGATGCTCTACAAAATCCGCGGCGATGCGGAAATCCCGGACGAGCAGGTACTGGTCGATCAGGTCATGCAACGCCGCCTCATGATGCCCGCCAGCTATCAGGAACAGGCTCAGAAGGGCGAGATCCTTGCCGCGATGGCCTTCGATAAGCCGGAACTGCTCGATACGCGGATTGTTGTGCCGGCCCTAGTCACTCCCCAGATTTCCAGCGATGGCATCGTCTACGAAGTGAGCAGTGGCGAACCGGTGCTCGTCGGCATCAGCGACCATCCCAGCGCGCCGTTCGGGCATGTCATGGTTGTCTACGGCGTCGAGTACAAACGGATAAAGGATGGTGATATCAACATTGTGAAGATTCGCGAGCATAGCGAACGGGTTCGCGCGCTTCAGGAGCAGCAGAGCGAGACGGATTCCAAAGACCTTCTTGACGGGATTGGGGATGTTGCTGAAGGCGTGTGGGTTTCTGTGTCAGGTCTCCTCTCAACGGACCTGAGCCCTCGATTTGAGATCACGAAGGTGTATCTCCTCGATCCGATTCTCGGCCTTGAAAACGCAGGTGAGACCGACGGCATCTTCGTGATGGACGGCAGAGAGTTCGTCGAGAGTATGGACTTCGCGGCGTCGCGCGGATCGGCCCTCGCGGTGCTGAACGCTCAGGCGCGCTGGGTCAAGAAGCACGATTCGGGTCCGGGCATCTATGTACAAGGCCTTCCGAGCAGCGGTCCGATCGAAAAAATTACTAGCCCAGAGATTATTGACGATCGAGAGCTCAACGAGGCACCCTAGCGGTCCGGTGGCGCCAGTCAGTGAGAGTTCTGTACGTCCATCCTCGCGCGATCTCGTGGTCAGAAAGTTTCTCATTAGGAGTCATCATGATTTTACCCTCCCGTCAGTCGGTGTCTCGGTTCGTCGTCTCTCTCCTGCTTGTTGCCTCGGTGTGCCTGGTGCTCCCGGCTTGCAGCAAACCGTATGGTGGCAAGGCCACAGATATGACGGTCATCGCGAATCCCGAGCCGGAAAAGATCTATGTCATCCGGCATTCAGATTGGCTCCGCAACGGACAGCAGGATCTTCTGACCGTCAGTCAGCGGAAGAAGCTTGAGCAATTGACGAGTCGAACCAGCGGGAAGTCGCCGCTGAACACAACGCTCTACCGTGATTACCAGTACATGTTCATCGTGCAGCGTGGCCCGGAGGATCTCGTTGCTTACGGACCGCACAAGACGAGCGGGGTGAAGGATGAATACACCATCAGCGACTGACGCGACGAGCTTGTTGACGCAAACAACCGATCCGATTCGTCTGGCCAGCGAGCTTGAGCTCAAGCCAGATCAACGAAAGGAATCGGACGCTCGGAATGGCATTGCCCGCATTTGGGATGAACTGACTGGTCTGATCGCGGATTTCATTCATGACGCGCGCCTGACGCTTGGCAAGAGCCAGAACTCATTCTTATCGGTTCGCACGCTGCTCACGGGTTTCTTGGCTCAGCTCTCTGTGGCGATTTTCATCAATCGGACGCTGGCGCAGATGCCGCAAGTCTTTGACGCGTTCAGTCAAGCTGTTCCGTTTGCCATTGCGCTCTATTGCTTCGCGGTGTCGCTGCTGATCGATCGCTTCCTGACGGCCGAGCCCGTCGTCGAAGTTGGAACCGTGAGAAATTCTCGCGTTGCGTTCCCCCGGTTATCTCGCTTCATGCTTGGTCTGCGGGTGACGGCGGCACGGTACCGTTTGCTGATCGCCACGATGACCGGTGCTCTCACCCTTATATTTGGGGCTGCATTGATCTTTTTCTATCATTCCGTTGTTGTTCAAGTCGACACGGATCAGGGCATGAGAACCTTGCTTTTCGCGACCCCAGAACCGCAGTGGCTATCGGATTGGAAAGTCGCGATCCGAGATACGGGGGGCGACCCGGTAGCGGAACTGATGACCTTCAACTTTACCGAAGTCGCGAACAATCTCCGCTACGACGCTCGCCATGGGATCGCCATGTCGAAGACGATCCTTGCCTTGCTTTTCACCATGGTGACGATGTTCGCGACGATCACCTTTACCCTCATGTTCCAGCGCAAGGACCGGATTGAGGAACTCCTTGAGTCCAACCTGGTCGGGTAACTGGAGCGAACACCGTTTATCCCACCATCGCCTTCGGGTCATCGATGGTGATCGCCCACTGCACGACCGACGAGGCCGGGAGCGGGTCGACGCCGCAGTGGCGGAGCATGTTCTGGCACTGGGCGAGGTGGTACATGCTGTGCGTGCCGACATGGGTGATGATCGCGGCACGGTTCAGGGTGAGCACCTTGCCGTCGCGCCGGTGGATCGTGATCGGCTCATCGAGCGGCCCCGCGAGTGCCGCGGCGCGGAACTCGGTGTCGCTTTCGGCGAGCAGCGATTTCAGCTGATCGATGGTGAACGGCCCCTGGTCGCCGAGCCACGGGCGGCGCTCGCCGCCACGCAGCGAGTCGGTCCAGGAGCGGATCGCGCCGATGGTGTGAGAGATCGTGTCGTGCAGCGAGCCGGGGCCCATCTCGAACTTCCGGTGGAACTGGTCGTGCGAGAGCGGGGCGCAGTGTTCGAGGATGAGGCCGGTCGTCCAGACGCTGGAATCGAGCAGGATGGTAACGGGGTCGGACTTGGGCATGGGTTTCCTCCGAAGCGCAGTGTAGCGGGCGAAGGATCAGGAGCCGGAACGCTTGCCATACAAATCCGCAAAGGCTCTTTCGATCGTCGCAAACTCGAACTCGAAGCTGTGTTCCTTGAGGCGGCTTGAGGCGCAGTAGCGGCCATACAGGGCGAGTTCGGGGTCGGTGCGCAGGATGAGCTTCGAGCCGATGCGCACGGCCCATGCGGGGGTTGGCAGGCCGATGGGCATGCCGAGCGAGCGGCGGAGGGCGCGCATGAAGTGTTTGTTGGAAACCGGGTTCGGGGCGGTGGAGAGGTAGACGCCTTGCATCTGCTCGTCTTCGATCGCGCGGGTGAACAGGCGGGCGAGGTCGCGCTCGTGGATCCAGCTCAAGCCCTGCGTGCCGCTGGCGACGGTGCCGCCGAGGCCGAGGCGGGCGAGGGGCCGGAGGCGCTTCATCGCGCCGGTGTTGGCGGAGAGCACGAAGCTGGTGCGCAGGATGACTTTGCGGACGGTGTCGGGGCACGCGCTGTGGAGTTCGGCTTCCCAGGCGAGGGCGACCTGCGGGGCGAGGCCGAAGCCGGGTGGGGAGTCTTCATCGCACCAGAGCTCGGGCGGGTCGCCGACGATGTGGGCGGTGCTCATCTGGACCCAGACTTTCGGCGGGTTCGCCGCGGCGCGGACGGCCTGGCCGAGAACGCGGGTGGACTCGACGCGCGAGCGGAGAATCTCGTCGCAGTGGTCGGGGGTCTTGATGCAGTCGACGGTTCGACCGGCGAGATTGACGACGGCGAGGGCGCCGTCCACCTCAGTTGCCCAATCGCCGAGGGTACGGGCATCCCAAGGGAGGTGGCGGAGGCGCGCGTCTGTGGAGGCGGGCGGGTGGCGCGAGAGGGTGACGACGGTGTAGCCCTCTTCGAGCAGGTGGCGGGCGAGGGCGGTGCCGACCTGGCCGGTGCCCCCGGTGACGACGACTCGCTTGGGATTGGCGGGCATGGCGACTCCTCCCGGAAGAATTCAGATGTTTCAATAATAATTGAAAACAGATGCCGTGTCCAGTCCCCGCCCGAGATCAGCTGGACTTCCTCGCAGGCAGTGAAATGGCTCCTCGGCACAGAGCCGATCCCCGTCACATGGGTCTAATTCGGGAGCGCGGCTTCCGGCTAGTCGGTCTGCTCGGCGGCCTCACAGACGCCCTCGAACTGGCTGGCGGCGGAATCGACCGCGAGGTCTTCGACGGGGTCGGGGTGCTTCATGAGCCGGTCGCGGGTGGCGATGCGGTGCTGGACCACGAGCATGAGGATCGCGCCGAAGACCGCGACCGAGCCGGCGACCCATTGGCTGAGGAGCAGGGTCACGGCGAACATCGGCAGCAGCACCTCGCCGATGGCGACCGTGAACGGTTGGAGCTGGATCAGCGCCGACGACGGCGCAACGCCGATGTGCTTGATGGCGGTGTAGTAGGCGGTGTGCCCGATCGCGAGACCGAGCATCGCGCTGAGCGTGAGCAGGCCGAGCAGCGGCAGGGTGAGGTCGGTGACATCCGCGCCCATGCGGTTGCCGAAAATGAGCATGAGCACCAGGCAGCCGACGGCGGTGTACGCGCTGATGACGGCGTAGGCGACGAAGGGCCCGGCGATCTTCATGACTGGGCGGATGGCGAGCGCGTAGCCGCTGAAACCGAACGCCGCGGCGACGGCGAGCAGCACGCCGGAGACATTCGCGCCGGAGCCGAAGTCATCCCCGAGGCCGATCACCAGCAGCACGCCGCCGATGACCAGCACGCCGCCGAAGAGGAACCACGGCGAGCGGATGACGCGGCGCTCGGCGGGGAAGAAGAACAGAGCGCCGAGCGTGACGAAGATGATCTGCGGGCGGAGCGCGAAGGCAACGGTGGAGGCATCGATCTTGTAGAAAGACGCCGAGAAACAGACCTGGGCGCCGATGTTGAAGGCGGTCGCGGGCAGCGCGGCCTTCCACAGCGCCTTGGGGAAGGTCTTCCTCGCGAGGGCGACGAAGATGACCGGGGACCAGATGAGCGCGACGAAGCCGTAGCGCCAGCCGTTCATGGTCCAGACATCGAGCTTGTCGGAGAAGAACTTCAGCAGCAGCGGCGTGCCGGTCCATGCCAGCAGGGTGATCAGGATCGCGCTGATGCCCAGCGCCTGGCTCGCGCCGGGCGACAGAGGGGGCTTGATGGGGCGATCGGGGGAGGGCATGAGCGGAGAGGATAGGTGGGATTGCGGTTGCGTAGTCGAAGCTCGAAGATGAAAAAAACGACGCTGGATGACCAGCGTCGTTCGGGGGCATTCGGAACGGATTGGGAATCAGATGCTGTTGCCGAAACTTGCCAGAACCAGGTTCAGGTCGGCAAGATTCACCGTGTTGTCGGCGTTGGCGTCGCCGGGGATCACGCCGGCGGGGCTGGCCTGGCCGAAGTTGGCGAGGACAAGGTTCAGGTCGGCCAGGTTGACCGCGCCGTCGCCGTTGACATCACCGGAGACATAGGGACCGATGGCGATGACCTGCTGGTCCATCGCGAAGGGGGCCGACTTGCCGACGGCGATCCAGGCTTCGTAGAGCTTCTGGCCGATGTCGGTGGTGGTGTTGGCATCGCGCAGGAACTCGATGTAGTCCTTGGACGCGGTCTGGTAGTAGACCGTGACCTCGGCCTCGACCGCCCCGGCGGGGATGGCGTAGGGCGTGTCGTCCCAGTGCTGGCCGTCGGCGTACTCGTAACCGACGACCGGTGAACCGACGCTCGCGTAGGCTTCGTTGGTGAAGCCGCGGGCCGGGATGCGGTTGTCGAACAGGATCTCGTTGTTGAGGGCGAGGTGGAAGCTCTTGCCTGCGGCGAGACCGGTGACGCCGGACATGTACTCGTCGATGCCGTGGAGCACTTCGTACACCTTGGTGTCATCAGTGAGGTCGGCGGTGTCGAGGTCGTACGCACCACGCTCGGCGACGACGGCGCCGTCGGCGTCGCGGAAGACGACATTCACCCAGATGCGACGGCCTTCGGGGTAGCCGGTCATGAGCTTGTGGCCGCACTCGTTGATCACGCGGGTGACGAGGGTTGGTCCGACCTGCGAGAGTTCGAGGTCGGTGGCGTTTTCGAGCATGTACTCGGTGTCGCCCTTGGCGAGGATCATGAAGTTCTGGTACTCGGGGGTGAGTTCGGGCACGGTGTAGATCGGGCCGTTGGTGCCGCTGACCGTGACGGACTGTCCGGAGTACATCTCGAGCATCATGTCGAGCGCGAAGAGGTTGGCCCCGGCCCACGAGTGGTAGGCGAGGTCGTTGCGGAACTCGTAGTTGGGGAAGAAGCATCCGCGCCCGTTGGTGTCGGGCATGTGGCAGTCCTGGCAGGTGCTGACGACGGGCTTGTTGCCGCCGAAGCGTCCGCCGGTGTCGAGGCCTGCGCCCTGGGCGTAGGCGGAGTTCGCCCATTCGCCGAAGGTGCGCTGCTCGGGGAACATGTCGTACTTGCTGCCGGTGGGGTGCGGCTCGCCGAAGAGGTTGGGCTTGTAGGAGCCGTCTTCCTGAAGGGAGTACACCGAGTTGGAGACATCGTGGCAGGTGCCGCACATGGTGGCGGTGCGATGCCAGGGCGATTCGCGCCAGGCGTGGAGCGGCTGGGGCGAGGTATCACCGTAGGTGCGCGGGCCGCGCCGGATATCGAGCGGATCGACGACGAACTGCGTGTTGCCGATGTAGCGGTCGTCGCTGGGATCGCCGGGGACAGCGGGCACGAGGTTGCCCGACGGGTGGTTGGCCAGGTCGAAGAGGATCGCCTGATCATCTTCGGGCGACTGGCCGGGGACATAGACCGGGTTCACGGTGCGATGGCAGAAGTTGCAGTTGATGCCGTTGTTGAAATCGTTGAAGAACAGGGCAGAACCGTCGGTGGCGTTCTCGACGCGTCCATCGATCCAGGCGCCCGGGGCGTGGCACTTGAAGCAGGTCTCGCCGGCGCCGGTGACATCCTGCTCGGCGATGGAGACCGCGGCGAGGAAGATGGGGTCGCGGGCGGCGTTGGCGTGCAGCGAGCCCTGCCAGCGACCGGGGAGGGTGGACGAGGTGTTCTCAGAGGAGTGGCAGGACACGCAGTTGGAGAAGCTGAAGATCTCGTCGATGAGCGTGGTCGAAGGCGTGCCTTTGGCGTGGAAGTCTTCGGGGGTGGTCGGAAGGGGCAGGCCGATGAAGTCTCCGCCGCGACCATCGTCGGAGGGGCGGGCGGCGACGGCGTTCGAGCCGGAGAACGACAGGACGCCGGCGGTCAGACCTGCGAGGCCCAGCACCACTCCACTGCACACCCGAAGAGAGCGTGTGCTCACGGTCCCGGAAACTGAACTCATCGAAATACCCTCTCTCGGCTGTGGAATAAGCCATGTCCCGCAGCGATGCCCGGGCTTCTCATCAAAGACTACCTCCAAGTTTCGGCCCTGCAAGGCCCGATCTCCCGACTTTTCCGGGGCCACTTTTTGATTCGTCGCGGGAATCGCGAGAGGGCCGTCCAAACTGCCCATTTTCTCATCCCATCGGAAGGCAGGGGATGGCCAAATTCGACTGCTCGTTTCTCCGAACAAGTCGGCGCATCGTCCGATATGGATGGCTATGGCTTCAAAGTCCAAGACTTCGCGCGCGCGGTACGAATCCGATGAACCCTCGAGCATCGCCCGGCTGATCTGGCTGGTGGCGCTCTTCGCCTGGCTCGGCCTCGCCGCGGCCTTTCTGTCGTACAGCCCGGCGGACCCCCCCGGCACCTCGGTGGCCGGAGCTGAGGCGGGGCAGGTGAGCAACTGGATCGGCGTGGTGGGTGCGTTCATCGCGCACCACGGCTACCTGATGCTGGGCGTCGGGGCGTGGGTGATCCTTGCATCGGCGGGGGCGTATCTGGCGATCCTCGCGTGGAAGGGGCCGGTCTCGCACCCGGTCATCCGCGCCATTGGCGTGGTCATCGGGGCGGTGGCGATCAGCGCCGGGCACGCGCTGCTGCTGCCTGATCTTGCCATCACCGCGGAGGGCGGCGGCGGGATGCTGGGGATCATCGCGGCCCATCACCTGCAGCTCTACGCCGGGACCATCGGCGCCGCGGGCCTGCTGTGCCTGTTCTTCATCCTCGGGGCGTGGATCGCGGTGGACCGGCTGCTGGTCGTGGTCCCGCACTACGCGGCGAATGTGCTGGGCACGGTGTACGCCAAGTCCGCGGATACCGCTCTGGATCTGAAGGAGAAGGCAGCAGAGCGTCGCGAGACGATGCGGGCCAACGACATCGACGACGACAAACGACTGCGGGCGGTCGAGACCTTCCTCGGCGCTGCCAAGCGCCGCAAGCAGCGCGAAGCGGCGAAGGCAAAGATCGACGAACGGGCGGGCGGCATCGGTGGCGCGGGCAACCTGGATGAGGACCTCGACGAGCTGGACGATGTCGCCAGCGAGGTCGAAGCCAAGCCCACCAAGCGCAAGGGCAAAGCCAAGAAAGCGCCCGAGCCCGTCGAAGCCGAGTACGACGAGGAAGACCTCGAGGACGGGGAGTACGAGGAGGAGGATTACGAAGACGAGGAGTACGAGGAAGTCGACGAGGCCGAAGGTGACGAAGAGTACGAGGACGAGGACGCACCCGGTGCGCCGCAGGTCTTCACCGAGGATCAGCTGCGCGACAAGATCGCCAAGCTGCCGGTGCGCTTCGCCGCCACCACGAAGAACAAGGCCACGCAGGAGGACCTCGATGCTCTGCGCGAGCAGCGCAAGAGCGAAGAGGAAGCCGATCGCAACTACAACTTCCCAACGCTTGAACTGCTCGTCGACCCCGAGGAGAACTTCTCCGAGGAACTCGAGAAGTGGGTGCGGGAGCAGGCGGCATCGCTGGAGCGTGCGCTGCAGACCTACAAGATCGAGGGCGAGGTTGTCGGGATCGACTCCGGACCGGTGATCACGCTGTACCGCGTCCGCCTCGCTCCGGGCACCAAGGTGAGCCAGCTCGGGCCGATCGCCTCGGACATCGCGCGCATGCTCAAGGCGGTGAACATCCGCATCGTGCCCAACGAGGAAGGCCAGGACACGGTCGGCATCGAGGTGCCCAACCGCAAGAAGGAGAAGGTGCGTCTCAAGGAGCTGATGACCAACTCGCAATCGGCCGCGAAGATGAAGCTGCCCTTGTTCCTCGGCAAGGACGCTTCGGGCAACCCGCTGATTGTCGACCTTGCCTCGCTGCCGCACATGCTGATCGCGGGTACGACCGGCTCGGGTAAGTCGGTGTGCATGAACGCGATCCTGATGGGCTTCCTGTACACGCAGAAGCCCAGCGACCTGAAACTCGTGCTCGTCGACCCCAAGATGGTCGAACTGTCGCAGTTCAAGGACATCCCCCACCTGATGTGCCCGGTCGTGACCGAAATGTCCAAGGCGGCGGCGATCCTGGAGTGGGCGGTCACCAAGATGGACGAGCGGTATGAGCTGCTGGCCGAGGCCGGCTGCCGCGACATCTCTTCGTACAACGGCCTTGGTTGGGACGAGCTCAAGGAGCGGTTCAACCCGCAGACCGAACTCGAGGAAGCCAAGATCCCGCGCAAGCTGCCGTACATGGTGTTCGTGATCGACGAGCTGGCCGACCTGATGATGACCAACAAGGAAGTGGAAGGCGCGATCGTCCGCATCGCGCAGAAGGCCCGCGCGGTCGGCATCCACCTCATCCTCGCGACGCAGCGTCCGCAGGCCAATGTCGTGACGGGCCTGATCAAGTCCAACATGCCCGGTCGCGTGTCCTTCCGGGTCGCCTCGGGCATGGATTCGCGCATCGTGCTCGACCAGAAGGGCGGCGAACTGCTGCTGGGGCACGGCGACATGCTCATGCTCACCCCCCGCTCCTCGGTTCCGATCCGTGCCCAGGGCACGCTGGTCGATGACATCGAGATCCGCCGCGTCGTCCGGTTTGTGAAGGATGTGTCGGGCCCGACCTTCGAGCGTGCGCTCACTACCATCGGCGAGAGCGGCTACGCCGGGGGAAGCGGCACCGGCCTCACCGCCGAGGAATACGAGGAGCGGATGCGCAAATCCGCCCAGGAAGACCCGATCTTCGATCGCGCGGTCGAGATCGTGCTGGAAACCAAGCGCGGCAGTGTCTCGCTGCTCCAGCGCCGCCTCGCCATCGGCTACACCCGCGCCTCACGCCTGATCGAGCTGATGGGCCAGGCCGGGATCATCGGCGAGCACAAGGGCTCGGTCGCTCGCGAGGTGCTGATGTCGCTCGACGAGTGGGAGGCGATGAAGGAGTTCGCCAAGGCAGAGGAAGGCGCCGTCTACCAGGGCGACGAATCGGACAAGCCGAGCGCCGAACAGCTCGAAGACGAAACGCTGTTCCCGGTGGAAGAGACCGCCGAAGAGCGTGCGGCCCGCGAAGCCGAAGAGGCCGATGCGCGAGACGCCGCGGCGGATGAGGCCATGTCTTCGGGTATGGGTGGTTCGGAGCGGCAGCGCACCGAGGAGCCGCCCTTCGTGGCCGATGAACCTGTCGCGGCGGAAGCCGATGACGACGACGACGAGGACCTTGACGAAGACGAAGAGGACTGGGACGGCGAAGACGAGGACGACGACGATTCTGACGAGGATGAGGACGACCCGGAAGACGACGGCGACGACGACGAGGATGGCGAAGAGGAAGAGGACGCCGAACTCGAGGACGAGGAAGAAGTCGAGTATGTCTATGTCGACGAGGACGGCAACGAAATCCCAGCCGATGAGCTCGACGATGAGGAGTACGAGTACAGCGACGAAGACGACGAGGACCAAGAGGACGAGCCGAAGTCGCCGAAACTGAGCGCGAAGACCGGCGCCTGAGCGGTCTGCGGCGACTCAGAACACGCTGAGGTTCAGGAAGACCGCGACCGCGATCGATCCCGCGCCCCAGATACCCACCGCGAGCGGCTCTTCACGCTCGGCGGTCAGCAGCACGCCGAGCATCGAGAGTACCGCACAGAACGCGGCGATCGACCATGGCCAGGCCATGCGAAGCGCATCCGGGTCTGTTCCGCCATACAGCACCACCGCGCTTGCGCCACGGATGGCCAGGGCGGTAGTGGAAGCGGCGATCAGGAAGAAGACCAATCCCGCGGTTGTGCGCCCCAGCATGGTGACGGTGGTGACGAGGCCCGTGCCGCGATCTGCGGGCTCATCGCGCATCGCGCAGAGCAGCAGGTAGCAGGCGAGCATGCCGGTGCCGATGACGGTCGCGAGCTGCACCGAGGGCGAGAGCAGCCCCCCGGTGATGCCGAGCAGCTCGACGCGAGAGCCGGGCGAGGCATCGATCGCGCGGTCGGCGAAGAAGCCGACCACGATGAGGGGGAGCATCAGCACGCAGAGCGGTACGAGCACTTCCGCCCAGAGGGTTTTGACGGGCCACCGGCGTGTTCGGAGCGAGCCGATCCAGATCGCCGTCAGCGCCGCCAACCCGAGCAGCCCGATCCACGGCTGGATGAACAGGAGCACCAAGGCGAGCACTTTCGCGGTGCCCCCGAACAGGTACTTGGCCAAGCCGACCGCTTCGGGGTCGACCCGGCCGCGTTCTCGCCTGAACCCCAGCCGGGTCTCATCGAGTTCACGGACATGCATCTCGTCGAGGCTGGCAAAATAGAACAGGGCGAGGGCGACGACCATCAAGGCCATCAGCACCCCGCCCGAATCAGCCCCGCGAGCCCAGAGGAGGGCGTAGGGAAGGACCATGAACGCGATGAGCCATCGCCCGGTGAGGATCGCCTGCATGAGCATGCGGGAATTCTACCGGGGAATGGGGCGAACCCGCCGCCTTTCGCTCAGTCGCGAAGGTCCTCAGGGATGGTGTAGAGCCAGCTTTCCCGTGCATCGATGCCTTCGGTCGACGGGATCGGCCCGAAGACCACCGGCACATACCCCTGGTTCGCGGCCTGGGCCACGCGTTCATAGAGAACCGTCGGAGGAGTCGGAACATGCGCAGGCAGTCCGAGATTCACCTTGATGTCGTGCGAAGAGATCTGCGCCCAAGTCTCGTGACCGGGGTTCAGGAAGTCCGCAAGAAGGTGCGGATTGTTCGCGGCGTACGGATCGGTCTCGGGAATTCTCGTGCCGTACAGGTAGGTCGGGGTGATCGTGTGGACGAAGTCGGGGGCCATCGTTTCGAAGATGAAACGCACACCGGGGTATTCGGACTGCAGCTGAAGAACCCAGTCGTAGGCGTCCCAGGCCGGCGCGCCGCTCATGGCGTCCAATCCGATCGTGGTGGCGCTCACGGACATGGCACCGTTCATCTCCTCACGGCCACGGTTGACATGGAACGGGTACTGCGGGTCGAAGGGGACCACATGGGCCGAGTCCCAGGCACGGGGCATCAGCTTCGAGCTGTTGCCCCACCACAGACCGAGGTCAACATCGGTGTCGCCGAACGCTTTGAGTTCATCCTTGGATTGCGCGAGAGCAGGAACCGTGTTCCAGCCACTGGTGAAGTTGAAGGGGAAGTTGTTTTGGGTGTTGATGCGGTTCACACCCGACGGCGTCCAGATCATGACGCGCTCGAAGCCCTTGTCGACCTGCTCCTCGAGTTTCTCGACGAACGGACCGAAACCCACCAGATCGAGACGGTCAGTCGTACCAACGAATCCACGCGGGTTCGAAACCGATGCACGCGAAGAGAGCGCGGTGATCACACCGACGACCGGGCGAGGATCGCGTTCGTAGCGCACCGGACCGTAGGTCTCGCGGAAGAACTCGCGATAGGGAAGGAGGGTTCGGATCCACTCGTCAGGGTTCTCCTTCTCAGCCCGCACGCTGACGCGATACACCCGAGTCTCGCCGGGCTTGATGCGTCCGCCCTCATCGTCGTCCTCGCGATCGAAGACGAACCGAACCTGCCAGTTGCGCCCGCCGTGGGTGTAGATACCACCGGGGCTCTCGACGCGGATGAACACATCGTGGCGGTATTCGCGGACATCGTACATGAGGCTTACGCCGATGGTTTCTTCCCCATTCTGGAGAATCGCCACGGGCGAATACAAACCACCGGGGTACTTTTTACCGCCGCCGAAGTACGGGGCGTTGTTATGGGAAAGCGACTGAGGTTTCCCATCGTTGAAGATCGCTCGTGTCGTGATGTTCTCGGGGAATCGGATCCCGCCAACGAGAACCTCACCCAGGCGTCGGGCGGTGGACCCGTTGTTCGTAAATGTAAAGACGAGGTCGAAACCGTTCTCTGCTTCGATATGCTCAATCGAAGACGGCTCGAGCGAATCATTGCCGCGCGGAATCCAGACACGCTGGAGGTTCGGCGAAATCAGAGCACGATCCTCCTGGTTCAGGATTTTCTGGATCAGCTCCGGCTGGTAATCGTGCATCCCGGATGTGTAGGTGATCGCAGCGGTTCCGCTGCCGTTGGGGCGCGGCCCCTGGAAAGAAACCACACCACTGCTGTCTCGGGTGGCACCGGTTTCACCCTTTGATTCGGTATCGGGCGCCTTCTTCTCGCCGCCTTTGTTGACGATGACGACTTTGCCCGGACGTTTGGGCTGCGGCTTATCGACCTTCGGAGGCTCCTTCTTCCCATCACCCTCAACGAAGACGCCGGCGACGGCGACACGGGAATCATTCCCATCCACCCTGCATCCGACTGAGTACACCTGCGCCGCGGCTCCGACGCTTAGCAGTAGTGAAGCCGCACAACGGTCGAAATTGCGAAGTCGCATGATGCTGCTCCTTACGAGAGCGAGGAGAATCCGGCCGGGAACCGGCTCGGTCGGGCGCGCCACACAGTCACGCCGTGCCGAGTTCTGCGTAGTTCCGGTAGGCATCGGAATCAGGAGTCACCCGACTTTCTCCCAACGCTTCTGAGGTTCCGGTCATTCCGTCAAACCCCGACGGCTGCTCGGCTTGGGGCAGGGTTTCCGGGTTCGCCTCCAGTCTGAGAACTTTGGCGAAGATCAACATACACGCGTAGGTACCCATAAAACCGACGAGAAAGACGAATGTGAACAGGCTGATATCGCCACGCGGCATCGCCAGAACCTGCCCGAGACCCGATCCGACCGCAGAAATCACGAACACATCGCGAGGCGAACGCCAGACGAGGTCATCCGCGAATCGGATGAGCAACCCGAACAGGATCGCGTACAGGATGACCGCAGGGGCCCCGAAGTCCGAATAGGACTGCCCGACCACTCCGGGGCCGACATTGAACTCGCCGTATCCCACGCCGCGGATCCGCGCCATCCTCGGAATCTCGATACTGAGTGGATTGGGCTTTTCGGCCCACATCGATCGGGGGATCGGCAGCTCGTATACATATTTGAGCGACGCGGGCCCCCGGAACGGGTAGGTCTCCGGGTGCCTGTCGATGATCCACATGCTGATGCCCGCGGCCTGCTGGCCAGCGCCAAGGTCCAGCAGACCATTCACAAGGTCGGTACCGGTCAGCATCGCTTGGAGGTGTTCGATCGGAGAGCGCGCACGGTCTTTCGCACCTGAACCACGCACGGAAGTAAAACTCGCCACGACCACGATGCCGATCGCGCTGACCACCGCGAGCGTCGGCAGATACTTGCTCGGACGCAGGAAACGCACCTTGGAGAAATAGACACCCCAGATGAATCCTGCGAAGACCGCGATGATATCGCGACGGCTGGAGCTGCCTTGGACCGCGACCGCTGCGTTCGCCAGGAGAAGAACAAGGCTGGGGATCGCGACGGCAGGGTTCAGGAATCGTGGGGCCCAGTACCAACCGATGACGACCGCAGCCGCGGCCCCCATCGCGTTTCCGACATAGGTCGCCAGAATGCCGATCAGGGGCACGCGCACGCCATACTTGAGCGCGATCGCCGTGACTGTCGCGAGGATGGCGAGCGAAAGCAGTTTCCCACCGGTTGGTACACCGGCTGTCCGCGGCAGGAATCGAACCAGCCGATTCACTTTGAGCGGGTGTGAATACGCGAGCAGGAAGATCGTCAGGTACGCCGTGCTCAGTACACAGTAATACAGCCCCACCGTGTTCGGATCCGACAGCGGGTAAGGCATGTAATTTTCGGTCAGGAAAGTCAGCGAGGCGGAAATCAGCTGGAAGATGATGAAACCGGCGAGGTAGATGTTGCGCAAGCACACCAGGTCGAAGCGACCCTTCGCGGCATCAACCCAGATCCGGTAGACGCACACACCGATCAGCACGAACATCCACAGGGCAGCGAACTGCGTCATGGCCGCCCTCCTGCTTCGCGCACCGCCCCGTACATCTCATCCACACGAACCGCGATCGAATCCCAGGCGAAATGGGCGTGCGCCCAGGCGCGCCCGGTCTCGCCTATATGCTTGAGCTCGTCGCGGTCGGCCAGCATCTGTTCCAGCGCAGCACCGAGGGCAGCCTGTTCGCACGGGACGACTCGCCCGGCTTTCGCCGCCTCGACCTCGCTGCAGATGTTCACCTGATCGGAAATGAGCACCGCTGTCCCCGCGGCCGCGGCTTCGATGACCGCGACTCCGAAATTCTCCTGATAGCTCGGCAGCGTGAACAGGTCCGCGTCCGCGAGCGCCTCGATCCGTTCCGCCTCCTTGAGCATCCCGGTGAAGATCAGACGATCCGCAATGCCCAGTTGTTCGGACCTTTGCTTCAACTCGGCCACATACGAATCCTCGCCGGGGCCGACCAGCGCGAGGACCGCTTCACCGGGAGCCGAAGCCGCGAAGGCCGGGAGGAGCAGATCCAGACCTTTCTTGTGGTGCAGGCGGCTGAGGTACACCACCAACGGGCGGTCTCCGATGCCGTGGCGATCGCGGAAAGCGCCGGGCTGAGGCAGTGTTTCGAACTCGTTCCAATCCAGCCCGTTGGGGATCACGAACGAACGCGGCTTCAATTGCAGCGGCTTGACCAGCTCGCGCTCGGTCTCGGTCGTGAAGTGCAGGCCGGCCGCAGCGTTCAGATCCTTCTTCGCCTTGAGCGCGAGGAATACGCGCTTCTTCAGCCGCCCCTGGCTCAGGCTCCACGGATCGAGCATGCCGCAGGGGCGGATGATGTATGGCAGCCCAGCGCCTCTGCAGGCGCTCGCTCCCCAGTGCACGAGGTATTGCCACAGCCCATGACCATGCATCAGGTCCACTCCGGAGCTGATGACCGACCGCAGATGGTCGATCGCCCCTGGGCACCGATCGATCGGCCCGGACTTTGGCCCGCCCGCGTGCACCGTCACCCCGCTGGCGGCGAGTGTGGCGGTGATGTCACGAACCGTCTCGGGCGTATCCGCGGTGATGACCGTCACGGCGTGCCCGCGCGAGACCTGCACCGGCGCGAGCCGCGCCAGGACATTCGCCGGGCCGCCACTGACCGGATCGATCGAATTGGTCAGATGGACGATCCGCATACGGCTCGTGTCTTCCCGCGGGGTGTTCTCGGACCTTGCCACTGCGGCACGCCACTATGCTCCTATCGGCACATCTCTGGCCCGATCTCAGACCGGCTGGGGCTCTTTCGTCGCCCAACGGATCAGCACATCCGCAACTTCCGGCCGGCTGAACTCCGCCGGAGGGCGTTCACCGGATGCCAGCATGTCCCGGACCTTCGTGCCTGACAGGAAGACCTGGTCGCCCTCGATTTTCGGGAAGGTCTTGCCCGAGACCATGCCCTGGGCCTTGTGGCTCCATGCGGCGTGCTCGAACTTCAGCGGGATGATGCCGAGGTTCTCGGAGTCCAGTTCATCGAAGATGTTCTGCGCGTCGTAGGTGCCGTAGTAGTTGCCCACGCCGGCGTGATCGCGTCCGACGATGAAATGCGTCACGCCGTAGTTCTTGCGGACCAGAGCGTGCAGGACCGCTTCGCGAGGGCCAGCGTAGCGCATCGCCGCGGGCATGACCGAGAGCAGCGTCCGCTCGGGAACGAAGTAGTGCTCGATGATGGTCTGGTAGCACTCCATGCGGACATCCGCGGGGATATCGCCCTTCTTGGTTTCGCCGACCAGGGGATGAATCAGCAGACCGTCTGTGATCTCCTGGGCGCACTTGCACAGGTACTCATGGGCCCGATGGATCGGGTTGCGGGTCTGGAAGGCCGACACGGTCTTCCAGCCGCGTCGGGCAAACTCGGCGCGGGTCTGCGACGGGGTCAACCGATGATCCAGGAACGCCTCCGGCCCGTCCGGGTCCACGCAGACCTCGATCACCTCCACCGGTCCGGCCACGCAGGTGTCGCCCTCGGCCATGACCTGCGCCACGCCCGGATGCGCGGGGTCGTCGGTGCGGAACACGCTCGGGATCTCGAGATTCTTGTCGTGGGCGAAGACCTCTTCGACGGTCATCACCGCCTGAAGCACGCCGTTGGGGGCATAGAGCGCGACCCGCTCACCGAAGGTCGGCGCCTCTTCCTGATCCACGCTCAGCAGGATCGGGATGGGCCAGATGTCGCCCGAGGCGAGTTTCATATCCCGGCAGACCGACTCGAAGTCTGCCTTGCCCATGAAGCCCGTTAGCGGGCTGAACGCGCCGATGCCGATCATCTCGAGGTCGCACGATTGCTTGGCCGAAAGATCGATCCGCTTCAGCGACGCGGCTTCATCCTTCAGTTTCGAGGCCTGCTGTGAACTGACCACGCGGTGAACGAGCGACCCGCCGTGGGCGGCAATGAGATCTGTCATAGGGGCGTTCCTTGGGTGCAAAATAGGTCTGAAGAGCCCAGAATAGCCCATCCAAGCCGCCCATGCAGAGGCCTTGCCACGCTCCCAGATCCCGCGATTCCCACAGCGATCGGCGAAATCAGCCGGCGTTTGCGCCCACCGGAGCCGATGCCGCAGGCTTCGCCCCAGAACGCCGGTAGAGGTCCGACACCCGCTCGGCCACCACCGACCACTCGAACTCGGCCTCGGCGTACCGACGCCCGCACTCGCCCATCCGGTCCAGTTCCTCAGGACTGCGTACCAGCATGTCATCGATCGCACCGCTCACGGCCTCCACCCCCGGAGCCACCCGGACCCCGGCCCCCCGCTTCTCCAGTTCCGGCCAGGGGGCACCGGTCGTGGTGAGCACGGGTCGGGACGACGCCATCGACTCGAGGATCGAGATCCCGAAGGCCTCCGAGTGCGAGGGCAGGATGTGAATATCCGAGCACGCGAAGAGTCGCATCTTCTCGTCTTCCTCGAGTTCGCCGATGAACGCGATCGACTCGGGCTTGATCGACTCCGCCGCCACGCGCTTCATTTCATCCCCGATGCCCGACAGATCGCGCCCCGCAATCGCAAGCACCCAGTCGGGATGCTTCGAGTGCACCTTCGCCCACGCCTCGACCAGATCCGGCACGCCCTTGCGCTCCGACCATGTGGAGCAGTAGACCAGCCACCGCTTGTTCCGAAGCTGCGGGTGCTTCTTCTCGAAGCTCTCGCGGCAGCGATCGTCGCCGTAGCCCTCAAGATGAATCCCGATCGGCACCGCTTCCACGCTCGCGCCGGGCACATGGTCGCGGATGTTCGCGGCTTCATCCTCGGACATCGCCAGAAACGCGTTCGCCCCGCGGTACAGGCGTCGTTCCCAGAGCACATCCAGCACGAACTTGCGCATCTTCCGCTGTTCGAGCAGCCAGGGGTGCATCCCGCCGTGCGGGCTCACGATCACTGGCTTGCCCTGGCGCTTCGCGCTGCGGTACACCCGCCAGCCGAAGTACGATCGCAACGCGTGCAGGTGCACCACGTCCACGCTCTTCACCAGTCCATCGAGCTGCTTCAGCACGGGCGAGCCAACCCCCATATCCAAACGGTCCGAGGCCGAACTGCCGTAGTGCCACGCCCAATCGCACTTCGGCACCGTGCGAGTCTCTTGCTCGGTATCCACCGATACCCAGATCGGCTCAACGCCGATGGAAACCTGCGCTTCGGTCAGGCCACGCACATAGCTCATCACGCCGCCGCCGCGGCTGCCAAGGTGCAGAGACGCATGCAAAACCTTCATCAATCGGCCCCATCCTGATTCGAGGTCATCTCCCGCTCCTTCAGCACCTTCGCCGGGTTCCCGCCGACGATCATCCCGGCTGGGACATCGCGCACCGCCACCGCCCTCGCTGCGACCAGCGCACGATCTCCCACGGTGACATCCGGCCCGATGAACGCGTCCGCGCAGATCCACACACCGTCACCGATCGTGATCGTCGCACGGATCAGCGGCAGATCCAGTTTGGTGTGGTCGTGCGTGCCGGCGCACAGGTGCGCGTTCTGCGAGATCGTCGTGTTCGCGCCAATCGTGATCGGCCCGAGGTTATACACCGTCACCCGGTCGGCGATGATCGAGTGATCGCCCATCGTCAGCAGCCACGGAAAGGTGATCTTGGTGGACGGGCGGATCGACGCGTTGCGCCCGATGGTCGCACCGAACATCCGCAGGATCGCACGCCGGAACCCATACGCCCGGCGCGGGCTCCACCGGATCAGCGTCGCCTGCACGAACTCCCACGACAGCCGGCGCACATACTCCGAGGGCGAGTACGGCCACTTCGCGGTCTTGCTCAGGTCCTGCTGGTTCGTGGGCTGCTCGCCGCTCATGGCGTGCCCCCCGCATGGTCCGCGGCTGAGCGCTTCTCCTCGATCTCGAGTTCCTTGATCTTCAAGTCGATCAGCAGCTCGTACGCCGTGAGAAACAGGCAGAAGCGCAGCCCCGTCAGCCCGTCCAGAAACCCGCGCTGCAGGATGTAACTGAACCCGAATCGCGCCAACCATTTCGCGGGCAGCTTCGGGTAGATGTGGTGCTTGATCCAGCGCCGACGCGACAGCGGACCGCCGCCGATCAGCTTCGCATCGATCTGCTCGCCCGCCTGCTGCTTGCGCTTGCGGTAGATCTCCTGCGCTTCCAGCGTGGAGTACTTGTTGTGCTTGGCCATGTAGACCTCGAGCCCACGCCGGTCGTCGTGCTCGAGATGCCCCTTGAGGTACTCGGTCGGGCCGTCCACCACCATGTGCTCGTGGACCTCGCGCTCCTCGTACCGGGCCATACCCCGCTTGAACAGACGCAGGTTCCACGACGGGTAGTACCCGCAGTGGCGGATGCGCTTGCCGAGGAAGATGAAGTACCGGTTGATGTAGAAGCCCGCGGTCTCCACGGAGTCCACCGGCTTGGCCACCAGTTCCAGCACCTTCTCCTTGAGATCGGGCATGACCGCCTCATCCGCGTCGATGATCAGGATCCAGTCGCTCTCGAAGGGCAGGTTGTCGAGCGCCCAGTTCTTCTGTTTGGCGTAGCCCAACCAGGGCCGGTCCACCACCTCCGCGCCGTACGACCGCGCGATCTCGTGCGTCCGGTCGGTGGAACCCGAGTCCACCACGAACACACGCCGGGCCCACTGGCTCACGCTCGCCAGCGAGTGCGGCAGGTTCACTTCCTCGTTGAGGGTGAGGATCATCACATCGATGTTGGCCCGCGCGCTGTCGTTCATTGGTGGCTCGCCTCGCTCGCTCCGTGGCCGACGAGTCGTTCGGTCGCCCGCTTCTGCTCGGGCACCAAGCCCTCAAGCAGGCCCCGCCACGCCTCGCACGCCTGATCGCGGCTGTACGCCTCGGCCAACGCATTCCTCGCCCGGTCACCCATCTGGCGAACCCGCTCCGGCTCATCCGCGAGAGCTTTCAACTGATCCACCAGACCGTCCACATCGCCCGGCTCGACGACCACCCCGCAGCCGTGCTCTTCGAGCACCAGCGCGAGTTCGCTCTTCGGGCTGCCGACGAACACCGTCGCACGACCCGCCGCCATGATGCCGAACAGCTTGCAGGGCACGATCACGCCCTCGGCCCCCGGGATCATCGTGGCGATGTGTACATCCGCGCAGCTCAGCGACTGATCGAGCTTCTCACGCGGCTGGTAGCCATCCACCACCGCGTTCGACAGCGATCGCTCGCGCACGAACGCCTCGACTTCAGCCTTCTTCTTGCCGCCACCGACAAACAGAAACCGGAACCGCTCGTCGGTCTCGAGTCGCTTGGCTGCTTCGAGCATCGTCGCCACGTCGTGTGCCAGCCCGAAGTTCCCCGAGTACATCACCACGAACTTGCCATCGAGGCCCCACCGCTCGGTGTACTCGTTGTCAGCGCGCGCGATCGGCTTGACCTCGCTCTGGTCGGACCACACCCCAATGTGCACCACCTTCTCGGGGCTCGCGCCTTTCGCCAGAACGCGGTCCTTCATGCAGCGGCCCAGCACGACCACGCGGTCCGCTCGCTTCAGGCAGAACCGGTCCACGGCCTCAAAGAAGCGCGTGCTCAGCGCGCGCTCTTTCATCACGCCGCACACCACCGGCACATCCGGGTACATGTCCATGACCCAGTAGACGAACTTTGTGCGCCGAACCACCCGCAGCACCCAGCCGACCAGCGAGATGAACGGCGGCGTGGTGAAGCACACCGAAACATCGCACCGCTTCATCGTGAGCGCCTTGAGCATCGCCAGCACATAAAACACACCAAAGTCCGCCGCGCGAGCGAGGATACCGGCCTTGCCGAACAGGCTGCGCCCGACGCGGTGCACCTTCACGCCGTCCACTTCTTCGTACTTGGCGAGCGTTGCGCCCTTCGTGCCGTAGATCGACCGCGACGCGATCACATGCACCTCGTGCCCCGCGCGAACCAGATGGCGCGCAAGGTCATCGGCGTGCTGCGCCGTCGCCGCCACATCGGGGTAGTACACCTGGTTGATCAGCAGCACGCGCATGATCGCTCCGGGCTTGGCGCCTCAGGCCCCCGCCGTCTGGCGAGACGCATGGTGCTCGCGGAACCACTCGATCGTCCGCTTGAGCCCGTCCTCGAACGACACTCGAGACTTCCAGCCGAGCAGGTCGTTCGCCCGCGCCGTATCCAGCTTCCGCCGGGGTTGGCCGTCCGGCTTCGTCGCGTCCCAGCGGATCTCGCCCTCGAAACCGGTCAAGCGAACGATGAGTTCCACCAGATCCTTGATCGTGATCTCGAAACTCGCGCCAAGGTTGATCGGCGTCGGCTCATCCATGACCTCCGTCGCGCGAACGATCCCCTCCGCCGCGTCTTCCACATACAGGAACTCGCGGCTGGCCGCCCCGGTCCCCCAGCACACGATGTGGTCATCCCCACGGTCCTGCGCTTCCACGCACTTGCGGATCAGCGCGGGGATCACGTGCGACGAGAACAGATCGAAGTTGTCGTTGGGCCCGTACAGGTTCACCGGCAGCACGTACGACGAACGCATCCCGTACTGCAGCCGGTACGCATCCAGCATCTGCCACGCCGCCTTCTTGGCCACGCCGTACGGCGCGTTGGTCTCCTCGGGGTAGCCGTTCCAGATGTCCTCTTCCTTGAACGGGATCGGCGCGAACTTCGGGTACGCGCAGATCGTGCCCGTCTGCAGGAACACGCTCTCGTCACGCTCATGGAAACCGCGCGAGCGGAACTCCTCGATCAGGTGCAGGGCCATCGCCATGTTCGCGTAGAAATAACGCCCCGGGTTCGCCTGGTTGGCTCCGATGCCGCCCACTTCAGCCGCGAGGTGCACCACCACATCGGTCGGCTCACCGCCGAACGCGTCGTTGTACATCCGCTGCACCGCCGAAACCTCGGTCAGGTCGTAGTCCTTGCGCCGCGGCACAAAGATGTTCTCGTCTTTCACACCGCGCTCGCGCAGCGTGCGGCAGACAAAGCCGCCCAGAAAACCCGCGCCACCAGTCACGATCACCTTCTTGTTCGACCAGCTCGAAATCGACATCGGTCTCTTCCCTCCGATTGGCGTGATTTACTGGTCGTGCACCGCGAAGTCGGGCTGCATGTGACCCGCGTCGATCAGCGTCTTCTCGCGCTCGGCGAGCTTGAGGTCCGCCTCGACCATCATGATCGCCAGGTCTTCCACGCTCGTCGTCGGCACCCAGCCGAGCTTGGCCTTGGCCTTGCTCGGGTCACCCAGCAGCAGATCCACTTCCGCCGGACGCATGTACCGCTCGTCCATCTCGTAGTGATCGTCAAAGTTCAGGCCCAGATGGTTGAACGCCATCTCCGCGAACTCGCGAACCGAGATGGTCTTGCCCGTCGCGATCACATAATCGTCCGGCTCGTCCTGCTGGAGCATCATCCACATCATTTTGACATAGTCGCCCGCGAAGCCCCAGTCGCGCTTCGAGTCCAGGTTGCCCATGTACAGCTTGTCCTGCAGGCCGAGCTTGATCCGTCCCGCCGCGCGCGTGATCTTGCGCGTCACGAAGGTCTCGCCGCGCCGAGGCGACTCGTGGTTGAACAGGATGCCGCACGAGGCGTGCATGCCGTAACTCTCGCGGTAGTTCACCGTCATCCAGTGCGCCATCACCTTCGCGCAGGCGTAGGGCGAGCGCGGGTAGAACGGCGTGGTCTCCTTCTGAGGAGTCTCGACCACCTTGCCGTACTGTTCCGACGAACTCGCCTGGTAGTACCGAACCTGCTCGCCGGTCCGCTCCTGGTAGTCGCGGATGCTCTCGAGCATCCGAAGCGCCCCCATCGCGACCGTGTCCGAGGTGAAGATGGGCATATCGAAACTCACCCGCACATGGCTCTGGGCCCCGAGGTTGTACACCTCGTGCGGCTTGGTGAGATCGAGGATCTTCTGCAGCGAGGATGCATCGCACAGGTCCGCATAATGAAGCTTCAGCTTCACCCCCTGAACATGCGGGTCCTTGTAGATGTGATCCAGACGCTCGGTATTGAAAGAGCTCGACCGCCGGATCAACCCGTGGACTTCATACCCCTTCGAAAGCAGGAATTCTGCGAGGTAGCTGCCGTCCTGGCCGGTGATGCCGGTAATCAGAGCTCGTTTGCCGTCAGACATGGAAATGCCATCCTGGGAACAGGAAATGAAACCGGCCCTCAGGCCGGCAGGATCAGAGCCAAGCAGACTACCGGCCCGGGAGGCCAAGCGTCTACCAGCGTGGGAAGCGACTCCTACGCAGAGCTTCGCCAAAGCGTTCAATTCGGTTGAAATCAATCATTCAGCCAGAGAAACCGGTCCGAACGGGGCTATAACTCGGCGATGAGCCTTGTCGCTACCGTCCGCGCCCGGCGAGTGCGCCCCGTGATCGATGACGCCGCTCGGTGGTACACGAGCCACGCCGATCCTGCCCGACGCCACGCCGCCATGCTCGACCGACTCAACAGGGTCTGGGCCAAGGCGATCCGCCACACACTCCGTTATCGGAAGTTGCACAAGGCCGGCGAGGTCCCCGCGCGCTTTGACTCGCTCGAACAATTCGCGGACACCGTCCCGCCCCTGACCAAACAGCACATGCGCGGCGACCTTGAAGACATCGGCGATGAGCGCAGACCCACCGAGAACTACTTCACCACCGGCGGATCCACTGGCCAGCCCACCTCGATCCCCGGCTGGCACGCCGAACGCCAGATCGACCTGGCCAACCGTTGGCTCGGCCGATCGTTCTACGGCGTCACACCCAGCGACAAGCTTTTTCTGATCTGGGGCCACCACCACCTCCTCGGAAGCGGCTGGAAGGCCAAAGCCAAGGGCCAGGTTCGTGCCGCGAAAGACCGGCTTCTCGGCCTCGTGCGCTTCAGCGCATACGACATCTCGGAGGAGCGGTGCGATGAAGCCGCCGAACTCATCCTGCGCCACAAGCCCCGCTACATCGTTGGCTACAGCTCCACGCTCGACCTCCTCGCCCGCAGCCAGGCCCACCGGGCCCCCGAATTCAAGAAGGTCGGCCTCAAAGCCGCCATCGCCACCGCCGAGGTCTTCCCGTCCGAGGATTCACCTCGGCGCATCGCCCAGACGCTCGGCTGCCCCGCCGCCATGGAATACGGCACCGTCGAAACCGGCGTGACAGCCTACACACACCCTCAAGGCGGCTTCCGGGTGTTCTCCCGCGGTCACCTCTTCGAACTCGGCGAGCCCGGACCCGGAGGCGGCAGGGTGCTGAGAGTGACCAGCCTCTACGAACGAAAGACCCCGCTGATCCGCTACGAAATCGGCGACGAGGTCCTGCCCCTCGAGGGCGAACCGCTCATCGGCCCGTCCCGCATCCGGCGCGTGCTCGGACGCGTCAACAGCATCATCACCCTGCCCGATGGAATCGCCGTCCATACCGCGGCGATCAGCCGCGCGGTCTCCGATCGTGAGGATGTTCGCCAGTTCCAGATCATCGAACGCCCCGATGGGCTTGGGCTCAAGATCGTCGCCACCACCATCGAGGCCAAGCCCCTAATTCTGCATCATGTTCGCGAAAACCTGACGAAGATCAGCCCCACACTCGCCGAAGCCCCCATCGAGTTCGTCAGCAGGATCCAGCAAACCAAAGCCGGAAAAACCCCGCTCGTGATCAAGCAACCCCTCACGGAGGCGGCGACCGATGAGCAGCCCGTCTGAATCCGATCACGACCCCGTCCATATCCTGTGGACCAGCGGATGGACTCCACCTTTCGTGTGCTCGATGTACTGGTCAACCAGAAGCGCACAATCCAGCCTTATTGCTTGGTAGATCCCGGACGATCTTGAGCAGAAAACACTCCGGCGCGTCTGATCAGGTTGAATCGGCGGCAAACTCTCCGCACACGGGCCAGCCCTGTACTATGTCTCCGCGAACAGCACTTGCTGGACCGGAAATCGTGCGAATCGCTGTCCAAGCATCGGAGATCCCCGCGTGTCACAGATCAAACGCATCCTCGTCACCGGCGGCGCCGGCTTCCTCGGCTCCCACCTCTGCGAGCGCCTGTGCGATCAGGGCCATGACATCATCTGTCTGGACAACTTCTTTACGAGTCAGAAGTCGAATGTCGACCACCTGCTCGACCGCCACAACTTTGAGTTGATCCGCCATGACATCACGCTGCCGATCTGGCTCGAAGTCGATGAGATCTACAACCTCGCCTGCCCCGCTGCGCCGGGCCATTACCAGTACAACCCGATCAAGACCATGAAGACCTCGGTCATGGGCGCGATCAACATGCTCGGCATGGCCAAACGCTGCCGCGCCAAGATCCTCCAGGCCTCCACCAGCGAGATCTACGGCGACCCCGAGGTCCACCCGCAGCCCGAATCCTACAAAGGCTCGGTCAACACCATCGGACCCCGCGCCTGCTACGACGAGGGCAAGCGTGCCGCCGAGACGCTGTTCAACGACTACCACCACGCGCACGGCGTCGATGTCCGCATCGTCCGCA